>CALFUU010000035.1 GCA_937929835.1 uncultured Saprospiraceae bacterium | reverse complement strand
AATTTGATGGTAGATTTTGATGTCTATCTCGCCAGGGAACAATAAATCAATAGGCTAAGGGCTCTAATCTTGTAATTACGCCTAATATTAAGAATAGAATCTTGCAATTACGCCTAATTTTAAGAATGCAATCAGAATATTACGCCTAATTTTAGGATTTAGTATGTATTTGCTATACTTTTGAGATGTGAACATTACGAGACATCTATATCAATCTATACAGAATCAGCTCGATAAGGGAAAAGTTATAGTCTTACTAGGCCCTCGCCAAGTAGGCAAGACCACTATGTTGAAAGCCCTCATCCAGAACTCTGACAAGGGGCAATGGCTTAATGCCGATGAGGGCGATATCAAGGAAGCCATAGAACAGGCAGGTACAAGTACACAATTAAGAAATATAATAGGCAAGCTGACACAGCTCATCATCATCGATGAGGCGCAGCAAATCGACGGCATAGGTCATAAAATAAAGCTGCTCTATGATACCTACCCTGATATTCAGATCATCCTCTCGGGTTCCTCTTCTCTAGATCTACACAATGCACTAGATGAGCCATTGACTGGGAGGAAAGTAGAGTATCATCTATTCCCACTGAGCCAGACAGAATTAACTGATCATACTTCCTTGATTGAGGAAAAAAGAAATCTAGAAACCCGGCTCATCTACGGGAGTTATCCAGAGGTCATCAATAATCCTGGTAGGGAGCGGGAAGTTTTATTGGAACTGAGCAATAGTTATCTCTATAAAGACATACTCACTTTTGATGGGATCAAGAAGTCCAGCTTTGTGCAGAAGCTGCTCATAGCGTTGGCGATGCAGCTCGGCAGTGAAGTTCGGTATCACGAGCTGGCAAGAACTATCGGCAATATAGACCCCGCAACGGTAGAGAAGTATCTAGATATCTTGGAGAAGATGTTCGTCATTTACCAGCTACCTGCCTTTAGCAGAAATCTCAGAAACGAACTAAAGAAGGGGAAGAAATACTATTTCTATGATAATGGTATCCGCAACATACTGATTAACAATTTCCACTATCTCGAGTTCCGTCAGGACAAGGGGGCACTCTGGGAAAATCACCTGCTCATAGAAAGGTGGAAACGGAATAGTTATGCCCAGCGCCACGTCCTACGGTATTTTTGGAGGACTCACGACCAAGCGGAGATAGATTATATAGAGGAAGTGGATGGTACCCTCCACGCTTTTGAGTTCAAATGGCAGAAGGGCAAAAAGCGATTTCCTAAGTCCTTTCTCGAGGCTTACCCAGAACATACAACTCAGGTCATTAATAGAGATAACTATCTTGATTTTATTACATAATGCAGAACGGCATAGCATTCACAAAATCAATCTTATGTTTGCCTGACAGGCAGTAAATCGTAATCTGATAAAGAGGCTTTGATGCTAAGGAGTATATTTTTAGAGAACAATAAATTTTTGCAACATCACCCCATCCCGCTCCTGAACTCTCATCCAATAGCAGCCTTGTTCTACTACCCCCAATTCTTTTAAATTAAAATCTATTAGAGAATCTGAAGATTCTTTTGAGATGAGAACCTGTCCTGCAATACTAATTATGTCGATCCTTCTTGTTTCTTCACTATTGAAATTGGCAGTTAATATGTTGTTGGTTGGATTTGGATAAAGTGAGAAATTAACCTCGGGCTCTTCTAGGGTTAGGTTATGTACATTAGTAGAGTTTTTTGTTATACTCATTTTCGTCAGCCCTTGCTGATGTCGAATCCAAAGTAAAGAATCATTAGCCAGCTTTAGTTGCTGACAATCTTTATCCAAAATGTCAGAATTGGTATAATCATAAAGCTGTAACTCTATTCCATCCCATTGGCCCAATCCTTTTTGAGTGGCGATAAATAAATTGTTGCCGTCAACGACGATGTCATTAATTTCACCCAAATTGTCTAAGGTGTTGTCACTAATGAATAAGATCCATTCTGAACCATCGAATGTGTAAATCTGATCTGAATTGTCAACGAAGAACATCCGCCCTGAGTTATCTTCATATAAAATCGGTATACCCCTTGATACAGAATGCTCGAAAGTAGTCCATATGTCATTTTGGTACTTCATAATTAGGGTATTATCCGCATTCTCTGAATCATAGCCTGTGATCCACAATATATCTTGACTCGAGTAAAGTATTTTTGTAAACCTATCTATTCTAGGCACTTCTATCAGAGCAGAATTCCCCAATGTATCTCCTTTGATAATCTTATCTGAGTATTGAAAGAATAAATTGCCTTCTGAGTCAAATGTTACTCTTTTGCAATTGTCATCTATTAATAAGTCATATTCTCTTAGGTTGTCGTCTTTGATATTCCAAAAAGAATAACAACCAGATTCGTTACTGATTGCCCAATTGTCACAATTAGATTGATCAGATGTAAGTCCTGTTATTCCGCAATTAGAATTAAGGTAGTTAACATCAATGTTGTGCCATAAATCTTCTTTGATATGGATGCCATCTCTACTAGAATCATAGGCAATAAGATTTCCATTGCAATCTATTGTTATGACTTCTGGTCGTGAGCTTAAAAATGAATTGATACCAAAACCTTTAATTGAATCTTTACTAACTCTATATAGTTGGGGCAAAGTTAGATCTGTATTATTGCCTTGGATCCAAAAAGTTTCTTCATCTTCTTGGGCAATTATTTCTGGTGTTCCTATGTTAGACGGGAGGTTAGGGAATTTATCATTAATGGATTGATAAGAGAAGTCTAAGTCCTTAACCTCTACGTAAAAGGAATCTACAGTAAAAGAAAAATAAGACGCGTTATCTAGGAATACCTTTTCTGGGTGATTTGGTATCAAACGATCAATCCATACGCCGTTGTCAAAGTAATAGAGGTGATATTCATTTTTCCAACCGAAAGGAGGTTCTGCTACTTGTTCAATACTGGAAATCCAATGTCTATCGTTGTGCATAAAGTATTTACCAAAAGGGAATCCAGAAAGATTGGGATAATCAAGTTCTTCTACTACATTATTGTCCACGATTTTGGAAAGATACCCGCTTGCACTCCATAAATTATTCTGCGAATCGAATGCAAAGCCAAAACTGGGGTAAGGAAGATTTTGATGTTCTACAATTGTCGTGTCCTCAGTTGATAAGAAGGACGAGGCTGCAAACCAAAGCTTATCATTATGTGCAGTCAGATCCCAGATATTAATCCAATCAATAAAATCGTCATTTATGTGAGAGTAGTTACTACCATCAAAATATATAAGCCCAACTTCTTTAGTGCGAAGCCACCAATGGCCGTTTGGTAGTATCTCAATATCCCTTACCCCATAACCTTTGATGCCGCTATTATTTGAGGTTAGAAGCGTCTCTGTACAAGTTTGAAGATCAATAATTAAAAGGCCTCCGTCAGTAGCAGCAAAAGCTTTATCATCGTGAAACTCAATTTCGTAACATTCAGTAATAGGAGTAAATACTTCCCATTGTTGTTGAGCTAAAGCAAAAGAACTTATTAGGGTCAAAAAACCAAGAAGAGATAATAATTGCTTCATTTTAAATTGTTTAAACCTCTCTGGAAAAATTCTTGCTACAAGATAGATAATATTCTTCTACCTGAATGAGTAGGTAATCTAGATGCAGACATTAATACTAGCTGTGACGCTTTGAGCCCTACACCTAGCTGTAAATGGTAAATTTCCTATTCTCCTTTATTGAGCACTAAAAAACAATCTTCCCATTCCACCAACCCTTCTCTATGGTCGCACCTTCTCGTTCATAGAACTTCACTGCACCCTCGTTCCAGTCTAGTACCTGCCACTTCATCAATTTACAGCCTGACTCTTGAGCATAAGCCAGAGTCTTATCGAACAACAGCTTGCCCACACCCTTGCTGCGATAGGCTTCCTTGACCACAAAATCCTCCATATACAGCATCTTGCCTTTCCACGTAGAGAAGGTATCGTAGAAGAGAGTCATCCCTACGATTTCATCTGCGGTTTCTGCCACAAAGACTGTAATCAAGCCAGAATTAAATGCCTCTTGGTAGTCATTTAGGGTCGCCAAGACGGCATCAGGCTCCTTTTCAAATATGGCTAACTCCACGACTAGCGCTCTAATTACCTCTAAATCAGTACTTTCGGCAAATCTTATTCTGATTTTATTGTCCATTTGAGTTCTTTGCTATATGTATGATTTTCACCTTTGCAATACAAGGAATAAAATATACCTTTGCACCTCATTTTTCAAAAGCTGTAAACAACGTAATATATGCCTACTATCAACCAGTTGGTTAGGAAAGGGAGAAAAAAACAAGTCGTGACGAGTAAGTCAAGAGCACTTGAAGGTTCTCCACAGAAAAGAGGGGTATGCACTAGAGTATATACCACAACACCAAAGAAGCCGAACTCAGCACTGAGAAAGGTCGCTAAGGTGAGATTGACCAATGGTATAGAGGTAATTGCATATATCCCGGGTGAAGGACACAATCTCCAAGAACACTCCATCGTACTTCTAAGAGGTGGTAGAGTAAAGGATCTTCCAGGTGTAAGATACACCATCGTAAGGGGAGCCTTAGATACTGCGGGAGTTGAGGGAAGATTACAATCAAGATCAAAGTACGGTTCTAAGAGACCGAAAAAATAACTAGAGCATGCGTAAAAGAAAGCCGAAAAAGAGGGTACTCCAACCAGACCCTAGGTTCAATGACCCAATGGTAACACAGTTTGTGAACAACCTAATGTGGGCAGGAAAGAAAACAACTGCATACAGATTGTTTTATGATGCTATGGATATGATCCAAGAGAAATCAGGCGAAGATCCACACGATCAATGGAAAAAAGCACTTCAAAACATCACTCCAGGTGTAGAGGTGAGATCTAAGAGAATCGGGGGTGCTACCTTCCAGATTCCTATAGAAGTAAGACCTGCTAGAAAGATTTCTGTAGGTATGAAGTGGTTGATCAAGTACTCTAGACTGAGAAACGGAAAGGGTATGTCAGAGAAGCTAGCTAACGAAATTATGGCTGCTGCCAAAGGAGAAGGCGCTGCTGTCAAGAAAAAAGAAGATACGCATAAGATGGCTGAGGCCAACAGAGCCTTCGCACATTTTAGAACATAATATCTACAAACAAGGATAAGAGACTTAAACCATGGCAAGAGATCTAAAATATCTAAGAAATATCGGTATTGCTGCACACATTGATGCAGGTAAGACCACCACTACAGAGAGAGTTCTTTATTATACTGGACTATCTCACAAGATAGGAGAGGTACACGATGGTGCCGCGACTATGGACTGGATGGAGCAGGAGCAAGAGAGAGGTATTACCATTACCTCTGCTGCAACAGCAACCAACTGGAAGTGGAAAGGACAGGATTTTCCGATGAATATCATTGATACGCCGGGTCACGTTGATTTTACCGTTGAGGTAAATAGATCTTTAAGAGTTCTTGATGGTTTGGTGTTCCTTTTCTGTGCTGTATCTGGTGTAGAGCCGCAGTCAGAAACCAACTGGAGACTTGCCGATAACTATAATGTACCAAGAATCGGATTCGTCAATAAGATGGATAGATCAGGTGCAGACTTCTTTTCAGTAGTAAAAGATGTAAAAGAAAAATTAGGCTCTGAGTCTATTCCTCTTCAAGTGCCTATAGGTGCAGAAGAAACATTCAAAGGCGTGGTAGACTTGATTACAGGAAAGGCCATCGTTTGGAATGAAAACGATATGGGAATGACATATGAAGAAATTCCTGTACCAGAAGACCTCGTTGATACAGTTGCAGAATGGAGAGAGAAGTTACTAGAAGCTGTTGCAGAGTATGATGATACATTGATGGAGAAATTCTTCGATGATCCTAACTCCATTACAGAGCAGGAGATGATTGATGCAGTTAGAGGTGCCGTATTGGACAACAAGTTTGTACCGATGATGTGTGGTTCTGCTTTCAAGAACAAAGGTGTACAGGCTGTACTAGATGCAGTATGTGCTTTCTTGCCTTCTCCACTAGACATTGGAGGTGTAACAGGAACAAATCCTAAAGACGATAAAGAAATATTAAGAAATCCGTCTAACGATGAGCCTTTTACAGCTTTAGCGTTCAAAATCGCAACAGATCCTTACGTAGGTAGATTGGCCTTCTTCAGAGTGTACTCAGGTACACTAGATGCTGGGTCATATATATATAATTCTAGATCTGACAGTAAAGAGAGAATCTCTAGACTTTATCAGATGCACTCTAACAAGCAGAATGCCATTCCTAGTGTACAAACAGGGGATATTGCTGCGGGAGTTGGATTTAAGGATATCAGAACAGGAGATACACTCTGTGCTGAAGGACACCCTCTCGTATTAGAGAGTATGGTCTTTCCTGATCCAGTTATCGGAGTCGCTATCGAGCCTAAGACTCAGAAGGATATCGATAAGTTGGGTATGGCTCTGGCTAAGTTGTCGGAGGAGGATCCGACATTTAGAGTGAGATACGATGAGGATACCAACCAGACCATCATCAGTGGTATGGGAGAGTTGCACCTTGAGATTATCATAGACAGACTTAAAAGAGAGTTCAAGGTTGAGTGTAACCAAGGAGCTCCTCAAGTAACATACAAAGAGGCACTGACTGCTACAGTTGATCACAACGAGAGACTTAAGAAGCAATCAGGTGGATCTGGACTTTTCGCTCAGATGTCATTCGAGCTAGGGCCTGCAGACGAGGATTTCCTAGAGTCTGATGACTTCAAAGCTGGTAAGACTAAGCTTCAGTTTGAAAACAAAATTGTAGGGGGTAAAATCCCTAAAGAATTCTTCCCATCTATCGTCAAAGGCTTCAATGCAATGATGAACAATGGAATCCTTGCTGGATATGGCATCGATTCTATGAAGGTCAAGCTTTATGATGGAGCGACACACAACGTGGATTCTAAGCCTATCGCTTTCGAGCTCTGTGCTAAGGAAGGATTTAAGGCTGCAGCAAAATCTGCTAAGCCAGTACTTCTAGAGCCTATTATGGCACTGGAGGTAGTGACACCAGAGGAGTATGTAGGATCTGTGATTGGTGACCTCAACCGAAGAAGAGGATTGCCTAAAGGTCAAGATACAAGACCAGGTGGAGCAGTTGTTATTTCGGCGGATGTTCCACTATCTGAAATGTTTGGTTATGTGACTTCACTGAGAACAATTACCTCAGGTAGAGCGAGCAGCACGATGACATTTGACAGATATTCTGCAGCACCGCAAAGTGTAGCAAAAGAAGTTATTGAAAAAGCAAAAGGAGAAGTTAGCGCATAAACCTTAATTAGTGTTTGTTATAACAATTAATTAAGCGTACATTTGCGCTCCTTTTCGAATGGATATAAAAGGTTATGAATCAAAAAATTAGAATAAAGCTTCGCAGTTACGACTACAACCTAGTTGATAAGTCTACTGAGAAGATAGTGAAAACGGTACGTAATAGTGGTGCTGTGATCTCTGGTCCGATTCCTCTGCCAACGGATAAAGAAATTCATACGGTGCTCAGATCACCGCATGTAAACAAAAAATCTCGTGAGCAGTTTTCTCTTAGGACCCATAAGAGACTCATAGAAATCTATACGCCGACTCAAAAGACGGTGGATGCATTGTCAAAACTCGAGTTACCTAGTGGGGTAGACATTCAGGTCAAGCTCACTTAATCACCCTTTTCACATATTTAATAAAGTACTAATGTAAGGTCCATTGTGGTCCTTGATATTAGTTTGCATATAAATCACGTACAGTATATGAACGGATTAATAGGAAAGAAAATCGGTATGACCAGCTTCTTTGATGATGCAGGGAAAAACATTCCTTGTACAGTTATCGAAGTAACGCCGAACGTCGTGTCTCAGGTTAAGTCTGATGACTCTGATGGATATTCTGCATTGCAATTGGCATTCGGTGAGAAGAATCCGAAGAATATCAACAAAGCTCTAGGAGGTCATTTAAAGAGAGCAGGTTTGAAATCTGTGGTGAAAGTCATGGAATTCAGAAACTCTGATATAGAGAAAGCGCAAGGTGATAAAGTCACTATAGAAGATGTGTTTGCAGAGGGCGATGTCGTCAGTGCTATTGGTACATCAAAAGGAAAGGGTTTCCAAGGTGTTGTCAAAAGACATAAGTTCGGCGGTGTGGGTCAAGCCACCCACGGTCAGCACAATCGAGGAAGAGCACCGGGAGCAATAGGCGCATGTTCTACACCATCTAAGGTCTATAAAGGCACGAGAATGGCTGGTAGAATGGGTGGCAAAAGAGTCAAGACGACCAATTTGACCGTCGTCAAGATATTTGCAGAGAAAAACTTAATGTTGGTCAAAGGGTCAGTGCCTGGGCACAAAGGCGCTTTAGTAGTCATCGAAAAATAGATCTATCATGAAAGTTGAAGTTTACGGAATAAACGGAAAGACCACTGGAAGGTCTATAGATCTACCAGACAACATATTTGGCATTGAGCCAAATGATCACGCTGTGTACCTAGATGTAAAATCTATTCAAGCGAATGCTAGACAAGGCACACACAAGTCTAAAGAAAGAGGTGAGATCAAAGGATCTACCAAGAAGATAAAGAAGCAAAAGGGAACAGGTACAGCAAGAGCTGGTAACATAAAGTCTCCTTTGTTCAAGGGTGGGGGTAGAGCTTTTGGTCCTAGACCAAGAACTTACACTGTCAAGTTGAACAAGAAGGTTAAGGCTTTGGCAAGAAGATCAGCATTATCTGCAAAGGCAAGTGCTGGCGCACTTAAAGTTGTCGAAAACTTCAGCTTTGATGCCCCTAAGACTAAAGAGTTTCAGAATGTACTCAATAGCCTAGAAGCTAGCAACACCAAAGCACTCTTCGTTTATGGAGATGCAGATAAGAACTTGTTGCTCTCTACAAGAAACATTAAGTCTGCGTCTATAAAGGAGGCGACAAATATTAGCACTTTGGATATACTCAGAGCTGGGAATGTTTTCTTGATGGAAAGCGCTATCACTAAGATCAAAGAAAACTTATCATAATTAAGTTATGAAGAAGATATTAATAAAACCAATCATTTCGGAGAAGGCGGAGTTACTGTCAGGTAACAAAGGTCAATACTCTTTTGTAGTGAATAAGAGCGCTAACAAAGTAGAGATCAGAAAAGCTGTAGAAGAAATGTACGCGGTCAATGTTTCATCTGTCAATACGTTGGTTATGCCACGTAAAGCCAAGACTAGAAATACCAAGTCAGGTGTTTTGAAGGGAAACATTAGCTCTTATAAGAAAGCCATCGTCAAATTGGCGAATGGAGAGGAAATCGATTTTTTCGGAGAAGTTTAATATAACGAACGATGCCAGTTAAGAAGCATAAGCCAGTAACACCGGGATTAAGACACCACGTAAGCAACACCTACTCAGAACTAACGAGTAAGTCTAGCAAGCCATATAAGAAACTGACTGTAGGTCTCAAGAAGTCTGGTGGTAGAAACCACGACGGAAAGATGACAGTTAGAAACATCGGTGGTGGTCATAAAAAGAAGTTTAGGATCATTGACTTCAAGAGAGACAATGAAGGTGTCACAGGCACAGTAGAGACTATCGAGTATGATCCGAATAGATCAGCATACATAGCTCTAGTAGATTTCGGTTCTGAAAAGAGATATGTATTGGCACCTAACGGCTTGAAAGTCGGCGGGACTATAGTGTCAGGTAAAAAAGCTACTCCAGAGGTAGGCAATACGATGTATCTCAGTGATATCCCTCTAGGTTCTGATATACATGCTATTGAGATGAGTCCTGGTAAAGGAGCGCAGTTGGCAAGAAGTGCAGGTACCTACGCTACACTTATGGGTAGAGAAGGGAAGTATGCTATCATTAAGATGCCGAGTAGTGAGGTAAGAAGAATCTTATTGACTTGTAAGGCAACGATAGGTACAACATCTAATCCAGATCACGGACTTACTGTAATGGGAAAGGCTGGTAGAAACAGATGGAAAGGCAGAAGACCTAGAGTAAGAGGTGTAGCGATGAATCCAGTTGATCACCCGATGGGTGGTGGTGAAGGTAAGGCTTCAGGAGGTCACCCTAGATCAAGAACAGGTGTTATGGCAAAAGGTCAGAAGACTAGAAATACTAAGAAGCATTCTAGCAAATTGATCATTTCAAGAAGAAAAACAAATAACAAGTAATGGCTAGATCATTAAGGAAAGGGCCTTACGTGTTTCACAAGCTTCAAGTGAAGGTTGCAAAAGCACAAGAGTCATCAAAGAAGTCTGTAATTAAGACTTGGTCAAGATCATCAATGGTTATCCCTGATATGGTTGGAGTGACGATTGCGGTTCATAATGGAAAAACATTTATTCCTGTATATGTGACGGAGAATATGGTAGGTCATAAGTTGGGTGAATTCTCTCCGACTAGGACGTACAAAGGTCACCAAGGAAATAGAAAATAATAACTGAGCATTTAATTATGGAAGCAGTATCAAAATTGAAAAATGTGTCTCTGTCAGCAAGAAAGATGCGCTTTGTTGTGGATAGCATCAGAGGAAAATCTGTTGACCAGGCATTGAACATATTGAGATTCTCTAAGAGAGAAGCCTCTGAGTTTGCTGAGAAGGCTTTGCTTTCAGCTATCTCCAACTGGGAGAACAAGCTGGATATGGCATACAGCGCTGACGAGTATGATCTTTTCATAAAGAGTGTTCACGTAGATGAGGCAGGTATGCTGAAGAGATTCAGACCAGCTCCACACGGTAGAGCACACAGAATCAGAAAAAGATCTAATCACCTGACGATGGTTGTAGCCAACAGAACGGTGATAGAAGAAGATAATTCTCAAGAAACCACAGAAGAATAAAAAGCAATGGGTCAAAAGACTAATCCAATAGGTAATCGTTTAGGTATCATCAGAGGATGGGAATCCAACTGGTATGGTGGAAAGAATTTCGCTAAGAATGTTGTCGAAGACGAGAAAATCAGAAGATACCTTCTTGCCAGAGTTAATAAGGGTGGTATTGCAAGAATTATCATCGAGAGAACGCTTAAAAGAGTAACCGTTACTATTCATACATCTAGACCTGGTATTATCATCGGAAAAGGTGGATCTGAGGTAGATAGAATACGTGAAGAGCTGAAAAAGTTAACTGGTCAAGACGTACAGATTAACATTCTAGAAATCAGAAAGCCTGAACTGGATGCAGCTATCGTAGCAGAATCAGTAGGGAAGCAACTGGAAGGAAGAGTCAACTTTAGAAGAGCTATCAAAATGGCTATCCAGTCATCAATGAGAGCAGGTGCTGAAGGGATCAAGATAAGAGTAAGTGGAAGATTGAATGGAGCGGAGATGGCAAGAAGCGAAGAGTTCAAAGACGGAAGAACGCCTTTGCACACTTTCAGAGCCGATATTGACTACGCTTTATATGAAGCCTTAACAGTTTATGGAAAGATAGGTGTCAAGTGTTGGATATGTAGAGGAGAGGTATTAGGAAAGAGAGATCTATCGCCTAACGTTGGAGACGGAAAGTCTAAAGGCGGAAGAGGTGCTGGTGGAAGAGGCGGCAATAGAGGCGGAGGCCGTGGTGGTAATAATAGAGGTGGTAACAGAGGCGGCGGCGGCAACAGAGGCGGCGGCGGCGGTAGAAACCGAAACTAATCCACAGTTTATAAATTAGCAATTAGTAATACCTTTGCGAAACTTTTCAAAAAGGGAAAAAAATAAAAGATGTTACAGCCGAAACGTACAAAATACAGAAAGACTCACAAGGGCAAGAACAAAGGGATGGCCCACCGAGGAAGTACGATTGCATTTGGTTCTTTTGCTCTTAAGACGATGGAAAATGCTTTCATCACCAATAGACAGATAGAAGCAGCGAGGATTGCAATGACGAGGCATATGCAGAGACAAGGTAAGGTGTGGATCAGAATATTCCCAGACAAGCCTATCACATCAAAGCCTGCAGAGGTAAGGATGGGTAAGGGTAAGGGTAACCTCGACCACTATGTTGCTAGGATAAGAGCAGGAAGAATTATGTTCGAATTAGATGGAGTACCAAGAGATCTAGCCTATGAAGCGCTACGTCTTGCAGCTCAGAAGCTTCCGGTCCCGACTAGAACGATAACAAGACCTGATTATACAGAATAAGAAAGTATCTAAGATATGCCAAGTAAGAAATATATAGAATTACAAGAGTTCGCTCTAGATGAACTAAAAAATGAGTTGGCAGAAACTCAGAAACAGTATCAGAAACTAGAGTTTGATCATACACTCAAAGGATTAGAGAATCCACTTGCTCTCAAGGAAGTAAGGAGAGATGTAGCGCGAATGAAGACTGAGCTGAGAAGAAGAGAGATCGCAGAACTTAATCCTGAGCAATTGTCAGGAAGATCTAAAAAAATCGCAAGAAGAAAACGATAGTATGTCCACTGAAACAATACAAAAAAATAAGAAGACTAGGATTGGTATAGTTACCAGTACTAAGATGGACAAGACGATAACAGTTTCCGTTGAAAGGAAATTACGTCACCCGATCTACGGAAAATTTGTAAAGAAATCTAAGAAGTTCTTAGCACACGATGATAAGAACCAATGTGATGAAGGAGATCTAGTAAAGATCACAGAGTCTCGTCCTCTCAGTAAAAGAAAGAGATGGAGACTGACTGAAGTAATTGAAAAGGCTAAATAATATTAAACAATGATACAGCAAGAGAGTCGACTGAATGTAGCAGATAACTCAGGAGCCAAAGAAGTACTTTGTATCAGAGTACTAGGTGGATCTAAGAGAAGGTATGCTTCTGTCGGTGATAAAATCATCGTCACAGTTAAAGATGCTTCACCAGGTGGGGTTAAGAAAGGCCTTGTGTCTCCAGCAGTTATAGTAAGAACCAGAAAGGAGATAAGGAGAAAGGACGGGTCTTACATCAGATTTGATGATAATGCTGTTGTTCTTTTGACGCCAAACGATGAGCCTAGAGGTACGCGTATATTCGGGCCTGTAGCAAGGGAGTTGAGAGATGCTGAGTATATGAAGATTGTTTCACTAGCACCAGAAGTGCTTTAGAAATATAAAGATGAAAAGTATTACATCGCACAAAACAGCTAAGCTGCACATCAAGAAGGGTGATACAGTAATTGTAATTTCTGGTGCCAATAAGGGTGCTACAGGAGAAGTGCAAAAAGTAATTCCTAGCAAGTACAGAGCCATCGTAGAAGGTGTCAATGTCGCTAAGAAACATACTAAACCAACTGCAGATGAGCCAGGTGGTATTAATGAAGTAGAGCAACCGATTCATTTATCAAATCTTCAACTTGTAGATCCTAAAACAGGCAAAGGGACGAGAGTAGGTCGAAAGTTGGACGGAGATAAATTGGTTAGATATTCTAAGAAATCAGGAGAAATTATCAGGTAATGAGTTACATACCAAGATTAAATACCAAATACAAGGACGAAGTTGTCCCTAAACTCATAGAGACATTTAACTATAAGTCTTCGATGCAGGTGCCTAAGCTCACTAAGATTGCAATCAATCAAGGTGTAGGTCTAGCCACTCAGGATAAGAAGTTGGTTGAGAATGCATTGAAAGAAATGACTATCATAGCTGGACAGAAAGCGGTAGCAACTATAGCATCGAAGTCTGTATCGAACTTTAAGTTAAGAGAAGGCATGCCTATCGGTGCGAAGGTGACTTTGCGTAAAGAGAAGATGTGGGATTTCTTAGATAGATTGATTTCTGTAGCGTTACCAAGGGTAAGAGACTTTAGAGGTATAAGTGATAAGAGTTTTGATGGTAGAGGTAACTACTCTTTAGGCATAAAGGAACAAATCATCTTTCCTGAGATCAACATCGATTCTATACCTAAGATAACAGGTATGGACATCAATTTTGTTACAACAGCAAACACGGATGCAGAGGCACTAGAGCTTCTTAAGCTTCTTGGTATGCCGTTTAAGAACCAAAGAAATTAATAAGGACTATGGCTAGAAAAGCAATCATAGCAAGAGAAGAGAAGCGTAGAAAGCTTGTCGAGAAATATGCTGCAAAGCGTAAGGCACTGAAGGAAGCTGGAGATTGGGATGCGTTGGATAAACTGCCTAAGAATTCTTGTAAAATCAGATTACACAATAGATGTAAGTTGACTGGAAGACCTAAGGGTTATATGAGAAAATTTGGAATCAATAGAGTGACATTCAGAAAGATGGCCCTAGAAGGTAAGATTCCTGGATTAACTAAATCGAGTTGGTAGACCCAATACTATAAAACAAGAAATACAATGGTTACAGATTCAATAGCGGATTACCTAACTAGGATTAGAAATGCTCAGCAAGCTAGACACAGGATTGTAGAGATTCCAATGTCTAAAATGAAGAAGAGTATTACAGAAATACTCTACGATCAAGGCTTCATCCTTAAGTATAAGTTTGCCGAAGATGAAGGCAAGCAAGGTATAATCAAGATTGCCTTGAAGTACGATAGTAAGACTAAGCTACCTATTATACAGAAGTTAGGGAGACTAAGTACCCCAGGTCTAAGACGATACTCAAAAGCAGGTGAGATACCTAGAGCTATCAACGGTCTTGGCATTAATATTATTTCCACGTCCAAAGGTGTGATGACGGACAAGCAAGCGAAGAAAGAGCACGTGGGTGGAGAACTTATTTGTTACGTATACTAATCAATAAAGATGTCTAGAATAGGAAAAGCACCGATTACAATACCAAAAGGCGTCACAATTGACATCTCTAAGGGTAATCTAGTGACTGTAAAAGGTCCAAAGGGTGAATTAAAACAACAGTGTGATCACGACCTTACTTTAGGGATCGAGGATGGTGTATTGAACATCAGTAGACCTACAGAGCAGAAGCGACACAAATCAGTCCATGGTCTTAATAGATCATTGATTAATAATATGGTTCTTGGTGTATCGGAAGGATGGACTAAAACTCTTGAGTTAGTAGGTGTAGGTTACAGAGTTTCAAATACAGGTAACCTGTTAGAGTTGACTCTAGGTTATTCTCACCCGATATTTTTTGCAGTGCCTGATGAGGTTAAAGTAGAAGCTAAGATGGAAAAGGGGGCACCTCCGACAATCATCTTGACTAGTCATGATAACCAATTGATCGGACAGATTGCAGCAAAAATTAGAGCCTTTAGAAAAATAGAGCCTTACAAGGGTAAAGGTGTCAGATTTAAAGGAGAAGAAATTAGAAGAAAAGCTGGTAAGACAGCTGGAGCTTAATCATAAATAGTTATGCGTAAACTAACTAACAAGACTAAAATCAGAATGAGAACCAGAAAGAAGATTTCTGGAACTGCTGATATTCCAAGACTTTCAGTCTTCAGATCTAACAAGTACATCTATTGTCAATTGATTGATGATGTAAACCGAGTAACCTTGGCTGATGCTAATTCTAAAGTAGCGGGAGGCATAGGTGCTGACGGTGCTAAGAAAGTAGGTCAATTGATCGCTGAAAAGGCAAAAGGAAAGAACATAGATAAGGTCGTCTTTGATAGAGGCGGTAATTTATATCACGGACGAGTGAAGGCCCTAGCGGAAGGTGCTAGAGAAGGAGGTCTTTCATTTTAATCCGATAAGCAAGAATTATGGCTCAAAGAAATAGCAACAACAGAGGTGGAAGAGGCAAGGAAAAAGCTGCTGATACTTCTGACTTAAAAGACAAATTAGTAAGTCTCAATAGAGTAGCAAAAGTAACGAAGGGTGGACGTACGTTCAGTTTTTCAGCACTGGTTGTTCTTGGGGACGCTAAGGGAAAAGTTGGTTATGGTCTTGGTAAAGCAAGAGACGTACAAGAGTGTATTGCTAAGGCAGTAGATGATGCACGTAAGAATCTTGTCCAAGTGCCTATCATAAAAGGAACGATCCCCCACGAGCAAAAGGGTAAGTATGGTGCTGGAAAAGTACTCATAAAGCCTGCCGCAGATGGTACAGGGGTTATTGCAGGAGGAGCAATGAGAGCTGTATTAGAAAGTGCTGGTGTACAAAATGTATTGGCAAAGTCTCAGGGCTCATCAAATCCACACAATGTTGTGAAAGCAACTATTGATGCTCTCAAGAAATTGAGAAGTCCTCACGACATAGCGAAAGCACGTGGTATTACTTTAGAAAAACTATTTGAAGGATAAGACTATGGGCAAGATTAGATTAACACAAGTAAAGAGTATCATAGATCGTCCTAAGAGACAGAAAGAAACTATGAAGGCTCTAGGTTTGAGAAAGATGAATCAAACTGTAGAAAAAGAAGCCACTCCTCAGATTATGGGGATGGTTAATAAGGTAAAGCATCTCCTCCAAGTGGAAGAGGCTTAATTTAAATAGAAGATAGAAATACCATATAATGGAACTGCATAATTTAAAACCTGCTAAAGGTTCTGTAAAGCGAAAGAAAAGAATAGCAAGAGGTCAGGGTTCTGGTCACGGTGGTACCTCTACGAGAGGTCACAAAGGTGCCAAGTCTAGATCTGGATGGAGTAGTAAGAGAGCCTTTGAGGGTGGTCAGATGCCGTTGCAGATGAGATTGCCTAAAAGAGGTTTCAAAAACCCCAATAGGGTCAACTACACCGCTCTTAATCTTGCAAGACTTCAAGAAATAAAAGACAAGTATGGTCTTGCTGATGTTTCTGTAGAAGCTCTTTATGAAAAGAGAATCATCAAGAAAGGTGAAAAAATCAAAGTATTGGCTAACGGTGAATTAACCTCTACTGTTAATGTCAAAGTTCACGCTATCTCTGAAAAAGCCAAAGCAGCTATAGAAGCAAAAGGCGGTTCAGTTACTCTACTTTAAAATCGGATAATGAATAAGTTTATTGAGACTCTTCAGAACATCTGGAAAATAAAAGAGCTAAAGCAAAGAATCCTCTTTACGTTAGCTCTTTTAGCAGTTTACAGAATAGGTTCTTTCATAGTATTGCCAGGTGTTAACTCAGAAGCCCTGCAGTCTTCGCTTAGTAATCAAGATAATTCTTTGCTCGGTCTAATTAACACCTTTACGGGTGGGGCCTTCAATCAAGCAGCAATCTTTGCACTAGGTATAATGCCTTATATAACGGCATCTATCATCGTCCAGTTACTGGGCTTTGCAGTACCATACTTCCAGAAGCTCCAACAAAAAGAAGGTGAGTCAGGAAGAAAGAAAATTACACAGATAACAAGGATATTAACTGTATTCATTACACTTGTACAAGGTGGTGGATATTTGACCTACCTAAGCTCAACTCCAGGTGCAGTGCACGAGTCTTTAAGTCCGACTGTCTTTTGGTTCAGTAACATCGTCATCTTATCCGCAGGTACTATATTCGCTATGTGGTTGGGAGAAAAGATTACAGATAGAGGAATCGGTAATGGAGTATCATTACTAATTACGATAGGTATCATTGCCACCTTACCAAGATCATTTGCCACTGAAGTTATTTCTCAGTTCAATGGTAGTGGAGGGTTCTTATTGATACTCGAGTTTGCTGTATTATTCTTTGTTGTACTAGCAACTGTATTGATTGTACAAGGTGTGAGACGTATACCTATTCAATTTGCAAAGCGAATGGTTGGTCGTACGGAATCCAATTTACCACAAGCTGGTGCTAGGGATTTTATTCCATTAAAAGTCAATGCATCAGGAGTTATGCCAATCATATTTGCTCAAGCTATAATGTTCTTGCCAGTTACTATCGCTCAGTGGGTGAGTAGGGGCGGAACACCGGGAGATTTCCTTTTGAGTTTGAGTGATTGGAAGTCTATTCCTTACAACGTTATATTCTTCTTGCTTGTAGTCATATTTACTTATGTGTATACTGCGCTACTTGTTAATCCGCAGCAATATGCGGAATACTTGAAAAGACAAAATGCTTTCATTCCAGGAATCAAGCCTGGTAAAAACACGCAGGACTACATAGATAGTCTGACAACGCGAGTGACTTTACCTGGTTCTATTTTCCTTGGTTTGATTTCCATACTTCCAGCAATTATCGCTGCATTTGGTGTTAATGATGCTTTTGCATTATTTTTTGGTGGAACATCTCTTCTTATCCTTGTAGCCGTTGTATTGGATACACTACAACAAATAGAAAGTTACTTATTAATGAGAAAGTACGATGGTCTCGTTAAGTCTGGTAGAATCAAGGGTAGAAGCGGTATGCAGGCCATAGGAGCAGGTATGTAATGATCGTTTACAAAACTCCTGAAGATATTGAGCACATAAGGCAGAGCTGCCTACTCGTCTCTAAAACCTTAGCGCATGTAGCATCTATTCTTAAGCCTGGTGTAACGGGCAAGCAAATAGATAAAGCTGCTGAGGAGTTTATTTTGGATCATAACGCCAAGCCTGGATTTAAGGGCTATAGGGGGTTTCCAGGTACTTTATGTATCTCGCCAAACGAAGGTGTTGTCCACGGTATTCCAAAGGACTTAGAGTTTCAAGAGGAAGATATCCTAAGTATAGATTGTGGTTCTTTTATGAATGGCTTTTATGGTGATAGTGCTTTTACGTTCGCTATGGGTGGTGTTTCTGATAAGACGATGGAGTTGCTGGTCACGACGCAGGAATCATTATATGAGGGCATAGCGCAAGCTGAAATAGGGAAAAGAATCGGAGATATTAGTTATGCTATTCAGAAGTATAACGAAGACCGAAATTATAGCGTGGTAAGGGAGTTGGTAGGTCATGGGATAGGAGAGAACTTACACGAAGCACCAGAGGTCCCTAACTTTGGAAAAAGAGGGCGTGGGCCCAAGTTGAGAGAGGGGTTGGTTATAGCTATAGAGCCGATGATCAATCTCGGAGTCAAAGGCGTGAAGCAGTCAGATGATGGCTGGACTATTATCACTAAAGATAAAATGCCGTCTGCGCATTACGAACATACAATAGCAGTGACCAAGGAAGGACCTGATATATTGTCAGATCATAACTTGATAACTGAGGTTATAAAAAATAATCCTGAAATCAGGAATATTTCGCTAGAAAAATAGATATTTGCACTCCGAAAATTTAAAATGGCAAAAAAGAACCTAATTGCTCAAGATGGAGTCATAGAAGAGGCTTTATCCAATGCAATGTTTAGAGTAAAACTCGAGAATGATCACCTTATCGTCGCTACCATATCTGGTAAGATGAGGATGCATTATATTCGAATCTTACCTGGTGATAAAGTTGCCGTTGAGATGTCTCCTTATGATCTCACAAGGGGAAGAATAACCTATAGATATAAATAACTATGAAAGTAAAAGCATCCATAAAGAAGAGATCTGCTGATTGCAAGATCGTTAGAAGAAAGGGGAAGCTCTACATCATTAATAAGAAGAACCCTAAGTTCAAACAAAGACAAGGATAAGATATGGCTAGGATTGCAGGCGTAGATTTGCCGAAAAATAAGCGTGGATGTATCAGTCTCACATATATATATGGAGTAGGCAACACACGTGCTAAGAAGATATTAGATACAGTTGGTGTAGATTATAACACGAAGGTCAATGACTGGACTGATGAAAACATCAAGCAGATATCTAAGCATATCCAGGATGAAATATTAGTAGAAGGTGAGTTGAGATCTGAAGTACAGACGAACATCAAGAGATTGATGGACATCGCTTGTTACAGAGGGTTGAGACACAGAAGAGGCCTACCTGTAAGAGGGCAGCGAACTCAGACAAACGCTAGAACTAGAAAAGGAAAGAAGAAAACAGTTGCCAACAAAAAGAAAGCAACTAAATAAATAGGTTAGACTATGGCAAAGGCTAAAAAAGCAAAGAAAAGAAAAGTAAACGTTGAGCCGGAAGGTCTAGCTTATATCAAAGCTAGTTTCAACAATATCATCATATCTCTTACCAACAAGCAAGGTCAGGTAATCTCTTGGGCTTCAGCTGGTAAGGCTGGATTTAGAGGATCTAAGAAAAATACGCCTTTCGCAGCGCAGATAGCAGCAAAGGATGCAGCTCAGACCGCTTATGATGCAGGTATGAGATATGCAGAGGTTTATGTAAAGGGTCCTGGTTCTGGAAGAGAGGCTGCGATTAGAGCTATCGATGAGATAGGCATCAAAGTCACAAGAATCAAAGACGTCACGCCTATTCCTCACAATGGCTGTAGACCGCCTAAGAGAAGAAGAGTCTAATAAATCTAATAACCCAAGCACTTAAAGAGAAGATTAATGGCTAGATATACTGGACCAACTACTAAGATTGCAAGAAAATTTGGAGAGGCCATCTACGGTCCTGACAAAGCATTTGAAAGGAGAAAGTATCCACCAGGCCAACATGGCGGTGGTAGAAGAAGAAAGCAAAAGTCTGACTATGCTGTTCAACTATTAGAAAAGCAAAAGGCAAAGTACACTTACGGTGTGCTAGAAAGACAGTTTAGAAACTTGTTCGAGAAAGCCGCTAGAAAGTCTGGTGTAACAGGTGAGATTCTTTTGCAGTATCTAGAGGCTAGATTAGATAACTCTGTTTATAGATTAGGCTTGGCTCCAACAAGAAGGGCAGCGAGACAATTGGTTTCTCACAAGCACGTGCTAGTCAACGGCATATTGACAAATGTTCCATCTTGTCATATCAAGCCAGGTGACGTCATTTCGATAAGAAATAAATCAAGAAATCTTGAAATCGTCCAGAATGCGGTCGGATCTGCTTCTGCAACAGCAAGAAAAGCTTCTTGGATGGAGTGGAACCCAGAAAGAATGGAAGGTACATTTTTAGAATACCCTAATAGAGAGAGTATTCCAGAAAACATTAACGAACAGTTGATTGTAGAATTGTACTCTAAGTAATAGGTAGATTACTTACGCCTATTTCTCTTTCCTTTAATCAATTATCGCAACCACAACATATGAGTATCTTAAACTTTCAAAGACCTAATAAAATTCTTCTCACCAAGGCGGATGACTTTGATGGCTCTTTTGAATTTAAGCCTTTAGAGCCTGGATTTGGACAAACAATTGGAAACTCATTAAGAAGAGTTTTACTTTCTTCACTAGAAGGTTACGCTATCTCTGCGATCAGAATTGCAGGTGTTGATCATGAGTTTTCGTCTATCAAAGGTGTATACGAAGACGTTGTAGATATCATTCTCAACCTTAAGCAAGTTAGGTTAAAGCCGGAAGGCGATGCTCCTGATTCTGAAAGCGAGAAGATCTATCTTACAATTAGTGGCAAGGACAAACTGACTGCTGCTGACATAGAAGCACATACAAATGTATTCAAGGTTATGAACCCTGAGTTGGTTGTATGTAAAATGGAAAAATCAGTTAACCTTGAAATAGAGTTAACAGTGACAAAAGGAAGAGGTTATGTTTCTGCGGGAGAAACTCTTCCTAAAGATGCACCGATTGGAGTCATTCCAGTAGATGCAATCTATACACCTATCAAAAACGTGGCTTACAAGATTGAAAACACAAGGGTAGGCCAAAGAACAGATTACGAGAAACTCAATATAGATATCAAAACAGATGGTACGATCCATCCTGAAGACGCTATAAAGGAAGCCTCTAGGATATTAATACAACATCTGATGCTCGTCACTGATGAGAACATTACGTTCGAAACAGAAAAGAGCAGAGAAGATGATATCGTAGATGAGCACATTCTACATATGCGTAAGTTACTGAAGACTCCTCTTGAGGATTTAGATCTTTCAGTAAGAGCATACAACTGCCTGAAAGCAGCAAAGATCAACTCTCTAGGTGAGATGGTCAAGTACGATACTAATGAGTTATTGAAGTTCAGAAACTTCGGTAAGAAATCATTGGTGGAGATAGAGGAGTTATTACAGAACAAAGGACTAACCTTTGGGATGGACCTCTCTAAGTATAAGTTGGACGAAGAGTAAGAAGTAAGAAAAAATAGGATCGTATCGACCCGATAACTCGGATCCTTATTAATAATCATATTAACCGCTTTTGATCTAGTTACAGGTCGATTAGAGTTCCAAGAAGCAGTGATATAACTTAATATTCCGCTATGAGACACGGAAAGAAATTTAACCACTTAGGTAGACAGAAAGGGCACAGAAGAGCTCTTCTCAGAAACTTGTCTATTGCGCTTATAGAGCACAAAAGAATCAATACTACCTTGGCTAAGGCCAAAGCGCTCAGAGTTTATGTAGAGCCTTTAATCACTAGATCTAAAACCGATACACAGCACTCTAGAAGGACTGTATTCAGTTACTTGCAGAATAAGTATGCGGTGACAGAGTTGTTTTCAAATGTATCACCGAAAGTAGCTGGTAGACCAGGTGGATACACCAGAGTCATCAAGACTGGATTCAGAAAGGGTGATGGTGCAGAAATGGCTATGATAGAATTAGTAGATTTCAATGACATCTATACGAACAGTAAGGGTGCTAAGAAAGGTGGTTCTAGAAGAAGAAGAGGCGGTAAGAAGAAGGCCGGTGCAGCTGCAGCTACAACAGCTGCTGCACAAGAAGAAGAATAGAAATAGCATTCATTTATTAATGGATCTTTCAGATATAAAGCAGGGCATAATTTTTATGTCCTGCTTTTTTTTAATAACAGAAACATCATTAAAGGGTGGTTTTCTATTGTTGAATATCATATGATACTCATTGCTTATATTTGAGCCAAGTTAAATTTAGTAATGTCAGAGACTCAACTCCAAAATGCTGTGCTTCTACTAGAAGACGGCACATACTTCAAAGGAAAAGCTGCAGGTATAAAAGGTATCGGTACTGGTGAGCTTTGTTTCAATACAGGAATGACTGGTTATCAAGAGATTTTTACGGATCCTTCATATGCAGGTCAAGTTCTGGTCACAACTAATGCACATATAGGCAATTATGGAACTAAGAACACAGAAGTAGAATCTGGTAAAGTTCAAATTGCAGGTTTGGTTTGTAAAAACTTTTCTGAGACGTTTTCTCGAAGCCAAGCGGACAAGAATATCCAGAATTATTTTGTGGAGAATAATATTGTCTGTATCCATCAGGTAGATACAAGAGCTATCGTCAAGCATATAAGAAATAAAGGAGCGATGAATTGTCTTATCTCCACTGACGAGCTGGATATTGATGTGCTTAAGGAAAAGTGCAAAGCGATTCCATCTATGGAAGGCCTAGAACTTGCATCCAAAGTAAGTACTGAAAAGTCTTATGAACTTGGAAAAGCCGATGCGGAAGTCTCAATAGCAGTTCTAGACTTCGGAACTAAAAAGAATATTCTTCGTTGCTTTACTAAGCGCGGAGCTAAAGTAAAAGTCTTCCCAGCGAAGACGCCAGCTAAGGAAGTATTAGCCTATAATCCTGATGGATTCTTTCTTTCAAATGGTCCTGGCGATCCTGCTTCTATGGACTACGCTATAGAAACGATTAAGACTTTACTCAAAGAGGATAAACCAATGTTTGGTATCTGTCTTGGGCATCAATTATTGGCGCTGGCGCACGGTATCCCAACTTATAAAATGCATAATGGTCATAGAGGGATTAATCACCCTGTCAAAAATATGGTTACAGGTCTATGTGAAGTGACGAGTCAGAATCACGGCTTTGGTGTTAGCCCTGAAGCAATCTCTGCTCATGACCAGGTTGAGATCACGCATATGAATCTCAATGACGATACAATCGAAGGTATACGAATCAAGGGCACTCAAGCCTTTTCAGTACAATATCATCCAGAAGCATCTCCTGGACCACACGACTCTCGATATCTTTTCGACGATTTTATTGAGATGCTGAATAAAAGCAAACAAGTAACTGTATGAGTAGAATAGGAGAAATATTCGCTAGACAAATTTTGGATTCGAGAGGAAATCCAACTATTGAGGTAGATGTGATCACAGAAAATGGATATCTGGGAAGAGCTGCCGTTCCTTCTGGTGCCTCCACTGGAAAGTACGAGGCTGTGGAACTCAGAGATGGCATAAAAAAGCACTGGAATGGAAAGGGTGTCTCTAAAGCTATTTCCAATGTCAATAAAAAACTAAGAAGTGCGCTCATAGGTGTCCAAGTCGAAGAGCAAAGAGCTATCGATAAGTTGATGATAGACCTTGATGGGACAAGTAATAAAGCTAAGCTTGGTGCCAACGCCATACTCGGTGTATCACTAGCCGTAGCCAAAGCAGCAGCGCTCGAGACGCAACAGCCACTATACAAGTATGTAGGAGGTGTCAATGCCCACACACTGCCTGTGCCTATGATGAATATCCTTAATGGAGGTTCGCATGCGGATAACAGTATCGACTTTCAGGAGTTTATGGTAGTGCCTATCGGCGCAGAAACTTTTACTCAAGCATTGAAAATGGGTGTCGAAATTTTCCATGCGCTCAAATCAGTACTGAAATCTAAAGGTCTGTCTACCAATGTCGGTGACGAAGGTGGCTTCGCACCCAATATAGGCTCTAACAAAGAGGCAATTGAGATTGTCTTGAAATCAATCTCCAAGGCCGGATACAAAGCCGGGAAAGATGTGTGGATCGCAATGGATGCAGCCGCTTCAGAATTCTACACTAAGAAGAAATATGTGTTCCATAAGTCAACCAATGAGAAGTTAAGCTCTTCTGATATGGTTGCATATTGGACAGATTGGGCAAAGCAATATCCTATTTTCTCGATTGAGGATGGCCTAGATGAAGATGACTGGCAAGCGTGGTCTGACTTGACGGCGGCTACTGGCGATAAAATTCAGTTGGTTGGCGACGATTTATTTGTTACCAATACAGAAAAATTAGCACGTGGTATCAAGGACGGTGCTGCGAATAGTATCCTGATCAAAGTGAATCAGATTGGAACCTTGTCAGAAACCATAGATGCCATCTCACTCGCCAGAGCGCATAAGTATACCTCAGTAATGAGTCACAGATCTGGAGAGACAGAAGATACAACTATAGCAGACCTTGCCGTTGCGCTAAATACAGGACAGATTAAGACAGGTTCTGCTTCCAGATCTGACAGAATGGCGAAGTACAATCAACTGTTGAGGATAGAGGAAGAACTGGGCTCTATGGCTTACTATCCTGGAAAAGCTATATTGAAGTAGTAGATTACATATATTTGAAGTTACTAATATGTAACTATGGCAAAGAAGAAGACAGTTAAAAAGAGTAGAGCTAAGAAACAAGATAAAGGTTGGGTGAATAAGTACACTTTAACGACCTTAGTGTTTTTTGTGTGGTTGGCATTCTTTGACAAATACAATTTCATCACGCAATTTAAGTTAGCCAACAACGTAGAGAAGTTGGAGAACCAGAAAGCGGATTATGAACGAATGTTGGATGAAGCGGTTGTAGAGAGAGAAACAATCAACCAGAACATAGAAAAATACGGAAGAGAAAAATACCTCTTCCACAAGGAAAACGAAGAAATAATCTTAATCAAGTAAATTATAATGGCAGTATTAGTCACAAAAGATTCAAAAATTATTGTCCAGGGAATCACTGGTAAAGAAGGTAGTTTTCATGCAGGTCAAATGATCGAATACGGCACACCTATAGTCGGTGGAGTAACACCAGGAAAAGGTGGCCAAGAACATTTGGGTAAGCCTGTCTGGAATACCGTTGACGAAGCAGTTAAGAAGGCTGGGGCTGATACTTCTATCATTTTTGTTCCGCCACCCTTTGCTGGTGATGCTATTATGGAGGCAGCAAGTGCTGGGATAAAAGTTATTATCTGTATCACTGAGGGTATACCTGTGCAGGATATGGTCAAAGTGAAAGCTTACATTAATGATTTTGATTGCACACTTGTAGGACCTAACTGTCCTGGTGTGATGACACCAGGTGAGGCTAAGGTGGGTATTATGCCTGGCTTTATTCATAATCCTGGGAGAATAGGTATCGTATCTAGGTCTGGAACCTTGACTTACGAAGCGGTTGATCAAGTCACCAAGGCTGGTATGGGCCAATCTACTTGTATTGGTATCGGAGGAGATCCTATACCAGGGACGACAACCAAAGAAGCAGTAGAACTCCTAATGAATGATCCAGATACTGATGGTATCGTAATGATAGGGGAGATAGGTGGCAATATGGAAGCTGATGCGGCAAGATGGATTAAAGAAAATGGTACGAAGCCTGTAGTTGGATTCATAGCAGGTCAGACAGCTCCAAAAGGAAGAACAATGGGCCACGCAGGTGCAATAGTAGGCGGGAAGGATGATACAGCGGAAGCAAAGATGGCCATTATGAGAGAGTGTGGTATTTCCGTAGTCAACTCTCCAGCAGATATCGGCGAGACGATGGCTAAGCTGATGGGTAAGGAAATAATGTCAAAAAGTGAGATCACCAAAATGAAAGAAGTTGACTTAGTAGCTTATGCGAATTCTATTGGTATCAGTGCACACGTTGATGACTTAAAGGCGGATACGCTTAAGAAAGTATTAGAAAAACTAGGTTTGTCCTAAGTAAAATAAATTTGATTCTAAAGACAGTCTACTCAAAAGGTAGGCTGTTTTTTTATGCACTCTACAATCACTCCTATTGGAGATGTCATACTAATGTATATTTGAGATTATGACGCGTAGGTATTTTATACGACTAGCTTATAATGGTGCCGCTTACTGCGGCTGGCAGATACAACCCTCTGATCCGACGGTACAAGCTACTATAGAAGCTGCTCTCTCTACGATGTATAATGCCTCTATACAAGTTGTCGGATGTGGTAGAACAGATACAGCTGTGCACGCCTCTGAATATTATTTACATACTGACTTACCCGAAAGATTTAGTGCAGACAACCTTGTCTACAAACTCAATAATCTCTTGCCCAAGGATGTACGTGTATATACTATTCAAGAAATGGACGCTAAAGATCATGCACGCTTCGATGCCGTAGCTAGATCCTACACCTATAAAATGGTCTTTGGCAAGGATCCCTTTAGACAGCACACGGTCTACCGTTACGACCAGTCAGGAATTCCTGATCTGGACTTGATGAATGAGGCGGCTGCACTATTGCTAGAGTACAAAGAGTTTTTACCTTTTTGTAAGACCCACGCAGACAACGATACATATAAGTGTGCTTTGACAGTATCTGAGTGGATTTCTATTAATGACAACGAATGGCATTATAAAGTAACCTCTGATCGTTTTCTAAGAGGAATGGTAAGACTAATAGTAGGTATGACTTTGAATATCGGTCTGAAACGTATCGAACTTATTGACGTCAAGACAGCTATGGACAAGCAAGAACGCCTCCAACGAGCTTGGTCAGTCCCAGCGCAAGGGCTCTACTTGAGCTCTATAAAATACCCCCAGTTAGGTTGATCGTCGCACACATATTGACAGATGTAGTGTCTAGCAAGTTGGACTATGTGCTCGACTTTATCTTTGTGCACACGCTAGGTCTTGAGTATATTGTAACTACCGACATAACAGCCTTCTCCGCTAGTCCACACAAGATCAAAATCAATTACACTACAGAAGAATTAGAAGGTGTTTTATCCATTCAAAATTCAGCCTACTTTACAGCATTTGATTATGAGACTATTCCAGAAATAGAATCAGTCTTAGAATTTAAAAATGGGACAACCAACTTCGATTTATATGCTGGGATATTTTTTCTACTGGCAAGAGTAGAGGAGTACAGCTCCCCAGATGTCGATGAGCATGGAAGGTACCTTTCTTCTGCTGGCCAATTAGCAATAAAAGGGTGGCTGGAATTGCCTGTTGTTGACATATGGATACACCAGCTGGTGACACAATTAGAATTGCTCTTCGCATTATCTATCAAACGACCTGAGTATTCCGCAACATCGACCATAGATGTTGATCACATCTATGCCTATAAAGGCAAACCGGCCTGGCAGAGCTTCGCAACATTCACTAGAGATATTCTGACCTTGCAGGGAGAGAAAATAAAGGCAAGGCTAGGGCAAGACCCATTTGATAAGTATCAAGAAATGATAGAGGTCAATGCGCAATATGGCTTTAACCCAATCTTCTTTGTGCTGACATCCGCAAAGGCCAAGTATGATAGATCTCTACCGCCTGACAACCCTCATTTTATAAGGGTCATCAAACAACTCAGCAAGCACCATCAAGTGACCATACATCCTTCTTATGCTTCTAACGACAATCAAGGTCAACTCGAAAAAGAGGTCCATACCTTAGCCTCAATTATTGAAAAACCTATTTATCAATCTCGCCAACATTATCTTAGGTTATCTCTCCCGCATACTTACCGTAGACTCATCACTTGTGGTTTGAGCGAAGATCACACGATGGGTTATGCAGATACCATAGGATTTAGAGCAGGTACTAGCCGCCCTTTCTTCTGGTATGACTTAGAAAAAGATGTGAGGACTACCCTGAAGGTGATACCGTTTTGCCTAATGGATGTCACTCTTAGAAAATACAAAAAGCTACAACCCTCGGAGGCGATAGAGCAACTAAAACCAGTCATCCAGCAACTTAAAAAAGTCGGCGGTCACTGCTCATTTATCTGGCACAACAGTTCTTTTTACGCTGCAGAAGGTTGGGCGGGCTGGGACAAAGTCTATAGCCAGCTATTGCAGATAGCTCGTCCGTAATCCTATCTTAGCGGTATGTCTGCATATGGAATTTCTCCCATCGTTCTGATAGCTACCATCGTTGGCTATTTTTTGGTATTACTCTTGGTTGCCCATATTACGAGTAAGGGGGCAGATACACAGGCTTTCTTTAATGCTAAGCGACAGTCTCCATGGTACCTGGTTGCCTTTGGCATGATAGGCGCCTCACTTTCAGGCGTCACCTTCGTGTCTGTGCCTGGATGGGTTGCGGAGAGTCAGTTCTCCTATATGCAGATGGTTTTTGGGTATCTACTGGGATATTTAGTTATAGCCACAGTGCTGATGCCTATGTATTACAAACTGGATCTGACCTCTATCTATACTTACTTGGAAGGAAGATTTGGTCAGGTGTCTTATAAGACTGGTGCCTTTTTCTTTTTAGGTTCTAGGTTGGTACAGGCATCGTTTAGATTATATCTGGTAGCCATCGTGCTCCAGACTTTTGTTATGGACCATTATGGATTACCTTTTTGGTTGACGGTAATGGTCGCCATTATTCTCATTTGGATCTATACTTACAAAGGTGGAATTAAGACGATTGTCTGGACCGATACGCTACAGACAACATGTATGCTCGTAGCTGTGGTAGCAACCATCTTTGCCATCGGTTCTGAAATGCAATTGTCATTAGGTAACCTTATCGCCACAGTTAAGCAAAGTGAATACTCGCAGATATTTTATTTTGAAGGAGGGTGGTCAGATTCTAAGAATTTTTTCAAGCAGTTTCTGGCAGGTGCTTTTATTGCTATTGTAATGACAGGACTAGATCAAGATATGATGCAAAAGAATCTTACTTGCAAAAATCTAGGAGAGGCACAGAAGAATATGTTTTGGTTTAGCCTTAGTCTAATCTTTGTTAATTTATTGTTTTTGGGGATGGGTGCTATGCTTTATATCTATGCGGATAGTCTGGCCATTGTGGTGCCTGAGAAATCCGATCTGCTCTTTCCTTTGTTGGCCTTTGAACATCTTCCAGCGACGATTGGGATTGTTTTTGTTTTGGGTCTAATAGCGGCTGCCTACTCGTCAGCTGATTCTGCATTGACCTCCTTGACTACATCTTTTTGTATTGATATCCTCGATTTTGAAAAAAAAGATAGAGATGAAGTGCAGAAGAAACAGGCGAGACTAATTACACACATTGTATTTTCCATTTTGTTATTTGTTGTCATATTATTATTTTATCAGATAAATAACGACGCTGTTATCAAGGCAATCTTTTCAATAGCAGGTTATACTTATGGGCCATTGCTCGGTCTTTTTGCTTTTGGTTTTTTTACAAAGTTAAACGTAAGAGATCCATTGGTGCCTCTAGTTTGTATCTTATCACCAATACTGACTTATGTCATTAATAACAACTCAGAGGCTTGGCTTGCGGGATATAAGTTTGGCTTTGAGTTGCTCTTGCTAAATGGGATAATCACCTTTGTAGGATTATTGAGCTTATCAAAAAAAAGAGACATACTCTGTTGAATATGTCTCTTGTATTACGAGAATGAAATATTATCAAAGCGATTCAATAAAGGAGAGTCAACTTCGATTAGGGAATACAAATATAACCACATTAAGCCTTGATTCTTGTTAGACGCAATCCATTTACGCTTATGACAAGTAGTTGCTTATCATTACCACATGAAAAATCAGAAAACAACAGAAACAGAATCCAAGTATCGACATTTAGATAAGATGTCTACTGCCCAGCTGTTACATAGTATCAATAAGGAAGACCATACCGTACCACAGAAGATAGCGAGCATACTCCCTTCCATAGAAAAACTGGTTGATGTCATAGTCGATAAAATGACTGGTGGGGGTCGCTTATTCTATCTAGGTGCAGGCACGAGTGGCCGTCTAGGGATAGTGGATGCCTCTGAATGTCCGCCGACTTTCGGTGTTCCGCACGATTGGGTGATTGGCTTGATGGCCGGTGGGGATAGGGCTGTGCGTAGAGCCGTAGAGTTTGCAGAAGACGATGAGACTCAAGGATACAGAGATCTTGTTGAACATAATATAAGTGAAGCTGATGTCCTTGTAGGTATAGCCGCTTCTGGCTCGACTCCTTATGTTGTTGGTGCTCTCAGAGATTGTCAAGAGAGGAGTATAGTCACTGGTTGCATTGTGTGTAATCCTGGCGCTAAGATGCTCATGCATTCTGATTATCCTATTGTCTGTGAGGTTGGGCCAGAATTTGTTACAGGGAGTACACGTATGAAAGCAGGCACTGCACAGAAGCTTATCTTAAATATGATCAGTACGTCGGTGATGATCAAGCTGGGTAGGGTAGTCGACAATAAGATGGTCGATATGCAATTAAGCAATAACAAGTTGGTCGATCGTGGTACCAAGATGGTAATGGATAAGACTGGTCTTGATTACACAGCAGCTAATGAATTACTGCTGAAATTTGGTTCTGTACGAAAGGCTATCGATGGCCACCACAATTCCTAGAATAGAGATTAGTTTATATCTAGATCGTTGAGTCTATCAAGTTGCTGTTGCTCCTCAGCTTGTCTTATTTGTTGTAATCTCAATTGCTCTTGTTCTACTTCCCAGCGTTCCTGTCGTGTCATAGCAAATACATCTCTAGGAAAAAAATAAGTCGCCTCTTGATCCTTCTCATCTGCCCACGGATCATAATCTTCCTCGTCTTGCTCGATGATACCCTTAAAGAGAAAGGCAACAAAAATCCCCATAATACCGCCGAGTAGATGGCTCTCCCAGGAGACCCCTTCCTTAAATGGGACAATCCCACCCAAATAGCCACTGTATAATATAGTGACGACTAGGGCTAAGATGATCGACTTCATATTGCGCCTAAAGATGCCTGTCCAGAATATAAAGGACACTAAGCCGTACACTATGCCACTCGCTCCGATATGAAAAGAACTCCGGCCAAACAACCAAACTGTTATACCCGTCAACAAGTATATAAATACAAAACTCGCAACAGCGACACGTGGGTAAAAGAAGTAGATTATCGTCGTTGTAACTAGCAGAGGTGCAGCATTGGAAAAAAGATGATGCCAACTGCCATGTACAAAGGGTGCAGTTAGGATACCCATAAGGCCACTCGTCTCTCTGGGAAATATACCCCAGTGTGTCAGGGAGATATTAAAGTATAAAGTATATAAGTGCACAGCAAAGATTATCCCGACCAAGCTTAAGCTGTACTTCAGTGCAGTCTTAAATATTTGTGTAGAGGTATCCAACTAGCTAGTTGTATCTTCTTTGGATAAGTTTTATAAAGTTTCTAGCTTTTTTCAATTTGTCAGGCTTGGACCATTCATATTTAGTAGCCACACTAGACATCAACACAGTCTTGGCTTCATCATAGCTGTTGAGGCCATTGAGTGCTACCATCAGATTCTGAAACTCACCATTATTCCCTTCAAAAAGCTCATTGACGGTAAATATCTTCTCGTTCAGACCCATAGCTTTGGTAAGGTCGCTTATGGGGCTACAACTCAGTTTGTCGGAGAGCTCACTTATTTTTTCGGTTTGGAACAATTCGTCCAACTCGCTATTAGCAGCAGCCGTTACTTTTTTAATCGGTTGTGGTGCCGCTTGTTCTACTGCGGGTTCTGGTATGACTTCTTCAGACACTGGGCGGGCTTCGGGTGCTGGCTGCGCTGTTGGTTGAGCCACAGGTGGTGGAGTGGGCACTGCTGCGCGCTTGGGTGTAGTTGTATTGGCAGTGGGACTGTCAGCTACAGGGAGTTCTTCACCATCTGCCACTGCTTTGTAGAGATCCATAACATAGGCTTTAAGCAGATCTTGCTCAGTTGTGCTGGCTTCTCCCATTTCAGAAATCAATTCATAGAGTCTATTGATTCTTTTGAGCGCTGAGGCAGTTTTGTCCAGATTCATTGTTTCCTTTTCTTTTTACTTTGCAATTATAATTCCTATTTTGACCGATTACATCTATGTTTTAGATGATTTCACATTGATTTAACTGCTTTTACTCAATAATTAGTTTCTCATAATGTTTTTAGAACCCAATTTCAGAGGCCAGCGTAGTGGCTGGATCGAGGTCATATGCGGGTCGATGTTTTCTGGGAAAACAGAGGAACTCATAAGAAGGTTGAATCGCGCTAAGATCGCCAACCAAAAAGTACAGATTTTCAAACCGAATCAGGACACGAGATATGCTGATGATGCGGTCGTATCGCACGATGATAAGGCCATCTCTTCACTCTCCCTCTCTAAGAGTACAGACATATATGATCACGTCAGCGAAGTCAATGTGGTCGGTATTGACGAGGCACAATTTTTTGACGATGAGTTGACCAGTGTTTGCCAAAAGTTGGCCGTAAAGGGGATAAGAGTAGTGGTGGCAGGACTTGATATGGACTTCCAAGGTATCCCGTTTGGACCAATTCCACATCTACTAGCAGTAGCAGAGTATATTACCAAAGTCCATGCGATCTGTCCACATTGTGGCAGCCTGGCAACACATTCTTACAGATTATCATCAGACAAAGAAAGAGTTGTCCTCGGAGAGAAAGACATCTATGAGCCACGCTGTAGGATCTGTTATGAAATGGGGAATATTCTAGACTTCAGAAGTTAACCTAGGCATTTATTATCTGAGCGACTTCTTGGTAGCTAGAATCTCTAGCCTTTCAGTACTTTTGCAGCCTTAACAGCAATATCCCGTATATGTCTAATAAGAAGATAAAATCAGCGCTCATTTCCGTTTATGACAAAAGTGGTCTCGATAAGGTTATTAGTTTACTCAAAGACTCAGATATAACCATCTACTCTACAGGAGGGACCTTCCGACATCTAGAAGACAATGGGCTCAAACCAGAAAAGGTGGAGGACCTGACATCTTACCCTTCTATATTAGATGGTCGTGTCAAGACGTTACACCCTAAAGTCTTCGGAGGTATACTGGCTAGAAGAGAGGCAGATCACTTATCTCAACTAGATCAATATGAGATTCCCGAAATAGACCTAGTTGTAGTCGATCTTTATCCCTTTGAGGATACTGTCAAGAGCACCGCCGATGAGGCAAAGATTATCGAGAAGATTGACATAGGTGGGATAGCTCTTATTAGAGCTGCCGCTAAGAATTTTAATGATGTCCTGATAATCCCGTCTCAAGACCAATACGGCTTTCTAGAGCAGATCCTAGAAAAGGATGCTACCTCTACTCTAGAAGAGAGAAAGTTGATGGCCGCTAGAGCCTTTATGACCTCTTCTCATTATGACACAGCCATCTTCAATTATTTCAATAGCGGAGGTTTGGTTTCTGAACCTAGCTTCAAGCAATCGTACAATCAAGGAGAGAGTTTGCGGTATGGAGAGAATCCACATCAAGCAGCTACCTATTTTGGGGACTTAGAGGCGGTATTTGATAAGATCTCAGGAAAGGCCTTATCCTTCAATAATCTGGTGGATGTAGATGCAGCAGTACAGTTGATGTCTGAGTTCCAAGATGCGCCGCCTACCTTTGCTATATTAAAGCATACCAACGCTTGCGGGGTAGCGACAAGAGAGCGTGTAAGTGCAGCTTGGGAAGCAGCTCTTGCAGGAGATAATGTCTCAGCCTTCGGCGGTATATTAATATCCAATACAAAGATTGATCTTCAGACAGCGGAAGAAATCAACAAGCTCTTCTATGAAGTGCTTATCGCTCCTGACTTTGACACAGAAGCAAAAGAGTTACTGACTCAAAAGAAAAAAAGGGTACTCCTCAAAATAAAAACCTACGCTCGGCAGCTGCAAAGCCACAAGAGTATCCTCAATGGGGTTATCGCTCAAGACACTGATCTCAGAGTAGAGACAGAGCAAGACCTGAAGTGTGTCACAGACAAACAACCCTCTCCAGAGCAAGTAGAAGATCTCCTTTTTGCTGGTAAGCTGGCCAAGCACCTCAAGTCTAATACCATAGTCTTAGTCAAGGACAAACAACTATTAGGTATGGGTTGCGGGCAGACCTCGAGAGTAGATGCCTGCCTTCAGGCCATCGCCAAGGCGCATAAGTTTGGCTTTGACACCGCAGGAGCAGTTATGGCGTCAGATGCCTTTTTTCCCTTTCCTGATTGTGTGGAGATTGCACATAAGGCAGGTATACAAGCGATTATTCAGCCAGGTGGTTCTATAAAGGATGACCTGAGTATCAATTATTGTAATGAAAATGGACTACCTATGGTCCTCACGGGTATACGCCATTTCAAGCACTAATCTCGATTATGAACCTCATCGTCGACATAGGAAACAGCTTTATGAAGTTGGCCATCTACCAAGATGGTGAGTTACTGGAGGTCTCGAGACATAAGAAGGTCTTAGTCAAGGATATCAAAGCCCTACACGCAGAGTATCCCTTCTCTAGATCTATAGTATCATCTGTCAGAAAGGAAAAGCCATATTTTCTGAGCTATCTAGCTAAGCATCATAAGTTGCTGACGCTTAGCCATAAGACCAAAGTACCCATCAAAAATGAATACGGCACACCTCAGACACTTGGGCTAGACAGACTAGCAGTTATGGTTGCTGCAGCCGTCACATATCCTGGACAATCTGCCCTTGTCATAGATATAGGGACTTGTATGACTTATGATTATCTAGAAAAGGGTAAGACCTACTTAGGGGGTAATATTGCTCCTGGTGTAGAATTAAGATTAAAGGCGATGCACCATTTTACCTCTGCTTTGCCTCTAGTATCTAGAAGCTGGAATGATGCGCAACTTGGAATGAGTACCAAAGAGGCGCTTCAGAATGGTGCAGTTTGGGGTATAAAACTTGAAATTGAGGCTTTTATCAAAACTTTAACCAAGAAAAGAGGTAAAATGACCGTTATATTAACTGGTGGTGATGCCACTTATTTTGGAGAACACTTAGATTCTAAGATATTTGTGGCTCCTAATTTCCTACTTAAAGGACTTAATGCAATTCTTGAACACAATCATTAAAAAGGCTGTATTTGCGCTCGGGTTTTTACCCTTGATGCTCTTTGCTCAGCCGAAAGACAATTCTCCGTATTCCAGATTTGGATTTGGAGATATCGCTGATAATAACTTCGTCGCCAGTCAGACGATGGGTGGCCTCGGAGCGACCTTTCACAGTGGATACGATATTAATGTAGTCAATCCAGCTAGTTTGGCTTACCTACGAGCGACTTCATTTGACATCGGAATCCAAGCCAGAAATTCCTCTTTTACTGAGCGCAATGGTAACCAAGCAGAAATATGGACGGGCAATATCTCGTATATCTCCTTTGCTTTTCCTCTTCAGAATGTGGTCAATGATATACTTGACAGGAAGAAAAGGGATTATAGCTTTGGGATGGGCTTTACACTTAAGCCTTTTACGCGTGTAGGCTATGATGTTAGCTCTACTATATTATTGGATGATATAGGTGCGGTAGAACGGAACTTTCAGGGCTCAGGAGGCATCTTTGATTTTACTTGGAGCACTGGGTTTAGATATAAGCAATTTTCTGCTGGCGTCAATCTAGGGTATCTATTTGGTCAGAACCTGACTCAGAATATCATCAGACTCGCTGATATAAACTCAGAGACCGCTTTATTGGAAGAGCGCTTTGGCTATAGGGGATTTCTATGGCGGGCTGGAGCCTTATATACGCTAAATCTCGGTAGTGGAGTTAAGGACAAAGACTCTCTGGTAAAAAAGGATAGAAGAATCACTTTTGGAATTCACGGCAACTCACAATCTGGGTTATCAACAGATTTGACCACTTTTGAAGGTACTGCAGCATTTTTCCAAGGTAATGCGGTCAATCGTGATACCTTAAGTAGCAGTACACAGACGGATATACGGAGCAATTTGCCTAGCGAATTGGGTGTCGGTGCTACCTTCTATAGTGGAGAGAAGCTGTCTCTAGGAGTCAATTATACAATGACAAATTGGTCACAAGCCAACTACAGCTTAGTTAACGGAAACTTAAAGGACACTTATAAATTATCCTTTGGCGGATATATTCGTCCTAACTATAAGTCGGTAGGAAACTACTTTTCTAGAGTCTACTACCGATTTGGAGGTTTCTTCCACAAGTTACCGACAGAGATACCCGCCAATAATGGAGTAGATCTTGAGGATATGGGATTAACGTTTGGCTTAGGATTGCCTTTCTTTTACCAGAGGAAAATATCCCACGCCAATCTTGGTTTGACCTTGGGACTTAAAGGAAGAAATACCGTCATAGAAGAAAGATATGTGAGATTGACTTTCAGTTTTACTTTCAATGATGACGAGTGGTTTATAAAGAGAAAATACAACTAAGAAATAAATTAACGGATTATGAGCATAGCAAAATCAATACTACTAGGAGCAGTCCTTTTGATGGGCTTTACAGAAGTAGCGTTCTCTCAGAGTTTCAAGAATTGGGAGGGAGAATCCTTTATGGATGATGCATCTAATGCACACTCTATTTACAGACAAGCTATCAAGTCAGAGGATTGGGCATTAGCCTTTGAGAACTGGCAAAAAGCATATGAATTGGCACCCGCAGCAGATGGTAAGAGAGACTATCACTTCATTGATGGTGTCAAGATTTATGTCAATAAGTTTCAGAACGAAACAGACGCTGCAAAAAAGGAAGAATACAAAGCAACTATCGACAGGCTGTATGATGAGGCTATAGCAGCTTATGAGGATGGTAGTGTCATCCCTACTAAGTGTGTCGGCAAGCCAGAATGTATCCAGTCTAAAATTGGGTATGTCTATGGCAGAAAAGCCTATGACATGTTCTATACATTGAATTCTCCTTACTCTAAAAACTTGGAAGCGCTCAATAAAGCGATAGAGTTGTCTGGCAACGATGTAGAGTATACGGTTTTTGACCCTTTGGCGTCTATCGTCGTATACCAGTTTCAGAAAGGTAAAATCGAAAAAGAGCAAGCTGTAGAGTACTTTCAAAAAATGGAAGGTATCGCAAAGTATAACTTAGAAAATAACGAGAGACTTGGTGCTTATTATGATCAAGCTTGGAAGGCGGCACAATCTAAGTTTGGTCCTATCGAGACGGAGATTTTTGACTGCGATTACTTCAAGCCAAAATACAAGGCCCTTTATGATGCTGACCCAGAAAATATGGAGCAGTTAAAGAACCTCGTAGGCCTGCTTAAGAAAAGAGGTTGTGCTGAGGATGATCCTCTCTTGGTAGAACTAGATGGAAAGTGGAAGACTTATGCAGCGACAACCAATGCAGCAAGGAAGGCCGAGTTCGAAGCCAATAACCCAGCTATCCTCGCAAAGAAAGCCTACGATGCAGGAGACTACGCTGGTGCAGTTTCAAAATATGACGAAGCCATCAATGCGGAGACAGATCCTAGCAAAAAGGCAGGCTATATGTTCTCCAAGGCCTCTATCCAAGGGAGAAAGTTAAAGAAGTATAGTGATGCGAGAAAGACAGCCCTTGCAGCAGCTAAGCTTAGACCTAACTACGGTAGACCATATATGTTGATCGGTGATCTCTATGCGACAACTGCAAGAAATTGCGGCGACTCGTGGAATCAGAGATTGGCGATTATCGCTGCTATAGATAAGTACAACTATGCGAAATCAATTGATCCAAATGTAGCAGAAGAAGCTGGCAAGAAAGCAAGTAAGTACAGATCTTCTCTTCCAGATTCTAACGAAGGATTTATGAGAGGTGTCAAGAAAGGTGACTCTGAGAAAGTGGGTTGCTGGATAGGAGAGACAGTAAAAGTAAGATACCAGTAAGCGTATCTTTGTATGATAATTAAAGGCGGAATCTGAAGATTCAGGTGCCGCCTTTTTTTGTTCTATCTAGACCGTCGTCATCTCCACCCATCGCCTCAGAAATACATCGTCCAACTCAAAGAAGCTTTCTTCTCCATCGTGGCTTTGGTAGAGTAGGCCTTTGTCTAGGCAGAACTGAACGACACGCCGTATAATCGAGGAGTTAGTAAAGCCATACTTCTGCATAAAGGCTTTTCCATAAGGCGCATATACTTTCCCTTCTCTTGCAAAGGCAGACAAAACTTTCCATTGACCTTTGCTCACAACTCTCTTTAGTGTATAATAGATGTCCTCTTTTTCTTTGAGGATAGTGTCTTTCATATTTTGGATATCGGCCTCAGTAATGGTTTTTTGATGTAGACTATAGAGTCGATTGGCGAGTATTTGAATGTTCATCGTTCTGTGGTTACACCATTCGATGATGTTGTAGATGTCGCCGCGTTCTATTTTTCTTTTATTCTTTTTGAAGTGGGCTTCGATAAAGTCAACGTATTTATCAGAATCTATGGGGCCTAATTTGAGATGTTGACCAAATTCATAGAAGGGCTGATCTATTTTGTTAAACATATCCAAGAGCATATGCTGATCACTCCCAGAAAATATGACGGTGACATTGGGTAGAGATTGGAGTAGCGTTCTTAAGTGTTCTGCTATATTCTTTTCTGGATATTCTTGTATTTGCTGAAACTCATCAAGGGCAATCACGACTTTCTTAGAGCTGCTGGAGAGGAGCCTTATCAGTTTTGAAAATGTATCGATTCGTGCTGAGGTATCACTAAGATCAAAGGAAACATTTGGTGTGCCCGACACTTCATCATAGGTGACGGTAGGCCTTAGCTTTTTCATTCCTGCCCAGATCTTTTTATAAAGCGGGTCCTCTTCTTCAAAGGCACTGAGCACTGCATTGGCTGTAAGCGTCAGAAAGTCATTAAAGTTGACTGAAGGCAGGAGGTCCACCCAAATCGAAATGATTTTGTTGTCCAGTTGGTGAAATACGTGCTTAATGAGTGCTGATTTACCCATTTTACGCTTTCCGTAGAGGATAAGATCTCTGCCATTGTTGATAGCAGATAGGATGTCAGCTGTCTCTTCTTCTCTGTCACAGAAGTATTCCTTGCTGATATAGCCCTTTGTTATAAATGGATTTTTAATCTCAGTCATTCGGTTTGTTCTTCACTATGAGCTTGTCTCTGTTGCTAGCGTTATATCAAAAGTAGTATACAAATTGTATATTACAAAATGTATATTACAATTTGTATACCAATGAAAGCTTGGATTGGTTCCCAAAGCCTACTAAATCCCTAAGACTTGTCTGAGTTTCTTACAAAATGAACAGCCCTTGCGTTAAGACCCAGTGGGACTAAAGAACAAGATTCCTCTACTCCTCCACACTAGAAAGCTTATTGAAAGTCAGTGAATTCATAAATTCAACATTCACGATTAGAAGCAGCACCATCGCGTTCAGCCCGCCAGCCCCCACTATGCACTCTGCACTAAAAAACTATGCACTAGTAAGCCCAGCCCAAGAGCGTAGGTGGTCGATCGGTAGTTAATTCATAATTCAACATTCACAATTAGAAGCAGCGCCATCGCGTTCGGCCCTCCAGCCCCCACTCTGCACTCTGCACTAAAAAACTATGCACTAGAAAGCAGAGCCCGAGAGCGCAGGTGGTCGAACATTCACAATTAGAAGCAGCACCATCGCGTTCAGCCCTTAAGCCCCACTCTGCACTCTGCACTAAAAAACTCTGCACTAATAAGAAGAGCTTCCGCGCGCAGCCTACCTGTTTCCAAAAGAAATCCCCACCTGCTTAGCCGTCTTAATCAAGAAATTACTCTTCTTGACATAGTTGTAATCTTTGATAGCCTTCGCTAGGGTCGTGTCTTTGATGTCATTGTTGGTATAGGTGACCATCCGACCAAAGCGACCCTTCTTAGCCAACTCAAAAGCCCTTACACCAAAGGCTGTCGCTAAGATCCTATCAAAAGCTACGGGCGTACCTCCACGCTGTATATGGCCGAGCACAGCAACTCTGACATCTGGTTCGCAGCCGTGGTCTTCTAGTGCTTTTCTGAGGGCATTGCCGACGCCACCTAGTTTGATGTTCATATCGCCTTCGGCCATTTTACCTATGGTCTTGCCATCTAGCTTGGCACCTTCGGCGATGACGATATTGACAAAGCCTCTGCCTTTTTTGTAGCGCTTATTGATCACCTTGATGACTGTGTCTAAGTTAAAGGGAATCTCTGGAATCAAGCAGAGTTCTGCCCCTCCCGCTATAGCTGTATGGAGCGCAATCCATCCCGCATCGCGACCCATAACTTCTAGTATCATCACCCGATTATGGCTGCTGGCTGTAGTGACGAGCTTATCAAAGGCATCTGTAGCTATCTGCACAGCAGTGCTAAAACCAAAAGTGATGTCTGTTGCACTCAGGTCATTATCTATGGTCTTAGGGACGCCTATGATATTGAGCCCCTTATCATAGAGGGCTTTGGAGATAGCTTGTGACCCGTCTCCACCGATATTGATAACAGCATCAAATCCTGCTTTTTGTATCTTCTTGACAAGGTCTGCGCTGATGTCTCTGTAGGTGATGCTCCCATCTTTATGCTCGACAGGGAAGGACAGAGGATTGCCCTTGTTCGTTGTCTTGAGGATGGTCCCTCCCTTGACATGGATGCCGCCAACTTTTGAAGGGGTCAGTTTGATAATCTCAGTAGGCGTACGCATTATTCCATTAAAGGCTTCTATACTGCCATATACTTCCCACTCACCATCTTGTGTAGCGGCTTTCTGGATGCCTCTTATGACGGCATTAAGGCCTGGGCAATCACCTCCTCCAGTGAGGACTAACAATTTTTTTTTGCTCATCTAGCGTTATTTAAGCAGTAATTATAGGCATTTTAAGAAGTCCTTTAGAACCCTCTACGTAATTTTAGCATCTAATGAACAAAGCCTTGATATGAATAAGCTCAAATATCTCTTGCTAATAGTTGTTATGGTAGGTCTAGCCTGCACGCCTAAGGTGTCGGAAACTGTTGTGGAAGCACCTCCGCCACCTGTAGTAGAAAAACCTAAAGTGAACAATCCTTGCCTCACGCTAGATGAATTAAGCCCTGGAGCCAATGATGAGGTCAGTACAGCTTATGTCTTGTATAAGGACCTTGTCAAGGCACAAAAATATGATGAAGCCTTTCCGCTCTGGAAAAAAGCTTACTATGGAGCACCAGCTGCCAATGGTTCTATCAAGTACCAGTTTGAAGATGGGATAAAGATCTACAAGTTCTTTTATGAGCGCAGCACAGTAGCAGCAGAAAAGGAAGCGTTTCTAGATACCATTATGGCCATCTATGATAAGCGAGTTGAGTGCTTTGGTGAGCCGGCTTATGTAGCGGGCAGGAAGGCCTTTGATCAATACTACTACTATTATGAACATTCCGATCCTGATGAGACTTATGCGCTCTTCAAAGAAGCCGTAGATGGAAAGGGGGAGAAGGTAGACTACTTTGTGATCAATCCTTTTGTAAAATTGCTCTCAGATAAGATTGTAGCTGAAGATATATCTCTAGAGGAAGGTAGGCAATACGCGACGGCACTGCTATCTGCTATCAATTATGGAACTGCAAGCGGCAAGAACAAGGAGGCTTGGGACATCATAAACGCCTATGCACCAGCTCGCCTAGAAAATCTAGAAGGTATAGAAGGGCTCTACGATTGTCGTTATTATGAAGACAAATATCTGACCTTGATGAGGGCCAACCCTACAGACTGCGAGACCATCAACAGAACCTACAGCAGACTCTTATGGGGCGGCTGCGATAAAGCGTCCGCTTCTGTAACGGAGGCAGCTCAGGCGAAGCAAACCAACTGCTACACACCGCCTCCGCCAGATGGCCCACTTAAGAGAGCTTATAATGCCTACACCGAAGGCCGATATAAGGAAGCTGTCCAGTTATTTGATGAGTTTATAGCTTCAACAGATGACGTTGCCAAAAAAGCCAAGTATGCCTTGCTCAATGCCAAGATTTACTACGGAGATATCAAGAATTACCCTAAATCACGGCAGTATGCGAGACAAGCAGCCCAGTATGATCCTAACTCTGGAGAACCGTATTTACTCATAGGTAAACTGTATGCTTCTAGTGGACCACTTTGTGGACCAGGTACAGGTTGGGACAGTCAGGTAGTCACTTGGCCAGCTATAGATAAATGGATTAAAGCAAAGAAAGATCCTGCTACCGCTGCAGAAGCGAGTAAGCTGATCAATACCTATACGCAGTATATGCCTAAGAAAGAGGACATCTTTCAGAGGAGTATCAAGGCTGGTAGTTCCTTTAAGGTTGGCTGCTGGATCAATGAAACGACTACTGTGCGGACGGCCAACTAGAGATTAAACTAGTGGAGTGACCCTCTGAAGAAGAGAGTTTGTAAGACATCTCTAGCTTTTGAGAACTACTCACACTGATATATGGTTATCTTTATACCTATGGCTTTTAGACTTATAACAGCTTGTATTGTTTCCCTTGTGGCGTTGTCATCCTTAGGTGCACAGCGTGTCATCAAGCCCAAGTTGGTAGAGATCGACTGGAAAGGGATCATATACAAGAAAGAGTGGTCTATAGATTTGCGTGTGCATGAAGATGGTGCCGCGATTGCCTATAATGTAGGGGAGATAAAGTCTTACAATAAGACCAAGTTTTATCACCTAGAGTTGGGTTACATTCGAGACAGCAGAGAAAAGACGCAAACCAAGTTTTCATCTCTAGGCAGATCTGGTTCCTATGCCTTCGGTAAGATCAACTCCTTGATCAACTTAAGAGGCGGTTTCGGGACCAAAAAGTATCTCTCTGAAAAAGAAAAACGTAATGGACTCGCTGTCGGTTATGTGTATGAGATAGGTCCATCACTAGCTTTGCTCAAGCCTTATAAGTTAGACCTTATTTATGTGGAGGTCATAGACAATCAGCAAGTGCCGACCATCAGATCAGAAAGTTTCTCAGGAGATAATGCTGATAAGTTTTTAGATGAAGGTAGTATCAGTTCCAGATCTTCATTCTTTAGTGGTTTTGACGAGCTGAAAGTGAGAGCAGGATTACAAGCCAAGTTAGGTTTGCATCTCGGATTAGGGGCTTTTGATGAATATGTCAAGGCTTTTGAGACAGGAATTATGGTGGATGCATTTCCAAGTAAGATTCCTATTGTTGTAGAAACCGAAGAAGTATCCAATTCGAGATTTTTCTTCAAGCTATATTTAAATTTCCAATTTGGAAGAAGAAGCAATTAATTAATGTTAGAGCTACCCATAGTATCCCAGACACCCAAAAGAGCTAAGAAGCCAGATTGGCTAAGAGTCAAGCTCCCAACAGGTGAAGATTTCAAACGCGTCAGAAGGCTCGTAGATGAGTACAAACTCAATACCATCTGTCAGAGCGGCAACTGCCCCAATATGGGAGAGTGCTGGGGCGCAGGGACGGCCACTTTTATGATCCTTGGGGATGTATGTACAAGGAGTTGCTCCTTCTGCGCGGTAAAGACTGGGAGGCCGCCTGAGTATGATGCTGACGAGCCGACAAGAGTAGCAGAAGCGATCAGACTGATGCAAGTTAAGCATGCAGTGATTACCTCAGTGAACAGAGATGAGCTCAAAGATAGAGGGGCCGAGATCTGGTATCAGACTGTAGTCCAGACCAAAGAGCAGTCCCCTGAAACAACTATAGAGACGCTAATTCCAGATGTAAGAGCCAACTGGGATGCACTCGATAGAATGATAGAAGGTGGACAAGAAGTCGTATCGCATAATATGGAGACAGTACGCAGGCTCTATCGTAAAGTCAGACCTCAAGCCAAGTATGATAGGAGCCTCGAGCAAATCCAAAGGACTAAGGATGCAGGTAAGCGTACCAAGTCAGGATTTATGGTAGGCCTCGGCGAAACTAAAGAAGAAGTGCTTCAAATCCTCCAAGACCTCCATAGCAATGGATGTGATGTCGTCACGATAGGACAATATCTACAACCGACCAAGATGCACCTAGCTGTAGAGGAATATGTACATCCAGACACCTTTGCGTTCTATAAAGAGGAAGGCCTCAAGATGGGCATCGACTTCGTAGAAAGTGGTCCTCTTGTAAGATCAAGTTATCACGCAGAACGACATCTCTGATGCTCTATCAAGTCAAAGTAGGCATACTAGGATTAGAGCAGCAAGGGGAGAGATATGCACATTTGCTCAAAGACCATATAAAGGACTTAACGCTGATGGGCGCAGTCGGAAGGACCCAAAAGGAGTTACTGTTGGCCAAGAATGATCTTTCTCTTGAGTATGTATACTCTGATGAGAAATCGTTGATAGAGAATCACGATATAGACGCCGTCTGTATATTCGGTGATCCCCGCAGAAGACCTTTGTTGGCTATCGCTGCGATAGAAGCGGGCAAACATGTATTCATTGCAGACCCTGTTGCGCTCAATGTCGAAGATGCAGAATCTGTGCACAAGGCTGCGCAGAGCCGACCGAGCCAGTTTGTGATGGTTTCATCGCTTGTACATTTTGATGCACAATTGAGTGCAGCCAAACAAATAATAGAAAGGGGAGACATCGGCGTTATCAATCATATCAGCCTAGATAGTGCCTTCTTTAGCGGGCTCAACAGGCAATATGAAGCCTCCAGTGGCAGCAGTATTTTGGATAATGCCCTAGATGAAATAGAGTTGTGTCAGTGGTTACTCACTGATCAGATTACAGATGTAGAAGTGACGACCAACAACAATACCATTATCTGTAAAGGTCTGACTAGGAAGTCATCTAGTATTAATCTCATTATACAGCCAGCGATAAAGAAAGAACAGAGTTACATTAATATCTACGGGAATAAGGGCCAAGTACTCATTTCTAATACCAACAACAAATCATTTAAACTCTATAAGGATACTGGAGAGAAAGTCGATATCTATCATGATGGGACAGAGGGGTTTACTTTTTCTGAGTACTTACAGCTACATCATTTTGGTCAGACTGTTCTAGGCAAAAAGCGCAAGACGCCTAATACAAATCTTGCAGTTGATGTGATTAAGTTGGCGGTTGCCTTTGAAAAAGCAGCACTACTATCGACAAAGGTCAGTCTCTGATTCTATTACAATCTTCTTGGTATTTATTGAAGCACATAACAATACATATTGGACTGAAATTCGTAGAATATCTTTAGAAGAAAAAGCTCCTTTTTGTTTACAGCGTTACTCAAGGCGGCGTCATAAAGCAATCTTAAATCTTAGGTTACACACCTATATCAGCACCATTATTTCTCCTCCAGTAGATCGATAAATAACTTTCCATCGAGGTGATCTATTTCGTGTTGAAATATGACCGCAGTAAAGTCTTCTACCATCTCCGTAATATGTTGGCCTTCTCTCGTATCGTATTCTAACAAGATGGCGTAAGCTCTCACTTTGGTTTCCGCTTGTTTGTCAGGGATAGAAAGGCATCCCTCCATACAGTTTTGTTTTTTCTTGGTGTATTGTTTTATCACAGGATTGAGATAGACTTCAAATGGGAACCCTTCTTTATCAAATCTCTGCACCCAGATGATTCTCTTGAGGATGCCGACTTGAGGTGCGGCGATGCCTACACCGAGCGACATACTATCTTGGACTGTGGCTAGGAGTCTGTTGATACATGCATTGAGTAATGGGTCATCGGGATTGGGTATGACTTCAGCGGCCCTTTGTCTGAGTAAGATAGAATCACTTTTGTTGGTAGTCAGAAACAATCTCATAGGGTCAGTCTCAGAACCCGATAGGAGTAAAGATTTTTGTTGCGCACTATATACTGTACTTCCTACCCCAGAAGTTTGATCAAGTGTCGCCGTCGTCGTTCTAGAACAACTGAGGGTAATAAGGGTGCAAAATATAATTGCCGAAAGATAAACTAGACGCATAATTTTAAGAATTAGGTACAACTGCAAAAGCAATAAAGAGCACGAGCAGAACTGTAAAGATTATGGTCCACTTAAATATACCTAGTAAGTGCTGAGCCAAGCTTTTGTTAGGTGGCTTGTGGGTGCCGAGCATCTTCATCAATGCCATAAGCAAAGAACCTACAAATCCTCCTCCGATAATGAGAAAGCCCAGGGAGAGAATCGTTTCCATTTCCATATGAAATTTGTTATTTGTTGTTTTGAAGATACAGTGACTAAAGTAGCGATTATTATATGCGTTATGATACCTCTTCTACAAATGCTTTGAGAAAGGGTAGAGTGGGCGGTCCTGTGAATACTTTGAGATCTGTCCATAGGCTGCCCTCACCATCTAGAAATCTAAATATTGTTGGTCCTGATAAATTTTTAAATAAACCGTCAAAGACTTCCTTCCCTGTTGTCTTTCCTTTTAGTATAGCGTTGAGCAAGACTTTGTCATAAAGATCATATCTCGTCCTTCCTTGTGGTTGGAATTGTCCAGATGCTATCTGATGCATAACACTAGCTACTTGTTTTTGCACTCTCGTAAAAGCGTAACCAGATGAGGCTTTTACCGCTCCGCCGTTAGTTCCTATTCTGATGACTCTTTTGGACTTATCAGTCTGAAAGTTATGTGAAGTCATCGGGATAGCGCCAACTTCTTCGTGGGTAATAGTCCAACTTTTGAGGCCGACATCTTTTTTCAGATAGGATTCTAGGTAGCTGTCATAGTAGGTGCTATCGGGAATGGAAGGCGAAAAAATAGCGAGCTCCACGAGGGCTTCCGTCTCTGAGGTAGGGAGCAGATAGAAGAATCTTGTGTCGTCACCTTGATCCATCCTAAAATCCATAAGGGTCGCTCGACTAGGATCGAAGAATGGCTCTTTTGATTGCACTACCCAGCCTTTGAAATGCTGCCAGACAAAGTAGTCTTTAATATTGTCTAGTCTATCGGGATAACTCTTGAAAATGTAATCACCCTCATATGTGTTTTCCGTTGTAACAAGTTTTGCACCTTTGCTATCCTCAGTGATCTCGGAAATTGATTCTTGACTAAAGGTCGTATTTGGTTTTTTTGCCAAGAAATTAAGTATGTAGTCGTAGAAGTCTATCCCGCGTATCATCTTGTATTTGTAAGGAGATATAGACATCTTTTTTTGATAAGCGGAGGTCTTATAGTCTAAGGTGTCCCAGCTATGATGTACGATGTGGTCAAAGAGGCCCTTCTCCTTACTCCAGAAGCACCAGGTCCTATCATTTTTTGTCTTGCTGTCTTTGTCTAAGATGAGAATGGTGTGTTGGTCATATTGTCTGTCCTTCCGAATCCTATAGGCAAGGCTTAATCCCGCTAATCCGCCTCCTGCTATTATAAAATTGTACCGTTTGATATCCTGAAAATTAGAGGATTTGAAAGATTAGTCTAGAACATTTATTAGTATTGGCCTACTAGCACGAAGTCATGAATATAACGAGGTATAAGGATATCGAAGCTTTTTTGTTCAAACAACTCCCTATGTTCCAGAGAGTAGGGCCTAAAGCTTTCAAGACAGACCTGAAGAATATTGAGTATCTAGATGCCCTTGTCGGCCATCCACATAGGCATTTCAAATCAATTCATATAGCAGGGACTAACGGGAAGGGCTCTACTTCATTCTTTATAGCGGCCTTACTCGCTGCGGCGGGCTATAAAGTGGGCCTATATACCTCGCCTCACTATAAGAGCTATCGGGAGCGGATCAAAGTCGATGGACAGATGATTCCTAAGCGTGTGGTAAAGTCCTTTGTCAATGACTTGATTGCCCAAGGTGTTTTTGACCTGGAGGAGAAGCCTAGTTTTTTCGAGATTACCGTTGCTATGGCGTTTGCACACTTTAGGGATGAGCAGGTTGATTATGCAGTCATAGAAACTGGTCTCGGCGGGCGGCTCGACTCTACCAATGTGATTACGCCGATACTATCTGTAATTACCAACATCGGTTATGATCACATGAATTTTCTAGGTACGACACTACCAGAGATTGCAGGCGAGAAGGCAGGGATCATAAAAAAGGGGATACCTGTTGTCATCGGCAGAAAACAGAAAGAGACAACTACTGTCTTTGCTCACAAAGCAGAGGCTACACAGTCTCGATTGAGATATGCTGAGTCCAACTTGGTGCCTTCCTCCATACGCCAATTGTTTCCTGATTATCAAAAGGAAAATCTGAACTTAGCTATGACAGCACTTGATGAGATGGATGTTTCTATTGCTCCCAATAGAGTCAAAGATGCGCTGACTCTCGTTCTAGCTCGGTGGGGGTATATGGGTCGTTTTCAGCGTATTAATGTTGACCCGACCATAATTGCTGATAGTGCCCACAATGAGATGGGCATCAGCACACTATTTAACGAAATCAAGAAATTAGATTACCGAAAACTACACATCGTCATCGCTGTTGTTTCGGATAAGGACCTGGGCCTGGTATTTCCATATTTTCCTCAGGATGCAAAGTATTATTTTGCTGCTGCTAAGATTCCGAGAGCGATGAACGCAAAAACGCTGAGTGATGAAGCCGCCCAATCAGAGCTATATGGAAAGGCATATCCTTCCGTTCCGAGAGCCTTGGCGGCGGCAAAGCTATCTGCTCGCAAAGACGATTTGATCTTGGTTACTGGAAGTATCTTTACTGTTGCAGAAGTGGTCTAGTCCATTTAGAGTTTATTTAACGCTGTTCTATCCTATAAAAGTGGACTGTTATTGTTCTCTCCGCTATATTGGTCTTATGAAGTATGTGATACTGGTGTATGTTCTGTTTTCTGGGGTGGCCTTTGCTGGGGTATCAGACACCTCAAGATATACAGTGTATTATTTCTTAGGTGAGGATTGTAGAATCTGTGAATATTATGCTCCAGAGATCAACCGTCTAGATAGTTTGTATGCTGATGCAGATATACAATTTATTGGCTTGTTTCCGAGTCGACATTCTACTGAGAAAGGGATTAGCGACTTCAAGAAAAAGAACAATGTTGCGATTCCCCTGAAGCTAGAATATTTTGCTACCAAGACAAAAGAATTTGGAGTGACAGTGACGCCAGAAGTTGTGATTTATGACAATTGGCAAAAACAGATGCTCTACCGAGGTCGGATAGACGATAGCTATGTCAGGGTGGGCAAAAGACGTCGAGTGATTCAAAAACGGGATTTAGAATACCTGCTTGGTCTATTGCAAGCGGGAGATGATCTAGCCTTTACTGAAAGTGATGCTATCGGGTGCTATATAACTTTTAGGTAGCTATGGCTCTTCTTCTTGAGTGCTAGCTGTATTTTCTTTAATGGGTTGGGAGTAGAGTTCCGCTTTATGGACGGCAATACTGGCGTTAAACTCAAATCCTATCAATATGACAAATACATTAATCTGTATCCACAGAAGTAGAACAATTAAAGCGCCTATCGATCCGTAAATCTCATTGTAACGACCAAATGAGTTGATGAAAAAAGAGAAGATCAACGAGGTAAATATGGACAGTATGGTTGCCAATATCGCGCCCGTATTTAGCCACTTAATTCTTTCTTTCATTGCAGAGCCATACCTGTAGATGAGGGTTATGCCTGTATAGATGACGATAACGACAATCCACCACTTAGTAAAATTAAAAACAACAGCAGAGTAACTGTTGAGATTACTTTTGTCAATTAGGAGTTGCAGTAGCGGAGTACCAAAGATGATTAAGAAAATCGAAGTCACAAATATACCGGCCACAAGGATGGTCAACCCTATAGCGAGTAGGCGGTTTTGGATATAATTTCTTTTGTTGAAGACTCTCTCATAACTTTTATGGAAGCCATACATCAAAGTCACCATTCCTGAACTAGAAAACACCAAGGCAAAAAAGAAACCTACCGATAGAAGGCCACTCCTCGGCGTAGATACAACGCCGGCTAACATATTAAACAAGTATTCGTGTGCTTGGTCCGGGATAAAGCCTCTCGTAGAATCGTGAAAAATCTGTAAGTAATCTGTGGAGACAGGAAATAAGGGTAGCAGTGTAAATAAAAAGATGATCGTCGGGAAGAGCGAAAGAAAAAAATTGAAGGCGATAGAGTTAGATCTAGTGACGATATCATTATCCTCTTTCATAGCCTCGCCCCATACAAATGTCGCGACATTGTAGATGGATACTCCTGAAAATCCCGGTAAGGAAGATTTCTTACAGAAGTCAGTAAGCAGTTGGATTATAGGAAGATTAGATAAGCCCAAACCCTTAAGTTGATTTATTGGTTGACTTAAAATAAGGATGTAGCTTTTCGGCTAAGTGCGCAGGGGTTTCGACTCGCTTGTTGGATTTCATATCTACAAAAAATAACTTGACGATGGCAGTATTGATAATCACTCCCTTAGGGTTAATGATCTGATGGTGGAAGGTGATCATCTTAGAGGGTAGCTCTTTCAGTTGTGTGACGATTTCTAATTCTTCGTCATAATAAGCGGGCATTTTGAACCGACTTTCCAAGCTTAGTACGGGTAACATAATACCGTAGTCGTCTTCCATTTTTTGATAGGAGAGACCTAGGTCTCTTAATGCTTCTACACGGCCTATTTCATAATATTTGGCATAGTGTCCATAGTAGAGATAGCCCATTTTGTCCGTCTCTGCATATCGTACTCTCTTTTTGGTCTTGAAGACATACATAGGCACAAGATAATAACAAGCACGGGATAGGTGGGTTTATTAAGCAAGAGAGTCGGTATATTTGAAGAAGTAAATTCTAAGTATGTTCAAGAAGTTAAAATCACTATTTGTTATAGAGGAAGAGGGTGGTGCACAGTCTGCTGATCAGGCTAAATCTACCGCATCAGCTTCCGATCAACCCTCTAAGGCAGGTGCTCCAGCCCCTACAGCAACAGGGTATGATAAGAACAACCCGCCTAAAGGTAAGCCTCAGGAGAAGTTTGTCAACAGATTATTAGGTGCTCTGGAGGAAAATAATCCAGAAGGCTTTGATTACTTAGAGTACAAGCAAGCAGTCCAGAATCTGAGCAATGTTGATATGGATGAATCTACGCGATTTAAGTCGGCTCTCGCTATGGCCAAATCGATGGGTGCAACTCCACAGAAATTGGTAGGGAGCGCTGAAGGATACCTCAAAATCTTGGCTAAGGAAGAAGCGAAGTTTCTAGATGCCTTTAAGAATCAAACTAATAAAAAAGTCAATGCCCAAGCTCAGGAAATCAAGAGACTTGAAGACGGTATCAAGCAAAGACAAGCTCAAATCACTAAATTGCAAAAAGAGATAGAAGCAGGTACAAAAGCACTAGAGGCCAATAAGCAGAAGATGAACCAATCCAATGCTAAGGTGCAGGCAACTAAGGATGGCTTTTATGTCGCTTATCATATCGTTACACAACAAATCAGCGAGGACATTGCCAAAATGAAGCAACACCTGACATAATCCATTAACTGCCTTCTTTTTCTAGATAATTAATAAGCTCTCCCCATTGCAATTCATAGGGAATAATTTCCCGTTCCATGACCTCTATGGAATAGTCGTGTGGGTGCTCCATTAGTGTTTTTAGTAAGGTTTTAGACTTCGAAATAATTTGCTTCGAGCTGAGGAGTGGGTTTTTTAATTTTTGAAGAAGTTTGATAAAGGTTCTTGCTCTAATGTGCCGCTTACCTTTGAGATATCTAAAGCCGTATTGCTTCAAGCTTTCTAGCTTGTCGGAGATGCGTATCGGGTCCGACTCCAAAAAGATAAAATAGAATTGTATGATGTTAATACTAAGGTTGTAGCCTACTTTATCCTTGGAAGGTTGTGGTACTTCATTCATAAACCTACTGATTCTAAAGGCTCTATTGAATTTTTCTCTAATTTTTGAGATGTCAAATCTGCCAGCAGCAATTAGGAAAGACAAGTAGGCCTCCTTAATGTACCAATGTTCCTTGAAAGTAGAGCTAAGATTATTGAAAGCCTTATTGTTATTGATAATGCTTGCCGTGACCTTATAAGCCTCTATGTAATTTTGAGTACTAAAATGGATGAGGCTTTTGTAATTGCGTACAAATTGCCAAGATATGGAGCCAGGCTTGACGCTTATTTTATCGAGCTCATTAAGGAAAGTTAAGGCAGAGTCCATTTGCCCTTCTTCTAAGACGAGGAGAGCCGTTTTTTGCTTGAATGAGAAGTGCATTATGGGTGGTGTATCGGGGAACTCCGCGAGATAGTCGAGTGCTTCGCTACAGATGGACTTTTTTAGAGCGCGGTCACCATCGAGAATGGACACATAATAGATGGCATTAAATAGAAAGAATGAGGAATTAAAGTTGTTGATCTCCGAAAGTGAAGATCTCATTTCTAATAATCTATTCTTTACTTGTGTGAAATGAACTTGGTCGTATTTCAGCTTGTGACTCACTATACTAGCCAGCCAGGTGTAGTATTCAGAGCTTTCGATTTGGAAATTGTATTGTAGAGTTAGCGTTTTTACTAGCGTGTTGAACTTATCATATTTAGCATTATTGTATTCAGTAACACCAAATCTCCTTCTCTGCTCCACTGCGATAGGGATCGCTATGTCTAATCTGTCCAGCTTTATGGCTGTTTTAAGTACCTGAGCTTGTAGTCGTCTTGACAAGCCTTGGAGACGCCGGTGGGTTAGTATTTCCGTTGCTGCCCATAGTTTGATAAGATTGACTTCGCTTTTTTCGTCTTTACTCTTTCCGTATTGATGACCATCAACAACAAATAAGGTATTGATGAGTTTTTGCCTAAGTCTATACTTGAGCTTTCTATAACTCTCAGGATTTGGTCCATTATATAGCTTCTGTTGAGCTTCTTCATCAGTTTTTATGTCCCCATTTGTTAGTAATTGGTAAAAAAGGCGTGATTTTCCTTTAAAACTGGTGTCATCAGTAACTATTTGGACTTGTTTGACCTTTTGAAGGGATACGTAATTGGCAAGTATTTGTAAATCTTTCATGATGTATACAAATGATAATCAGATGTTTATATATATAAATGTAATATGTTTCATCTGATATGTATGTCCCTAAACTAATAAGATTATGATTCTCAATAAGCCTTTCAGACGGTTTATTTACACTGATTTTAAAAGGAAGGTTTTAAACCAACACTTTTTGATGACTAATGGTAGTTGCTTTTGATTGGTTCATACTTTTATGTATGTCCCAAATCACAGATTTGTGTAATTTTTACGCGTGTGTAACTGGTATAATTTTAGGATAGTAATACTTAAACTATAAAAATTATACTATGGAAATCATCAAAGAAATTTTAATCCTTTTAGGAATTGTAGAAGATACTGGAGACTTCTAGCCAAGAAATAACTAGTGTTAAAGTCATATAGCTTATCGCCCGATAAGCTACTATAATAGCTGAATTCCTGCTCTTTACTAGGGTAGGAATTTTTTTTTGTCGATTAAGATCGCTATGAAATCTATGGACCAGCACGGTTTGTGGATAATCCCATTATTGTGGAATTGTTATCCTCTTTAAAGGGTTGAATCTTGAGAATCCTAATAGTATAGGATATATGTTATTTTTACATATATTTTCTCAAGGTTAAATTTACAGGAACATCAACAAGAAATCTTTTTGGAAAAGGCCTGAGGGCATCACAGGAATAATCTTCCTAGTGGGCTTGCTAGGTGTTGTCGGTTGGTTACTACCTACGCTGATCGGTTTTGTGCTTACCCTTACCCAATCAACAGGAGGATTGTTAGCCTTACTCCTTTCGTTTGCCGTCATCGTATTTACTGCCTTGGACAGCAAAGCGCGCAATCTTGTTTCCTATATGTACAAGAGTGTAATGCGCTGGATCACAGGCCTTTTTGTAGAGATAAATCCTATGGCTATACTCAAGGCCTATGTTTCTGACCTCAGATCTAATCTTAAGAAAATGCGCAAGCAGATCGGAAAGATGAGAGTTCAGATGCACAAGCTCAAGGAAATGATGGTCAATAACCAAAAGAACATCAAAGCCAATATGGATCTGGCTAGTAAAGCCAAAGCTAGCAATGAAAATGCTCAAGTCATACTAAAGACCAGAAAAGCTGGCCGTTTAAAGGAATCCAATATGAAGTTGGGTGACCTTTACAAAAGGATGGAGGTCTTATATAGGGTTCTCAATAAGATGTACGATAACTCCTTTATCCTTACAGAAGATATCGAAGATCAAATAGAACTCAAAGAGCAGGAGCATAAGGCGATGATGGCAGGTCACTCCGCGATGAAATCTGCAATGTCAATCATCAAAGGAGATACGGATAAGAGAGCTATGTTTGACCAGGCTCTAGAAGCTATAGCCGATGACGTAAGTGGGAAAGTAGGAGAGATGGAGAGATTTATGGAAATGTCTGAAGAGTTTATGGCATCTATCGATCTTCAGAATGGAATCTTCGAAGAGAAGGGTATGGAGATGTTAGAGAAGTGGGAAAAAGAATCGACTTCCTTACTCCTCGGTGAGTCCAAAGAGCAACTAATCCTAGATGCTAACAATGATAACAATGTCCTTGATCTCAATGCGCCTATTAAGACACCAGTCCAGGAGAAGCGAGGCAATCAATACGATAATTTTTTTGACTAACTGACTAATATAATATAAACAAAATGGCAAAACGTTTAACCACATTTTCCAAACTACTGATTACTTTATTAATTGTTGCTGCAGTATTTTTCTTAGCACAATGGGGTTGTAACAATACACAACTTGGTGAAATGGTAAAGAATCAGACAGAAGAAGCTCAGTCTAATTCTGGAAACAATTCATCAACCAAGTCAACTGCAGAAACCACAAAATCAGGAAAGAAGGGTGGTCTATTCGGAAATAAATCCAACTCGAGCAATAACGATGATGACGATGTTATTAAGATAGGTGTTGTAACTTGGGGGGGCTATGCAGGTGGCCAATATTTCAATGAAGGGTTTGAGGCAAATACTCGATCAAGATTCTTCAAAGAGTATGGCTTAAAAGTAGAGTTCAAAGTCTTAGATGACTTTGAAGCTTCTAGAAATGCTTTTAGAGCAGACGAGGTGCATCTACTCTGGCAGACGATAGATGCATTCCCTACAGAAGTGAATGGTCTTAGCGATTTTGATCCTGTTATTTTATGGCAAGCCGATTGGTCTAGAGGTGGAGATGCTATCGTCGCTCGTAGAGGAATCAATAAAGTGTCTGATCTGAAAGGAAAAAAGATTGCTGTTGCAGAGTTGACACCTTCACACTCTTTCTTGATCTGGTTACTAGAAGCTGGAGGTCTGACAACCAAGGATGTTGAGATCGTGCCACAACCAAGTGCTATAGATGCAGCTCAGGTATTTAAGTCACAGAGAGTAGATGCTGCGGTGGTATGGAGTCCAGATGATATCTTGGCAGTAAAAGAAGTTCCAGGGGCTAGAGTTCTAGAGAATTCTAAGTCTGCAGCTAATATTATCGCCGATGTATTTATGGCGAAACGCGAGTATGTTAGAAAAAATGAGGATAGACTCAGAAAACTATATGAAGGTTGGATGAGAGGAGCCGCAGAAATTAATAGCAACAAGTCTAACAAAACAAAAGCTGCTAAGATTCTGGCAGAAGAATTTACAGATAGAGGTGTGGCGTTAACGACAGACGATGCTCTCCTTATGATTGATAATGTAAGACTGACTACCCACGGTGATAACCAAAACTTTTTTGGGCTTAATCCTAATTTTAAAGGAATGGATGGAGAGAAACTCTATACCACTATGGGGGATAAGTACAAGGACTTAGGATTTATCGAAGGCAAGGTGCCTAATTGGCGATTAGTCGCTTACCCTGGACTCGTTACCTCTACAAGCCTACAAGGTGGGATGCACAATGCAGAAGCACAGAAAGTCTATACGGCTCCAACAAAAGCAGACGAGAAGAAAGAAGCTGTTGCGACTAAGGCTGTAAGTATTTCATTTCCGACAGCACAATATAGACTTGATGAAAATGCGAAGTACATCATCGACAGAGAGTTTGTGGATATCGCCAAAGCATTTGGTAATATGAGAATAAGAGTAGAAGGTAACACGGATAATACGGGTAGTTATCAAGCCAACGTATTGTTGTCTAAAAAGAGAGCGGAGTCAGTTGCCGAATACCTAATACAAGTGCACGGGTTTCCAAGAAATAGACTCGTAGTCGTCGGTAATGGCCCTGATAAGCCAGTTGCTGATAATAATACAGCTGCAGGAAAGGCTAAGAACAGAAGAACAGACTTTGAATTGATCGCGGGATAGTACAAAAAAAGAAAAGATGGATTTATTTAAGCTCAGAGGAGAACTCACAAAAAACCAGTCCTTATTGCTAGGGTTGGTAGGTTTTCTCTTATTCATCTTTTTTTGGTGGGTTATGGCAGAGTTTCTTTCTAAGGAAAAGCCTATTATTTCCAACTTTGATACACATCTACCAAGTTCTATTTCTGGGGATCACAATATTGATCTAGATTCTCTGGCCGTCGCTGATAGTTTGGCTTTTGCCAATGCTACAGAATTCGAGAAGGTGTACCCTAATCTACCACCGCCACAGCGGGTAGCGGGTTCATTTGGCAGTCTGATCAATGATGATAAGCTGGTGAGCAATATGTTGCAATCTATTTGGATTAACATCCAAGGATATGTGTGGGCTGTTCTCATTGCGATTCCTCTCGGGTTTCTAATCGGCTTGATTCCCTTGTTTAGGGGCTTATTCAGTAGACAAGTAGACGCGATAAGATTTCTTCCGCTGTCCGCCCTGGTAGGCTTATTCGTAGCGTGGTTTGGTATATATAGCGGGATGAAGGTGGCCTTTCTCGCTTTTGGTATATTGGTCTATCTGCTACCGGTTATCGTCCAGCGCATATATGAAGTAGAGGATGTCTATCTCAAAACTGTATTTACCCTCAATGCCAATAGTTGGCAGACAATAAAGTCGGTGTACTTTCCTTCAGTGATGTCTAAGGTAATGGATGATATGCGGGTCTTGACTGCTATATCTTGGACTTATATAATAATTGCGGAGTTGGTCAATCGACAAGGTGGTATAGGTTCTCTCATATTTATTAAGGCAAGGCAAGGGCAACTAGAAAAGGTATTTGCGATACTCATCATTATTATTGCTATTGGATACATACAAGATCAAATATTTAAGCTCATAGATAAAATGCTTTTCCCCTATAAAAATTATAAAAGTATGCGATCTGGCCTTAAAGAAGCCAAGATTGGTGTACAACTGTGGTTGGGTGTATTAACATTTGCGGTGATAGCAAATTCACTTCTCGATTTGTCGCCAGTTTCGCTGAGCGGTTTTTCTTTAAGTACTATTTTATTGTTGGCCATTCTAGTCGGTGTGGCTTTTATGCTTTATGGAATCTTTATTTCCTACACCAAAAAGAATGCTGTCGATGTTTAAGTTTAAGGATACAGGTTTATCTAACATAATTGATCTTAAGGGCATAGGCCAATCTTATGATGGTGGTCAGAATTGGATCATCAAGGACCTAGAGTTTTTGGTAGAAGACAAGCCTGATCAAGGACAGTTTGTAGTCATACTCGGAATGTCAGGCAGTGGAAAGTCTACTTTACTTAGATATATGGCTGGCTTACAAAAACCTACAGAGGGCAACGTCCTCGTCAACGGAAAAGAAGTCAGCGAGGCAGAGAGAGTTTGTATGGTTTTTCAGCAATACTCTTCGTTACCCTGGCTAACTGTATTAGAGAACGTCAGTCTCGCTATGAACTACAAAGGCATCTCCAAAAGTGAACGTCAAGAAAAGGCTATGGAGATAATTCGACTTGTAGGCTTAGAAGGACACGAGCACAAATATGCACAGTATCCAACCCTGTCAGGTGGTCAGTTACAAAGAATTGCGATTGCAAGGAGTCTTTTAGCCAATCCTAACATTTTGTTGATGGATGAACCCTTTGGTGCTCTTGATATCAGAACTCGCTTACAGATGCAAGATCTCCTAACAAGCATATGGAGAAAGTTCCAATCCACAATAATCTTTGTGACCCACGATATCTCTGAAGCCGTGTATCTGGCAGATGATATTTATATAATGAAGTCTGCTCCATCAAAATTTGTTTCTCACATAGATGTTGATTTGCCTATTGAAAGAAATCGACATACCAAAAGAGACCCGCATTATGTAGAGTTGGTCCATCGTGTAGAGGATGAGATGATCCGTATTGCGGAAATGGGCTAGTCAAGGATTATTTTTGAGTATGCCCAAGCATATAAATCCAGCATATCGCCGCCAGACAGCTAAGACCTACTCGCTTGCAGAATGCCAACGACTTATCAAATCTGATGCACAAGTATTAAGTCAACTTATATCCAGAGCAGAAAGTACACTCGCTGCGGATAAGAAGTTTCTTAAGTCTGTTTATAAAGTTCTGCACCGCAAGAAGGATGTCAAGCGCATAGCCATCACTGGAGCTCCCGGTGTAGGCAAAAGTTCATTTCTTAATGCTTATTGTAAACATCTAATCGATAGCGGTTATAGAGTAGCGATACTCCCTGTAGACCCTTCCAGTTATACGACTAGAGGGAGTATCCTCGGAGACAAGACGCGTATGGATGCCCTTGTCGGGCTAGAAGGTGTATTTATCAAACCAATGGCTTCTGCATTGGCACTCGGAGGTGTAGCACCGGCTACCTCTGCAGCTATTTGCCTTTGTGAGATGGCTGATTATGATTACATATTTATAGAGACAGTCGGAGTGGGTCAGTCGGAGTATGAGGTTCGAGATTTAGTTGATCTATTTATTCTGTTGTTGCAGCCAGGAGGCGGTGATGAGCTACAAGGTATCAAGAGGGGTATAATGGAGATGGCAGATCTGCTTTTGATTACTAAAGCCGATGGTGAACTCAAATCTGTTGCCCAAATTAGTAGAGATAATTATCGCTCTGCCTTAAGCTTATTTTCTATCAATGAATGGTCGTGGAAACCACGTAGTGCACTCTTTAGTTCTATGACTACGGAATATCTCAGTGGGCTAGACCAACAGATAGAAGCATACTATGCGCATATGGAACAAGGAAATCGATTAGCACAGTTTCGTATGCATCAGGAGCAGCTGAGATTTATGGAAGGTCAGAAAAACTTGCTGTATAGAAGATTGGCAGAAAAGAAGAGTATAAAAGAGCGGATAGAAACGTTATCCTTAAGTATATCTTCAGGAGAATTGTCACATTTGCAAGCGCTGAATAGTTTAGAAGAGTTGTTAGAAAATATTGATGCCTACATCCCTTAAGTTTTGCTTGATTTTAGTATTCCACCTTCCGTTTATTGTTTTATCCGCAAATGGGTTGGACACTAAGGGGTTAGATAGCTTAGGATTTGTATCTCCCGTGGACCACGATATCAAGCTTACGGGCAACTTTATGGAGTTGAGACCCAACCACTTCCATGCGGGTATTGATATCAAGTCAACAAAAGGACAGAGTGGTGACAGAATCAAAATAGTCGGTAATGGACATGTCTCTAGAATCAAGATTCAGAGCGGAGGTTATGGAAACGTTTTATACATAGATCATCCCAATGGCTATACTTCCGTCTATGCGCATCTATCCTCTTTTACTGATGAGCTAGAGGCTTATGTAGAAGAGATACAATATGCCCTAGAATCATTTGAAGTAGATATATATCTGCAAGAGGATCAGTTTCAATACATCAAGGGTGAGAAGATAGGGGAGATGGGCAACTCGGGTCGATCTTTTGGACCGCACCTCCATTTTGAGTTAAGAGAAACAAAGACAGAGAAACCACTCAATCCAGAGTTATTTGGAATAGGACCTACAGATAAGAGAGCGCCAACACTCGAGAGCCTACACCTGCATCAGTTGAGTCCGGAGGGAGATATTGTAGCCAAAGAGATTAAGTACTTCAATCCCAAATCCAAGTCGTATAGATTATACCGGGACACCATAGACATTGAGACTGGATTCTTAGGAGTAGGTCTCCAGATGTTTGATAGGATGGATGGCTCATGGAATAAGAATGGCGTCTATGGATTTGAATTATCTGTTGATGATAGCTTGCTTATAAGATGGGAGGCTGATGAGTTTTCTTTTGATGAGACCCGATATATCAATGCATTCTGGGACTATGAACGCAAGCAGCTTCACGGACAGAAGGTCTATCTGATGTACAAGGCAAAATGTAATCCTTTCTCTTATTACAATGACGAGACAGGGGATGGCATTATCGATCTATCCAGAGGTAAGACAAGAAGAGTTAGTTTAAGAGCCTATGATCTTTATGGAAATGCGTCTCGATTAAACTTTGTGGCAAGATCGAGTGGACTGGCTGATGCTACAAGACCTGCAGTCTTAGATTGTGACACGACGCATAATCATAATGTAGGGTACTTTGATGTACGTTTTGGTCCTAATAGTTTCTTCTATCCTACAGCACTAGATATATCTTATGAAGTTAAGGATGTCGATGGGCAAAAGTGCCCTTCAGTGATTATAGGCGATCGGTATATTCCAGTCAACGGTAAATATCAAATCTACTGTCCTCTTCCGAAGTCTGACCCTAATAAGTGGTCATTGATTAAAGTAGATGCAAATGGCAAAAAGCGTCAGTTTGCAGCCGATACCATAGGCAATAAGTTGTTAGTGAGGCCAGATGAATTAGGCGTCTTGTCTTTGTATAAGGATACGATTGCTCCGAGCATACAGCCTGTCAGCTTCTCTCCTACACTCTCATCTCCTTGGAAGGTAAAGGTCACTGATAATCTTAGCCCAGATGGAAGCACCAATGATTTGCGTTATATCGCCAAGCTCAATGGCTCTTGGATCAGGATGAAGTATGATGCAAAAAATGATCTATTATCTTTCTCTGATAGGGATAGACTGCCAGAGGGGCCACTCAATTTCAAGCTAACCGTCATAGACCACTGCGGCAATATCAGTCGATATGAGAGACATATGTAGTAGGGCTGAGAGGGCCTTAGTGGATGAGTTGTTTGTTTGTATTTACCTCCATTTTGTTTAATTATTTAGGTCATAAGTTGAACAATATTGTCAGTTAATCGTTTTAATATGACAATACAACGCTATGAAAATTGCAATAGGCAAACCAGTTCCCGCCTTCGAATTACTTGACCAAAAAGAGCAATCTGTCTCTTCGGCTAGTTTACTAGGAAAGAAATATATCCTATTCTTTTATCCCAAAGATGACTCTCCAGGCTGTACAAAAGAAGCTTGTAGTATCAGGGATAATTATAGAAATATCAGCAAAGCAGGCTTCGAGGTTTTTGGGGTCAGCCCAGATAAGCCCAAGAAACATCAGAAATTTATAGATAAGTATGAATTTCAATATTCCCTTCTCGCGGATCCTGATAAGAAAATGATAAACGATTTTGGCCTGTGGGGACCTAAGAAATTTATGGGACGCGAGATAGAAGGGGTCTACAGAACCACCGTCATCGTTGATGAAGAGGGCAATGTTATGGATATTATAGATAAAGTTGTCACCAAAATACACGGCGAACAACTACTAGAAGCTATCTCTCAAAAAGCATAAAATCAAAGAATTATATTATTGAGCCTCATGCATACCGATGTGTGAGGCTTATTTTTTTGCCCTGTATCAAGAAAATACTTACTTAATTAGTGATCCATCTTAATAGATGAACGAAGGACGACTTACTTAAAATGGTAGGTCTTCAAAATCTTCGGCAGATAGTTTTTCACCATCAGCACTGCTCACAGTCGGAGCATCTATAGGGTCAAAGTTCGATGGTGGACCAGAGGCAGCTACTTCTGCTTTCTTTTCTACAGCAGCACCTTCTATACGCCAAGCATTAAGATTTGTAAAATACCTTTCATTCCACTCCCTTCCTCTTAGATCAAAAGAGACTTTGAGATTATCACCTTCTTTGAAGTTGCTGATTAGATCACAACGATCTTGTGTCAATTGGAATTTGATAAACTGAGGATAATTGCCCTCGTGCTTAATGACGAATTCCCTTGTTTGAAAGGTATCTGTCTTATTCTCTGTATCAAATACTTTGTGAAGTACACCCTCTGTTTCGAAAGACATATATAGTGTTCAGATGTAGGTCTCTGTTGATCAAGACCTTATGTATTATAAAATTATTGTAAGAGTAAGTTAGTTCTGGTATTCACTAGCTCATTGGCTTTGATAAGACTATTCGTAAACGCTAGTCTATCTTCAGCATTTTTCTGATCAGTAGAAGCAAATGAGGCTTTTAAGGCTTTCAGTTCATCCATATTTGTAAGATATGCTTGATACTGCTCAGGTGTCATCTGAATTTCTGTTAATCCAGGCGTATTTCTAAACCTCTTTAAATTGATGTAATACTTGAAGCCGACTCCATCAACCCACTCTTGCTTGAGCTTTCTGATTTGGTCTAGATCCATATGTATAGCTAATTGCGGATCCACAAATTGGCTTCTGAAAACAACTTTTTCGAGTAGTTTATTCAGTTGTCCTTGGGCTTCTCTAATTGCTTGATTATCTCCTTTGGACTGTGCCGTTTTGAGGTCAGCAGTGTATCGAGAAAATTCAGCAGATTCCTTTTCTATTAATTCAAGATTTGCTGTGGATACAAATACAGGATGTGCTTGATCTTGTCCCAGCAATGTAAATGAAAGGAAAAGTGCAGTTGAAATAAGCAAAAATCTAAGCATAATGAGTGTTTTCGAGTTCTTCGACTAATATAGTAAATAATTTAAATTCTCAGCGCCATTTCTGCCTCTTGTGTCAGCGCAGAAGGATTCTTATAACCTCTTGATACTCTGATAGTTTTGAGGTCTTTGTCCATAAATATCAGTGTCGGATAGGAAAGCTTGCCGTCCATTAATTCTGCGGCCAATTCGTGTATTCCTTTTTTACCATCTGATCTCCAGCCGTATCTCTTTCCTTTGAAATCAATACTATCCTTACTTTCAGCATCAAACTTGATTAATTCGAAGTTATCGCTGAGGAGTTTTTGCGTGGCTTGGTCCGAAAATGTCTTCTTATCCATCAGTTTACAATAACCACACCACTGTGTATAGATATCTAAAAGAATCATTTTGCTGCCTGAAGGCCTCTCATTTATGTAGTCTGATAGCTCTTTCCATAGGAGACCTGAGGTGTTAAGGTGCGCATGGTCTTTGGCTTTTACGGGCAATTCTAGCGTCTGGGTTTTCAGATCTTGATTAGAAACCTTTTGAACAACTCCATTTTCATTATGACAACTACAGAAGAGGCACGTAGCTAAAGCAATCTTAACCAGATTCTTATACATTACAATTTTATTTGATGTGTTATTCCACGTATTCTTTCCTTTTCACTATAGCATACTTCCCATCACCAAGGTCTAGATAACCATATTCATAACAGAAATGGTAGACTTTACCTGCTTTGGTGATATACTCGTTGGTATAATAACTGAACTTAAATCCTTCATCAAGCAAGTCCACTTTGGCTACTTTTTTTGACTTTTCTCCTGGGTTAAATTGCATCAAAATTCTTCTGTTTTTACGCAGAATATTGTTGATGTTTCTCATAAAGTTGTTGGAGTCAGAATTGTTTTTGTTGTGGTAAGCAGAGCGGCAATAGTCAGAGCAGTATTTCTTGTCAGCTCTACCAAATAGCTCAGTCTTACACTCAAGACATTTAATTGGCATAATTAATAATTTAGGGGTTACTCCGAAGATACATTACCTAAATCACATTGCCGCACAGATATGTGTTAATTCCCAAAAAAACTGAGATAATACTGGGCAGCAGATTTGTAGCTTAATTATTTTTTCTTCTTTTTCCGCTTAAAATCCCCTCTTTTCCAGGCCTGTATAAACTGTGACCAAGCCACCACATCAAAGATTTTCTGGGGCTTAAATTGACCTGAATATTGATATTCGTACTGCTGCTTGGCTTGCTCGATCTCGTGTGCATTTTCTCCATCCAAAGCTACCTCATACTTCATTCTTTCCAGTACTTCCGCTGCTAGGTTGGCTTCCGCTCTTTCTCTTAATTCATTAGAAACATCAAGAGCTAGAAATTCGATTTTATAATGGTCTCTATCAGGCCAAGGATAGATCACCGCCTCAGGAAGAAGGATATTATCTTTAGACATCACTTGATACCAAGAGTAAAACTTTGATTCTAGGGAGTCGGAGACGGTATGTTCACTGGTTTTGAACCCAATTCTGGAAAATATCAATGTATCACCGACTTCTGCGACCAAGGAAAAGAACCCATCTATCTCTGAGTAGGTCCCGCGTGCTGAATTCTTAATACCTATGCTGGTATAAGGCAAGGGTATCATTTCTCCAAATTCATCTTGAGTGACGACGACACCGCTAAACTGAATCACCTGTCTCTTTTCATCAGGATGGTCTTGTCCTTTAGCTACAGAGCTCAGGCAGAGTAGTAGAATTAGCAGTAATATCTGTTTCATAATTAATGTTAACACTAAAAATGATAAATCTTCAACGCTAAAAAGAGTCTTTAACGACTTTTTAACCGCCTTCGATATTAGCTAATACCTAGAGCAGCCGCAAGGACCTCTTCCATCTGATCGACATAGGTAAAGTCTAGACCTTTGATAAAGTCCTCATTGATCTTCAATATGTCCTTCTCATTAGCCTTGCACAGTATAATGTGATTGATCCCCACACGCTTAGCTGCGAGTATTTTTTCTTTTATCCCACCTACAGGTAAGACTTGTCCACGCAAGGTGATCTCTCCAGTCATAGCAATGCCTGACTTCATTTTCTTACCGAGAAATGCAGAGGTCAAGGCTGATAGCATCGTTATCCCTGCACTCGGTCCATCCTTAGGTATAGCTCCTTGAGGCACGTGTATATGTACGTCTGTTTGCTCAAAGCGCTCCGCTTCTATGCCCAGCTCAGCGCCATGGGATTTCAGATAACTGAGTGCTGTCGTTGCAGACTCTTTCATTACATCTCCTAGGTTTCCAGTTAGAGATAACTTACCCTTTCCTTTGCTCAAGCTCACCTCTATATACAAGATGTCGCCACCTACTTGTGTCCACGCTAAGCCTATAGCCACACCAGGTTTGTTGACTTTCGTGATTTTTTTTCTGTCGTATTTGCTTGGTCCTAGGATGTCGAATAGGGCCTCTTCCTTGATGGACTTGTCATAGGTCTCTTCCATCGCTTTTTTCTTGGCGATATTTCTCATAACACCAGCGATAACTCTATCCAGAGATCTGACGCCTGACTCTCTTGTGTACGAACCTATCAGCGCGGCAAGTGTCGCTTTAGAAATTTTGACGTCACTGTTCTTGAGCCCATGCTCTTTTATCTGCTTCGGTATCAAGTGCTTCTTAGCTATCTCAGCCTTTTCTTCCTCCGAATAGCCGCTTACTTGAATGATTTCCATTCTATCGAGTAGAGCCGTTTGGATAGTATTAAGGGAGTTGGCAGTAGCAATGAACATGACTTTAGAAAGGTCATAATCTAGCTCCAAGTAGTTGTCATAGAAGGAGGTATTCTGTTCAGGGTCGAGGACTTCTAACAAAGCAGAAGAAGGGTCGCCTCTAAAGTCTTTGCCCACTTTATCGATTTCATCTAGGATGAATACTGGATTGGAGGAGCCTGCTTTCTTTATAGACTGCAAGATTCTTCCAGGCATGGCACCGATATAGGTTTTTCGGTGGCCTCTAATCTCACTTTCGTCGTGGAGACCTCCGAGGGACATTCTGATAAACTTCCTATTGAGTGCTCGGGCTATGGACTTACCTAGGCTCGTCTTTCCTACACCTGGAGGTCCGACCAGCAAGAGGATAGGTGCCTTCATATCCCCTTTGAGCTTAAGTACTGCCAGATGCTCCATTATCCTTTCTTTGACATCCTCTAGACCGTAATGATCATCGTCTAGAACCTTAATGACATCCTTAAGATTAAAGTTATCATCCGTATAAGTCTCCCAAGGGAGATCAAGCATCAGCTCTAAGTAATTGATGGTGACGGAGTATTCAGCGACTTGAGGGTTGATTCTCTTGGCTTTGGCCAGTTGCTTTTGGAAATGTGCCGCAGCGGGCTCTGGCCACTTCATATCCTTTGCTCTTGTCTCTAACTCGAGGATGGCTTCTTTAGCGGGATTGTCACCTAGCTCGTCCTGGATGGTTTTGAGCTGCTGATTGAGGAAGTAATCTCTCTGTTGTCTTTCTATGTCTCCTCTGACCTTAGACTCTATCTGTCCCTTCACTTCGACCATCTGCATCTCTTCGTCTATTTTTTTGTGGACAACTTTGGCTTTTTCGACCACGTCCTCCATTTCCAATAGCTTTTGTTTTTCTGGAGTAGAGATGTTGAGATTAGAACATATAAAGTTGAGCAAGTGCGCATCCTTATTGATATTGGCCAGCATCAAACTGGCCTCGTTGGGGATTTGCGGAGATAACTCTATAATCTTTTTAGCTAAGTCTTTGATACTGCTGATTCTGGCTTTGAACTTGACGTCCTCTGAGGAGTTTTCGGGAAACTGGGCGATCACACCTTTCAGATACGGTTCTTCTTGAGACAGCTCTATAAGCTTTCCCCTTTTGACACCTTTGAGTATAGCTGTGCTGTTACCATCGGGCATCGTCAGCACTTTTATAATCCTTGCTATGGTACCCGTTTGGAACAAATCATCCGCTGACGGGTCCTTTGTTTCTGTTACCTTTTGAGAGAATACGGCGATAAGTTTATTTGAGGTATGCGCCTCCTTGACAGCTTTTACTGACTTAGCTCGACCAACAGTGATCGGAATGACAACCCCTGGAAAGAGCACTGTATTTTTTAGTGCCAGGATAGGGATCTCATCGGGATAACTCTCAGCGTGCTTGTCATTTTCTTCGTCCTCTGCTATAGAGAAGAAAGGAAGGATCTCAGCGTCTTTTATATCATCTGCGTGTGCAGGTACTATCAGGTTTTTAAACATATCTCTTCTTTGTCTTTACTTCAGCTATAGTATGTCAATATTGATACCATTGGTATCATAACAACAAATAACTGTCAATTGTGGTGTCGATGGGCTTCTTTTTTGTCAAAAAGTCAGCCTTTGGGGTTGCAATCAGACTTTTTAGGTTTTTCTAGCAACCAAGGAATGACGACAGATTTTGAGTAGGGTAATACCGATTATCATCAATACTACGGGATGCAAGCTCTGGATCATAGGGGAAAGCAGTACCGCTGCTATCATCATACTAGCCAGTAAGTATCCAAGTGAGCGCGATCTATTAAAGGCATATATCATAAAAATTGGACTCATCCATAGGAGGTTGAGGTTCTCTTTAGTCGCCAAGTGATCCGTGCCAAACCACATAAACACAATAATCAATCCGCCAATACCTAAGATGAGATACCATAGGCTATCTAGGCTGTGCCACCATTTGTACTCAGACCAGCGTTCCCTTTGTATAAATCGCAAAAATTCTAGGATCAATAAGAAACTAAAAATGATGATAGGCCACGGCCAAGGCTTCTCTCCTCGGATTGTCTCTAAGTCTTCGTAATCGAGCAGCAATTTGGTCTCCTTGACAAAGGGCTGGTGATTCAGTGTGGTACGATCTAGTACGGATTGTAGAAATTCGGGTAAGAACATTTCTCCCTCGACCCCAGCAATCTGATCGGCAACAGACCCAACGATGAGATCTTGTCCCAAATCGGTAAAAGGCCACACCTCTGTATATACATCGAGCAAAGTTCTAAATGTGTGTGGGTGCTCAGATCCAGAAGGATAAGATATCCCTGATAATTCATTTCTAAACAAGTCTCTACATCTCGTAGAGCAATTATCGAAGAAGAAATCGTAGTAATAGGACTTGTTAGCGGGTAGGCAATTGGTCTCTAGAGCTTGATATATCTTATTCTTTTCTGCTGTTGTAAGATTTAAGGTCTGAGCAATGATGGATCTTCCCTTAGCCACACCATACCGATCACTAGGAATATAATTTCTGGTAAAACGTGTATAAGAACTCTTTTCTAATCTGTAGAGTAGCTTGCCTCTGAGAAATTTCATCAAGAAGCCTGGCTCGCTAAAACTAAAAACACCGTAATTATAGACCTGATCCATCCTGACTGCCGGGTCCGTGATACGTATGGCCGTATGGCCGTACATATTATAAATATCATCCCCCCTCCTGCACGTCAAAAGTGAGATTTCAGAGGTATCTGATAGCTGTGCAGGTAGGCTACCAACAACTATGAATGTCAACAAGAATAAGCAAATGAAGCGTGTCTGTAACATAGGCAGATAGTCAAATATACCGTTTACTATGGATTACTCAAGGCAAGCTTTGTGTCTTGATGAACCTATTTGTCTATAGTTTCGTCTAATAAATTGTGCTGTCATAACTCAAGATTGACTTGAAATAATACCTTTGATTCTTGCTCAATAGCCTTTATTAATCACTTCTCTAATTTCATCAATGAAACTGCCATACAGCCTCATTACTTCTCTATTTTTAGGTCTATTACTGCTTGGTTCTGGATGTAAGACAAGTTCTAAAACTAGATCTGGAGACAATGTAAGCGTTACCAAAACAAAGAGCAAAGGATCGGTTTTGGACAATATTACGAAGTCAACCAACTTGACAGGCTTAGTCTCAGATATGACGGGCTCCTTTATTTCTGAAAATGTGATGGCGGCAGATTCGACGTTTCAGAATATCTTACTTCATACCGTGCCTATCTGGTCCTCCCGCTCTTCTAAGTATCTCTATGTGGAACAAGCTATAGAGGGTCAAGAATCCACACCCCTAAAGCAGCAGATATATGAGCTGCTCAAAGACAACGATGGTGGTTTTGAGATCAAAAGATACAAGTTGACTAATTCTGATACTGTTGTCGGTAAATGGAAGAGTCCAGCTTATTTTGATCAATTTGACCTTTCTATCCTAGATGAAGAAGAAGGTTGTACGCTGTATGTCATCCAACATGCCGACGGATCATATTCTGGATCTACAAGAATGGATCATTGTATTAATTCTGATAATGGTGCCAGCTATGCTTCTACCATACTGAAAGTGCGGAAAGGCCGTATTATGAGTTGGGAGCAAGGCTTCAATACGGATAAAGTCCAAGTGTGGGGTGCAAAGAAAGGGGGCTACCAATTCTTAAGAAAGTAGGCTTCTAGATCGTTAGCTAATCGAGCTACCGTTCTCAGTGCCTTCAGTGGGTTGGATAAACTTCAGACTACCATCACCATTTTCTGCCATCAAGATCATGCCTTGAGATTCGACCCCTCTTATTTTTCGTGGAGCAAGATTGGCCAATAAAGTCACTTGTTGCCCCAGAGCCTCTTCTGGCGAGAAATGCTGTGCTATACCTGAGACCACTGTTCTCTTTTCAAAACCTACATCTAGAGTAAGTTCTAAGAGCTTGTCTGCTTTTTTGACTTTTTTGGCTTCTATGATTGTTGCAGCACGCAAGTCCATTTTCATAAAGTCATCAAACTGTACTGTTGACTTTAGTGGGGCTGCAGGAGTAGCGGATGGGGTGGAGGCGACCTTAGTAGCTTCGAGTTTCTCGACTTGGGCCTTGATGACCTCATCGTCTATACGCGAAAACAGATGTGAGGGTGTACCGATCTTATGAGCAACAGGCACTATCAACTCTCCCTCGCAGAGCGATTCGCCTATGGCATTGAGCTCGCCTTCCTCAGTTATAGCGGGTAGATTGAGTAGCGTCATCATCTTATCTGCCGAGAAGGGTAGAAATGGTCTCATACCTACCGCCAGCACCTTCAGATATTGTAACATTAAGTTCATTATCGGCTTGACAGCTTCTTCGTCTTCTTTGATGAGTTTCCAAGGCTCATTGGCCTGGAGTATTTGATTTCCTTGAGAGGAGATCAACATTAGAGTCTTGAGCCCTCCTCTAAAGTCAAACTTGCACATCTGTTGTCGATAATCGAGTAGATTATCATTGAGTCTGACGAGTTCACTATCGTGGAAAGCAGGCAAACTTTCTTCGCCTTCAGGACCGATAAAGCTCGTGTCTTCGTCAAAGTCAGGTACCGCACCGTCGTAATATTTATTAGTCAGGACAACTACTCGATTGATGAAGTTGGCGAGGTTATTAACCAGTTCGTTATTGTTGGCATCCTGAAATCCCTTCCAAGTGAATTCGCTATCCTTGAGCTCAGGCATATTCTTGGCCAATGCATAACGCAATTCATCTTGTTTGTCCGGCATGTCTTCTAGGTACTCGTGTACCCAGATGGCCCAGTTTCTAGAAGTAGAGATCTTATCCCCCTCCAGATTCATAAACTGATTAGCAGGAACATTATAGGGCAATACATAGCCTTCGTGGGCTTTGAGGATAGAAGGGAAGATGAGACAGTGGAACACGATGTTATCTTTTCCTATGAAATGGATAAGAGCACTATCCTCCGACTTCCAGTAATCTTCCCAGTTTTTATCGTTTTCTGCGGCCCACTCTTTTGTCGCAGATATATAGCCGATGGGGGCATCCAGCCAGACATAGAGTTTTTTGCCCTCAGCACCCGGTATTTCTTGGGGTACATCCACACCCCAGCTCAAGTCTCTGGTCATCGCTCTAGGATGCAGGCCGTTATCCAACCAAGAACGACATTGACCGAGTACGTGATTTTTCCACTCTTCTGGAAAGTGTAGTTGTTCCCCGTCAACTGTACCCTTATTGATCCATTCGTTGAGCCATCCCTCATATTTGTCTAGAGGAAGAAACCAATGGGTAGTGGTTCTGAGTTCTGGTTTCCCTTCACTCAAGGTACTTTCAGGATTGATAAGCTCTGTAGGGCTGAGTGCACTGCCACATTTTTCACACTGATCACCATAGGCACTATCGTGACTGCATTTGGGGCAAGTCCCTTTTATATATCTATCTGCTAGAAATTGCTTTGCTATAGGATCATAATATTGCTCAGACTCTTTTTCTATGAATTCTCCACGCTTGTGTAGTTCTCTAAAAAAATCTTGTGAGGTTTGGTGGTGGAGCTCGGCTGAGGTCCTGTGATACTTATCAAAGGAGATACCCATCTTCTGGAAAGTATCTTGAAATAAGGCGTGGTAGGTATCTACAATTTCTTGAGGTTCTTTGTTCTCTTGGAGAGCTTTGATGGTGATCGCGGCACCGTGTTCGTCAGAGCCACAGATAAAGGCAACGTCCTGTCCTGTAAGTCTCAGATACCTCGAATATATATCAGCACTTAGGTAAGCTCCAGCGAGGTGGCCTATGTGTAAAGGTCCATTCGCGTAGGGTAACGCCGCTGTGACTAAATACCTATTTATCTCTCTCATCGTAACCTAAATCCTAAAAATTCATAATCAATCGATCTTTGGGATGTCGAAACTCGTCTAAGGGCGCATGCAAACATAGAGTTTTCATATTAAATAATATAAATATGTGTTATATAAATTATCCGTTCTGAAGCCATGACAATCTAGATTATCTTTGAGTTATGAAGGAGCGAGAACACATAAGAGAGATCTTAGAGAAAGGGCACTCCAAAGAACTTAGAAATGAACTCATCACTTATGTAGGTGATTCTCCTAAACGGATGAAAGCCCTTATGCATTTTTTCTTTCATGATAACGTACAGTACTGCCAACGTAGCTCTTGGTCTGTAGGAGGGATAGGCGTAGACCAACATAAGTTGGTCGCACCGTATCTAAAAGAAATGGTCGCTGCACTCCATAATCCAAAACATGATGCCGTAGCACGAAATATCCTCAGAATCTTTGCAGATGTAGACCTACCCGAAGACCTCCAAGGTTTTCTCTGTGATAAGTGTTTCGACTATGTCACTAATCCTAAGTATGCCATTGCTCTGCGGGCTTTTGGGCTCACGGTTCTGCAGAAGATAGCGCGATCGTACCCAGAGCTTCAGTCTGAGCTGGTTGCTGTAGTTAAAGAAATTATGCCAATGGGCTCTGCTGCATTACAGGTAAGATGCCGTCGCGTACTAATAGAATTTGATAATTAGTCCGCTTATTGAGGTAAGTCCTTATATTTTTGTCCTTCTAAGTCTGACATTTTAAGTGATACCATAATGAATAAGTCTTTGCATCTCTTTCTTCTTTTAGCACTCACGAGCTCTCTTGGTTTAGCCCAAAAGACGGTACTCATAGAGAAATTTACCAATGCCTATTGTGGTCAATGTCCCAATGCATCTATCATCATCGATAACTTGATGGAGCAATACCCCAATACGATTAGAGTGAATCATCACAAACCTGTGACTTGGATAGACAATCCTCTGACCAATGCGGAAAGTATTGCCCTATGGGATGACTTAGGCGTCAATGGCGTGCCACAGGCTATGGTAGATAGAGCGCCGATTAATGGTAGGTTATATACCACTGTGTCCAATCTAGAACAAGGTGTAGCCGATCGTGTAGGTGAAGAATCTATCGTCTCTCTAGATATAGAGCAACTGGCTTATGATGGAGCAGAGCGGATGTTGAGTTTTAGTCTGTCCTCTGTATTTCAGTCACAACCTCCTGTGGCGGATTATAGGCTTACCGTTATGATTGTAGAAGATTATGTCAGAGGCGTAGAGCAGCACAGTTATTATAACGACCAAGCTGGCCATCCTCTAGAGGGATTGGGTGATATTATCTGGAACTATACACATAGGGATGTGGTCCGTAAGATAATGGATGGGCACTGGGGTACTGAAGATTCTTTTGCTGAAAATATAGTGATAGGAGAAACTTACTCCAATCCTTATACTTACCAGATACCGAGTGATCAGAATCCAGATCATCTAAGAGTTGTAGCCTTGGTGTCACCTTATGTAGAAGGTAATTTCTTGGCGAGACAAATTCTTAATGCTAGAGAGTTTAGACTTAATGAATATGGACTGCGTACTTCCGTTGATAATGTAAAATTGGATTTGGGATTTATAAAATCGATGGCACCTAATCCCGCAGATGACGTCGTCCATATAGAGTTTTCTGAAATTCCTGAATCGATAATGATCTTATCAGCTGAGGGAAAAGTTGTACAAGAATGGGAGCCAGCTTCTCGACAAACTGATCTTGATACTTCTCCATTTGCAAATGGACATTATAATCTTATCGCTCAATATGGCGACAAGACCTATGGCCAATCCTTTATCGTCAAACATTAGTCTGACGCCTAGAGAATTGTTGCTACTGCACAAAAGTGGAGAAAATTAGCACTACAGACTAATACGTGCCAGATAGCGTGATTGTATTTCATATGATCTAAGCGATAAAAGAATACGCCTATGCAATACATCACGCCGCCCGCAATAAGAAGATAAAATGTAAGCTCAGGAGTTGTAGCCAAAAATTCCTTGAACTCTATAAGTACCGTCCATCCCATTGCTACATAAAATGACAGAGAAAATATCTCATATTTTCCAGTAAAGAAGAATTTGAAAATCGAGCCTACAAAGGCCATCAACCAGATGATTATAAACAGTCTCCATCCCGTCTCCTCGGTAAAAGTGATTAATAAAAATGGGCTGTAGCTCCCCGCAATCAGAAAGAAAATGCTGATATGATCAGCCGTCCGATATATGGATCGATAAGGACTATTCCAATTATAGTGATATAGTGTTGAGGTGATATAGACCACAATGGAACTAAATCCAAATAGTAATATGGACGTCAGTTTGAAGTCTGTGTCATCTAGTTTTGTATTGGCTAGTAGATAGATGATGCCTATACAACTTAAGATCACGCCTAGACCGTGTGTGAGGATATTCCAATACTCCTCGATATTGTGTTCTCTGGTCCGTAGAAGATGTTCTTTCATATTATTCGACTTGGATCTCTAACCAGTGGGCCATGTCAGATAAGTTTTGCCGTGTGATAGTGTGTGCAGCATCGTATTTCTTATAAGTTACCGCATAGCCTTTATCCCTCAGAAACTGTTGAGCAGACTCTATGTTTTGTATGTCAAGAACTTGGTCTTGTGTGCCGTGTGACATAAATATCTTGGGAAGCGTTGAGGACTTTTGTAAGCTATTTTTTATTTCAGGGTAGAGAGCACCACTGAGACAAACTACACCAGTGACCTCGTCTGGATACAAGAGCGCAGTACTCAAGGTTGTTATCGCTCCTTGGCTAAAACCACCAATGTAGATGTGGTTGTCGTCGACCTGAAACTTGTTTTTTATTTCTCGGATAAAATTTCTAAGCAGTTGTAAGGTTTCTAAAACTTGGTCAGCACTATAACTGAATCCTGTCTCTTGCCTATTGAGTGTGAACCAACTGAATTTATTGTCCGCCAACTGGATTGGTGCTTGAGGACAGACAACTAAGAATGGCCCTGGTATGGCTGGGGCAAGAGAAAACAAGTCTTTCTCATTGCTTCCATATCCGTGTAGCAGGATGAGTACGGGAGGATGGGTGCTAGAGACGTGAGGTGGCCTCACTTCATATACCAGAGAAGATTTTTCCTGCGCGAATGATGGCTGCTGTAGCGTTGCTGATTGTGCAATAGCAGCCGGTCTCTGAGGCGACTGCTTGCAAGTGCTCAGTACAAGACTACTGAGTAAGATGATGACTAGTGCCTTGATATTAAATTCTTGCATCCATCCAGTCTTTGAGCATTGTTAAGACTTTTTCTTTACCGATGTCTTTTGTGATTTCGTGTTTGTAGTCTTGCAACTCTACAAGTTCTTTGTCCGTAGAAGCGGCATCGGCGTAGAGGCGTCTGCTGCCCTCGATCTCAGCGAGCTTATCATCGGTCCCGTGCAGTATCAGAATCGGACAAGTAACCTTGTGGAGTTGTGGTCGTATTTTCTTTGTCTGTTTTATCAAATGATATCCCGAGGCAGCATACATTTTATCTGTATAGATAAGTGGGTCTGTGTTATATTTCCTTATTTCATTTGGATCTCTTGATATTGCAGTAGAGTCAATCTCTATGACCTTAAGCGTAGGCAATAAAGTGCCCACGATACTGGCGATTTTTTGCAGCGCAGGCGCCGTGTTTCTGTCAGGCATAATAAAAGGTGCTGTAAAGAGAGCCCCTTTAAAGTTGCTGTTAGTGATGCTGTTTTGCTCTATGAGATGTGTAACTTGTACCAAGCCTCCCATACTGTGCGCTAGCAGAAAGTAGGGCCGATCTTTCCCTAATGCTAGTTGATCAAGATACTGCTTGTAATCCTCGCTATAAGCTTTGAAGTCCGAGATGTAGGACCTGCGCTTGCCTTCCGACCGGCCGTGTGTTCTCTGGTCATAAGTGTATACAGAGTACCCGGCGTGATTAAGAAAGGCAGCCTCTCCATCGTATCTCTCGCAATGTTCGAAAAAGCCATGAGCCAACAATATATCTGCTTTGGCGTCAGGTATCGTCCACGCTTTAGTGTGGAGGTTGAGACCATCGTGAGTGCGCATCATAGAGGAGGGTTCAAGGCTTGGTTAAATGCACGGTAGAAGGATTGCCAAGAAATATTTTCTTTGATGACGGAATAATCAGAAGATATCGGGCACTTATCATCTATAAAATTTTTCAAATTTTTATTGAGTTCTTTTGCATCTGGGCCGCTGACTAGACCTAGTTGATAGTGTTGTATGTCGTTAGAGAGATCTCCTGCTGTCGTGGCTATTATCGGGCGCTCAAAGTGTAGGGCAATAGGAATAATACCACTCTGGGTTCTGTTTTTGTAAGGCGTAACAATAGCATCTGCTGCACAAAAAAGATCTGGAACTACTTCATTGGGAATATATTCGTTTCTGATGTCCACATACTCTTTGAGGCCTAGTTTTACGATTTGGCGAAAGTACTTTTTCTTTGATTCTATAAATTCTCCAGCGATGTGCAATTCAAATTTATTTTCATAATCTTTCTCTACAGGTAGGGACGCTAATAGAAGGTCGAGTCCTTTATATCTTTTTACTTCACCAAAAAATAGAAAATGTTTCTTGTCCTCGGTCCAGCCCAACTTTCTTTTGGCAACACTGGGGTCTATAGCTTCCCCATAGTGCGAGTAGATGGGGTGGAAGAGTTGCGTGACAGGTTGTTGTGTTCCCGAACCTAATATCTCTTCTTCTACAGCTGCGGATAGGCATATCAGTGAGTCACTTCTATTGGCTAGAAATTTATTAAGTTGTTTGTCTCCTATTTTACTCTGGTGTGGCTTGAAGCTGTGGACGATAGTTGCAATCTTAACTTGAGGCAGCTCTTTCTTGACCCCTCTAAATATCGTACCAAAGGCTGGAGCCAGATAAGGCATCCAATATTGAGTGACGATGAGCTCTGGTTGTTCATCGACTATTTCTTTGGAGATTTTGAGCCAGTTGAGTGGATTAAAAGAATATATCCCTCTTCTTATGGTCAGGTTAGGTCGTGGATCCTCAGTTGTCAGCTTGTCTTTTGTAGTGACGGCATACTGATCCGAAAAAGTATAGATTTTACAGTCCCACCCATTTTCTTGGAAGGTGGTGGCCATACTCTCGTTAAAGGCAGCGATGCCTCCTTTGTAGGGAAATGCAGGGCCAATAAAGATTACTTTCTTAGACATCTTTAGATGGTTTCTGATATACCGTACTCATTTCTTCTCTCTGTTGTTCGAGAAATCATCTCTGCTAGAAATCCCGCAATAAATAATTGGACACCCACGATCACCAAGAGTATCCCCAAGAAAAAGAGTGGACGATCAGCAATACCTGGAATATCAAAGCATAATTTTTGGACAGTCAATATCGCTAAGAGTAGGGTGCCTAGAATACCTGATATCAAACCCACAGATCCAAAAAAGTGCATCGGTCGCTTGCTGAATTTAGCCATAAAAGTGATAGACATCAGATCCAACAATCCTCTACTAAATCGGCTCAGGCCAAATTTGGATACACCATACTTGCGGGCTTGATGTTGGACGACTTTCTCACCTATTTTATCAAAGCCTACGTTCTTAGCTATGATGGGTATATAGCGATGCATCTCTCCATAGACTTCGATGTTTTTGACGACCTCACCACTGTACGACTTGAGACCACAATTCATATCGTGTAGCTTTATCCCTGACATCTTCCGTGTGGCCCAGTTGTAGAGCTTGGTTGGGATAGTTTTGGTAAGTGGATCGTGTCTATTCTTTTTCCACCCTGAGATTATATCGTAGCACTCATCCTTGATGAGTTTGTAGAGCTCTGGTATTTCATCTGGGCTATCTTGGAGGTCTGCATCCATCGTTATGACGACCTCGCCCTGTGCTATCTCAAATGCCGTGTTGAGCGCTGCGGACTTCCCATAGTTTCTTCTGAATCTGATGCCTTTGACATTGGGATACTTTTCTTTGAGTTGCTTGATCACCATCCAGGAGCTGTCTGTACTGCCATCATCGATCATTATGATCTCGTGGGTCAGAGGGTAGGTGGTCAGCACACGATCTATCCAGGCCACCAGCTCTGGTAGAGATTCTTCTTCATTATATAATGGGACGACTATGGTTAGCTGCATCACTCTTCTCTATCCTTATTGATGACATAACGGTTCTGGGTGTCTTGATATGTTGTGCCTGGAGTGGAGGGTGGTGGAGCCCTTTTGATGATCAGAGCAAGGAGAGCAGCCACTGCTGCCACAGGCATAAATAGTTTTGTCATATACTGCTGCACATAACTATTGAGGCTTATCGTACCCCCATTTTCTATTTGCTCTTCTGCAAGGTCCATCGTAGATTCCATTCTACCATTGAGGACTTCTCGTGTGAGTTCTAGGGATTCTAGTTCCATTGCTTGTTTGATTTCTATCAAATCTGTCTTGAGATAATTGACTAAGATATACTCAAAAAACACACATAGAAATATGCCGATAGCTCCAGTGACAAACATATTCTTGAACACTTGACCAAAAGAAATAAATTGGCCATTGGCAGCTTTGGCTTCTTGACCAGTCTTGAGGAATATCAAAAATATGATACACAACAGGAGCAGTGGCCGCGCTTGAAAGAACTTGTCAGGGTTCACTATGTAGATGACATAAGAACAAATCATCATAGCAAATCCTAGAAAGATACCATTGGGAATGGCTGTTTTGTGCATTGTAATTCTTTGGCTGAGTGGTTTTTACATATAAAGAAAAAACTATGTGTAAATATACACCTACTTGAACATCTTAGGATATTAACTACCTGCTAAAGCGTATTTTTGGTATAAAATCCAATGATGCGATATTGTCTCTATTTCTTAGCCTCGATGATTATAATCCTCAGTTGTAAAAATGACAAGCCGGCTAATCCTGCACCTGATAGCACGCCCGCACCCAAGAAAAAAATCGACATGATGGGGATCTCTCAGCTATATGTCCATTATCACGATAATCCTACTACGCAAGCGCAGAAGGATGAAAATCGCTTAATTGATTATGCTGTAGAAAAAGAGCTTGATGTCAAAAGAACCAATTCTGGTCTATACTATGCCATACATCAAACGGGTAATGGTGTGCCTTATACCCATGGGCAGCCCTGCAAAGCGCATTACTCAGGCTATACATTGGATGGAAAGATCTTTGATTCCAGTCACAAAAGAAACCAACCGCTGATGTTCAATGTCGGTCAGATGATACCAGGATGGAACGAAGCCCTCAAGTTGATGAATCCTGGTACAAGAGCCCAGCTGCTTATACCTTCTCGTCTAGCTTATGGAGAGAGAGGGTTTCCTGGCTATGTAGATCCACATGAGCCACTTGTATTCGACTTAGAGCTGTTGCCCCTAGGCTCTAAGAACTGATTGTATAATCTGGTAAGCTTAGCTGAGTTGGCTGATGAGTTTTTCTGCCAGCTCAATACCAATATTTTCCTGTGCTTCTGCTGTAGAGGCACCGATGTGTGGTGTGCAAGAGACATTGGGATGTTGCAGTAATTCTTGGCGTGGTGTAGGCTCATTCTCAAACACATCCAATCCAGCTGCTCTTACTTTGTCTGATTCTAGAGCGGCTAGGAGCGCTGCCTCATCGACAGTGCCGCCTCTGGACGCATTGACCAAGACTACACCCTCTTTCATTTTTGCAAACTCAGAAGTAGATAGGACAGGGGCTCCAGTAAACGGTATGTGTAAGGTTATAATATCGGCTTGAGCGAGCATCTCGTCCATCGTCACCTTGGTTACAGGCACAGATACTTTTGTATCACCTAATTGCATATCTACAGTTACATCACTGGCGTAGGGATCGACTCCGAGGACTTTCATACCCATTCCGAGAGCAATTTTTATCGCTTCTTGGCCGATTCTACCGAGACCTATAACCCCAAGTGTCTTACCACTGAGTTCAAATCCCTTAGAGTAAGATTTCTTCAATGCCTTAAACTCGGTATTCCCATCTTTGGGCATATGTCTATTAGACTTGTAGACAAATCTAGCGACACTTAACATATGAGCAAAGGCTAGCTCAGCTACAGACCTAGAACTTGCCGCAGGGGTATTGATAACTGCCACACCCTTAGACTTGGCGAAGTCCACATCTATATTGTCCAGTCCGACGCCACCTCTTCCGATCACCTTCAAGTTGGGGCAAGCCGTGATGAGTGCTTCTCTCACTTTTGTAGCGCTTCTGACGCAGATAGCATCATATTCTGGTAGTCTAGCCATCAGGTCATCCTGAGCGATCTTGTTGCAGTCGACTTCATAGCCAGCCTCTTCTAGCATCTTTTGTCCAGTAGGGTGTATACCATCATTGATAAGAATCTTTGCCATAGTGCTCTTGTTGTTAGGTTTAGAGTGCAAAAGAACTACTTTTTATCCCTATTCTACAGCCTTAAAGATGACTTTAAGAAATTTTGGCGCACTTTTAGTGTTATCAAATAATGATTAGTTGTAATATGTTTTATTATGCATAAATTTGTTACATCTAATAATTTACGGCCTTTGTGAGCCGTTTATCATCGAACTAATATAATTATGGGCTATTTAGGATTCTTTTTACAAGCTGATGATGCAGCAGCTGAGTCAATCAACATCATAGAGATTCTCGGAAGTGGTGGTGTGCTGGGATTGACGATCAACGTGATGTTGCTGCTTCTCTCTATACTAGCGGTATTCATCTTTTTCGAAAGATTCTTTACAATAAAAAAGGCTACGAAGATCGACGAGAGCTTTATGAATAATATCAGAGCTGCCGTTACTTCTGGCAATATAGCAGGTGCCAAGGCGATGCTAGCAGGTGTTAATTCTCCTTATGCGAGAATGGTAGAAAAAGGTGTCGCTAGAATCGGTAAGCCACTCAGAGATATCGATGCTGCCATAGAAAACGTCGGCAACCTAGAAGTATTCAAGTTAGAGAAGAACTTGTCAGCACTTGCCAGTATTTCTGGTGCAGCACCGATGATCGGTTTCTTTGGAACAGTAACCGGGATGATTATGGCCTTCCACAAGATGTCAGTAGAGGATAATGTAACACCGGATGTACTAGCGGGTGGTATCTTTACAGCCTTGATCACGACGGCGATAGGCCTCTTTATCGGTATTATTTCTTTTGTAGGCTATAACTACCTCGTATCTCAAGTCGATAAGGCAATCAATAAAATGGAAATGACTTCCATAGAGTTTATGGATCTACTACAAGAACCTACAGTATAACCATCTCAGTAACTCAATATGAAAAAGAGAAGTAAAGTAAGTGCAGAATTTAGTATGTCGTCATTGACGGATATCATCTTCTTGCTATTGATCTTTTTTATGTTGACCTCTTCTGTGGTACAGATTAATATGACCTTGCCAGAGTCCAATAGTACCACCTTAGCGCCGAGTGATCTCGTCGTGATGATGACCAAGGATGGCAAGCTTACCTTCAATAGTAAAAAGGTGACAAGTTCTGGCCTTAAGAGTGCTATCAGAACAAAATTAAATCAGATGTCTAATAGGGAAAATGCTTCCCTTGCCATCGTTGCTGAAGTAGGTGTGCCGTGGAAGAAAATTAATGATGCGATGAAAATCGCCAACTCTCTCAAACTCAGAGCGCATATAGCGACACAACCAATAAAATGATACGGCTATGGGAATGAAGAAAAATAGTAAAGTAAGTGCAGAGTTCAGTATGTCATCACTGACAGATATCATCTTTCTGTTACTGATATTCTTTATGCTGACCTCGTCTTCTGTGGTCCCTAATGCCCTCAACTTACAGTTGCCCGGTCAGTCTAAAAAGACACAGAGCAATCAACCGAAATATCCACCCTCTACGGTCACCATTAAGCGGAACGGTACTTATCTACTCGATGGTAGCCCTGCTAAAAGGAGTACCATAGAAAAGAAGATCAGAGACCAGAAAAAAAGAACCAAGAAAGTTTCTATAGTTGTTGTTCCTAATGAATCAGCACCCAATGAAAGTGTTGTCGCCATTCTTGATATGGCTTGGCGTTATCAGATCAATGCGATAATGACGGATCCCAAGTAGGGGAGC
>CALFUU010000034.1 GCA_937929835.1 uncultured Saprospiraceae bacterium | reverse complement strand
ACAGGTGATTTTGTACCGGCTTTTGCTGTGGGTAGTGCTCTGCTCTATGATGGTAGCGGAGATGCTTCTACAGATTGGTCTGTAGGCACTTCAAGCCCTTGTGCAGCCAACCTATCACCAGAAAATCCAGTTAATAGCTTTACAGTAAGTGGTTATCCTAGTCCAGCGGTCAATGAAATGACCATTGAGTTAGATAATATGCAAGAGGAACTAGGAGATATGACAATAAGCGTATTTAATATATCAGGTCAGTTACAACAATCTATTGTACTGCCTACTCAAAGTACCTTTAAGATTGACATATCTGAGTTGCCTACAGGAAATTATTTCATAAGAGTGAATACAGATAGAAGGAGCAATATGATGTCCTTTATCAAGATATAGTAAGTTGGATTCTAATGCTTAATTGCATAATGGGTCACCTGATCGCAGGTGGCCCTTTTTTTATGCCTATCGACGTTGATATTTAGTTGAGAACCCATTTATTGAGTATGCAAGTACACTGCATTGTCTATGCTATTTTTGTGCCTATACAACAATGACTAATGCAGCAAGGTGACCTATTCTCTACAACTATACCGATACATCAACCCTCCAATGCACCCGCACCCAATTATAATGAGCGCTTTCAGCAGGCCTATGAGAGTCTCAATAAGGAGCAAAAACAGGCCGTAGACACCATAGAAGGGCCCGTCCTCGTTGCTGCAGGCCCAGGTACAGGTAAGACGCAGATATTGGCGATGCGGGTAGGGAAGATCTTATTAGAACAAGACGTCGCACCACATAATATACTCTGTCTTACATTTACCGATGCTGGAGTAGCCGCAATGCGGAATAGACTTCTACGGCTTATCGGTCCGACGGCTCATCAAGTGCATATCAATTCCTTTCACGGATTCTGCAACCAAATTATCCAAGAAAATCTCGACATCTTTGGTTCCTACAAGCAGTTTCAACCCATCTCTGAACTAGAGACAATAGACATATACAGAAGTCTTATCGAGCAACTGCCAGAGGATAATTCGCTCAGAAGATATAAATATGATAAGTACACAGACCTCAAAAGGATAAAGCATCTTTTTGATCTGATGAAAAAAGAGAACTTTTCTCCAAAAGATATTGCTGACGCTGTAGATGACTATATCGATAGGCAAGACTTTACTTACAAAAGAAAAACTCCAAACAAAAAAACTGGTAAAGTATACGAGAAGGGAGATCTTAATGAAAAAAAATATAACGAAGCTATATACAAGTATAGCAAACTCAAAGATGCCGCTAATCAGTATCCGCTCTTTATGCGCTTGATGCAGCAAAATGAACGCTATGATTATAATGATATGCTTTTGTGGGTATTGCGAGAATTTGAAACTAGGCCACAACTTCTAGCCGATTATCAAGAACGCTACCTCTACTTTCTAGTGGATGAATATCAAGATACGAATGGTGCCCAGAATAAGCTGTTAGAAAATCTGCTTGGCGACTATGGCCAACCCAATGTCTTCGTCGTCGGAGATGACGATCAAGCCATCTTCAAATTTCAAGGCGCCAATCTCGGCAACATCCTCAACTTCCAAGAAAAATATAAACCTAAACTAATTGTTCTCCAATCCAACTATAGATCTACACAGCCTATACTCGATGGTAGCAAGTCACTCATAAGCCATAACAAAGAACGTCTGCTAGACAAGATGGATGATCTGACCAAAGACCTTATCGCAGCTGGAGCATACAAGTCTTCTGCCCTACCTATACGTCTACTTAATTTTGTAAAAACTTCTGAGGAATACGCCTATATCGTTAAGGACCTTAAAGGTATCTATGACAGGACACCTAATAAGTTAAAAGAGGTAGCTGTGATCTATCGGGCACACAGACAAGCAGCAGATCTCGTTACGGTATTGGAAAAACTCGACATCCCAGTCAATATCAAGCGGAAAGTCGATATACTCACACAACCGCTGATTATAAATCTTCTAGAGATCCTGGGCTACATAAGTGACGAGCTCAATCGCTACGGTTCTGGACAACATAGACTATTCAGGCTGTTGCACTACAGCTACTTCAATATAGATCCACTAGATCTCGGCAAGCTAGCACACCACCTCACTAAAAGGAGGCACTCAGAAAAAGAGCAGGCTCAGGCAGAAGATATAGTAGATACACCTAAGGAAGAAAAAACATTATGGAGAGAACTGATTTCTGAAAAGGAAACACTAGAGAATCTTTCTCTGAATAATGCGTCTATCATATTGGAAGTAGCCGATAAACTCAACAGATGGATGACGGCTGTCTCTACGCTAACACTGCAGAACGCATTCCAGCTGATCATAGATGACTCAGGCATATTAGAAAGTATCATAGCTGGTGATAATAGAGCTTGGGAGCTGCAAGTGCTGGGCACATTTTTTGACTTTATAAAAAATGAATCCGTCAAGAACCCTACCCTCGACATCAAAGCCCTCGTACAGATGGCCAAGAAAATGAAAGAGGAGTACATACAATTACCCATCAATAAAGTCACTTCCTCAGATCAAGGCGTCAATTTCTTGACCGCTCATGCCGCTAAGGGCTTAGAATTTGAGGAGGTCTATCTTGTAGGATGTACCAAAGGGACTTGGGATAAATCTGCGGGTGGCGGTTATGGCCAATTCTCTTATCCTGATAATATTAATGCCGATAGTAAAACCAACATAGAGGACGAGCGGAGATTGTTCTACGTCGCTATGACAAGAGCAAAAAAACAACTCACCATTACCTATGCGGATAGGAATGAAAAAGATAAAGAATTGCAACAGTCTCAGTTTATATCAGAGGCTCTATCAATGGAAGAGCTCAATGAAGATGCGATAGCTGTCAATCCTGAAGACACGCTAGAGTTTCACTACAATCTTCTGAAAAGAAAGCAAATCACGCTACCCCTTATAGATAAGAACCTTATTGACAACTGGCTCAAAGGATACAAGCTCTCTGTTACGCATCTCAATAAATTCCTACGTTGTCCAGTGACTTTCTATTTTGAGGCCATCCTTAGAGTGCCTGGAGCAAGAAATGCTGCAACGGGATTTGGTAGTGCTATGCACGATACACTACACGCTTTTTTCAACAATATCAGAGACCCCAAGACCCAAACTATAGATTGGCTTCAGTTTCTCTACAAAGAGCGATTAACCTATTACAGATCCAACTTTACAGATGAGGAGTATGAGGATTATCTTGTTTATGGCCAAAAAGTACTCAAGGATTACCATACCGAAAAAATAGAAGAGTGGCTAGATATACCGGATTACAAATTAGAAATAGAACTTTCTAATGCCGTATATAAAGGTGTCCCGCTAAAAGGCGTAATAGACAAAGTCGAAGTCTATAAAGACCATGCTAATGTCGTAGATTATAAAACAGGCAGCCATAAAAGAGAGAAACTCAAAGACAATAATAGTGACGCAGAAGGTATAGGTGGGGATTATTGGAGGCAACTGGTCTTCTATAAGATTCTGTTGAGCAGTGACAATAAGTACAACATCAATATGGTCGAAGGGCGTATAGATTATATAGAACCAGATAAAAAATCAAAGAAATTTCACAAAGAGGCTGTCAACGTAACTGCTGAAGATATAGAACATGTCGGTCGACAGATCGTGGATATGTATGACGCTATACACGCTTATAAGTTTGATACCACTTGTGAAGACAAAGAATGTAGGTGGTGTAATTTTGCTACTGAGCATTACAAGACCCAGCTCCAATAATGAGGCCGGGTCTTGAATATAATTTTAAAATGATCTAGAAGCTCGGGCTATATAGTCACGTGCTTCCAGTTTTCACCTGTAGAGATCCTATTGATCTGAGTAATAGAAACTCCGTATTTCTGCGCGATAGCTGTCTTCGTCTTTTTGCCAGCTTTAAGGCTTTTCTTGATGGCTATAACCTCCTTTTCTGTGAGCTTAGCATTGAAGGTGCCATTGTACTCCCTGTTGGCATAGGTGCCGAGTTTTCTATGCAAAGCCGACCAGTCTTCTCTGGTTGCCCACATCAGATTGTTGATTTTGTTGTTTTTCTTGTCTCCATCTTTATGACAGACATACTCTTGATTCTTTTTAGGCTTACCTAAAAAGAGCTTTGCCAACTCTCTATGGACATAGAAGGTCTGTCGATAATCATCCTCTAGCTTGATGTTGAACTGATGGTAACCGCCCTTAGTATACGTGCCCCTTATAAGGTGCTCGTCTTTGGTTTTCTTGTTGACGCTTTTGATCCTCCCATGAGATGAGAGCATATAGTTCATTTTTTTTGTCTCGCCATCTGTTTTGACTTTTTTCCAGGTCTCTGTTTTGGGACCTTTGACGAGTGTAGGTTTAGTTTTTTTAGCGTTTGGCATAATTTGTTAAGTGTGTAATTTATAATAGCTGACTACAAGTTAACAACTAGAAATTAAAAATGCAGGACTTTTGGGGTCCTGCATTCAATTTTTATCTCTAAAACACTACTATTTCACTACAACAACCTCAATTCTACGATTTTGAGCACGGCCTTCTGCCGTATCGTTACCTGCAACTGGGTTCGCTGCACCATATCCTCGGGTCGTTATTCTATCCCCAGAAATACCTAGTCCGACCAATCTTGTCTTAACTGCTTCGGCTCTATTTTGAGATAGAGTTTGATTGGCAGTAGGGTCTCCTTGGCTATCGGTAAAGCCTTCTAGTTTGACCTTTACATCAGGATAAGCGTTGAGGATGGCTGCCATATTATCGACTTCGGTACCAGAGGCCCCATCGATATTGGCTGAGCCAGAGGCAAAAGTCAGATTATTAAATCTAAATCTTCCTTCTCCATTCGCGCCACCTTTGATGAAGCCCATCATCTGCTCACCGGCAGACCCTGCACTAAATTTGATACTGTTGAGTGCTCCCAATGCTGCGTCATTGACCTTGCCAAAAACATTGGTTACGGCAGTCGTCGCAGTCGTCGCTGCACTCTGAGCTGCTGTTGTAGCTGCTTCTATTGGAGCCAATACAGCTGTCTTGGTCGCTTCTACACCACTGCAACCTCTGGCTGCTAAGAACCAGATCAGCCCGAGAATCAATAGAAGCGGTAGGAGCCATTTCAGTAAACTCATCCCACCAGTAGCCGCTCTACCTGCTGTCTCATCGACAACGGGCGTCTCTACGACCGGTGGTGCCACTTTCTCTACGACTTCCTTTTTAGGCTTAATTTTCTTTACCTTCTTTATAGGTTCTTCTTTGACCACTTCTTTCTTAGTCCATCCGAAGGCTGACAACTCAGCACTTTCAAAGAACTTGTCCGAAAGGGCTGATTTTACACCACTTTTCTGACCATTGAGTAGCGTCTTCAATCCGTTTACGTCAAGATTTCCATCCTGTACTTCTTTACCTAGCGTATTGAGCAACAAGGGTGCACAGATCTTCATCATCTTAGAAGAAGTTAATTTCTTCACGCCGCTGTCTTCTGCTACGGCATTGGTGGCTTCTCTAAATCTACCAGGATAGATACTCGGTAGGAAATGCGTACCTCTATTGACCATACCATTGACCGTCTGAGGACTTCTGGTAAATATATCTTCGATATCATACTCTCTGACATCCTCATTTTTAAGGATTTTATGCAGATCCTTGGCGCCCTTATCATAAGATACACGCTGGATCATCCCTGCAAGGATAGCTGCAAATGTGCCATTGACTGCAGATCTAGTGTTTTGTTGTTCTTCTCCAAAAAAATTGGCTGAATGCTCAGCGAGATCCATTCCTAGGCTGGATTTTAATGATTCTATTAAGTTAGTTGCCATCTGTTGAATATTTTAGATTAGTATTTCCGTGCTTGTTTTAAATAAAGTGCGAAAGTAGAGGATTCTCTATACTCTTGTCAAATTTTAAGAAAAACTGACTTAGAAAATGAAGTTTAATTGTACCGTAGACATCAATCTTCCTAGAGAACGCGTTGTAGAACTCTTTGATAATCCTGAGAATATGCGGTATTGGCAAGATGGATTTATCTCATTTGAGCCAAAATCAGGTACTCCCGGTACTGTTGGCGCCCAAAGTCTCGTCAAATATGATATCAAAGGCCGTAAGATGACCCTCACGGAGACGATCACCACACGCGATCTACCCGAAGCCTTTTACGGCACCTATGAAGGCGATTTTGGCAAAAACTCTATGAACAACGATTTTATAGAGCTAGGGCCTCAGCACACCCGCTGGACGGCCGAGGTAGAGTACTTAGAGATGAACGGATTTATGATGAAGCTGATGGCGACGCTGATGCCGGGTATGTTTAGGAAACAGACCCAAAAATGGATGGACCAGTTTAAGGAATGGAGTGAAGGGTTATAGTTGGGCTCGGCGGCGAGGGCTCAGCTTCTAAGTGCATAGGTTGGCTCAGCTTCTTAGTGCATAGTTGGGGGCTAGGCTGCGAGGGCTCAGCTTCTTAGTGCATAGTGCATAGTTTTTTAGTGCATAGTGGGCTGGGAGACGGTGGGCTCGACTTCTTTAGAGAATCGATAATAGAGTGGGGAGTGGTTCTTTACGTTCGGCTCGGTTAGAGATAAGAAGAGCTTTTATAAGTTCCATATATAATTATCAACTATCTTTTTCTTTCCGACCGTAGCATAGCGAAGTGGAGGAATCTTCGTTCTCGTAATGAGAGACTTTTTTAGAAAATACTGATAGTAAAAGGAGAAATATATTATGGCCTATAAACAGCTTAAACTATGGTTCGATAAAGAGTTGGCGGTATCGATAGCTCAGAAAATCCAAAAGTTTGATTCTGCTTTTGATAAGGCAAAATTTGTCAAGGCGGTAACCAAGCAAATTGATGCGTTGGAATTAAAGGCTAGGGTAGAGATGATTGCTGACGAATTGTATGCGGGATTCAATCAGGAGTATGAAAAATCAGTGGTGACCCTAATGAAGATTCTTGGTCCAGAAAATGAAAAGGAAACAGGAAT
>CALFUU010000033.1 GCA_937929835.1 uncultured Saprospiraceae bacterium | reverse complement strand
TTAAACTCGCCTTCGGCTCAAACACAAGCCCGTTCTTAACGGAATTCTAGCCTTTAAAACCTAAAATGAAAGAGGCCAGAAGCTAAGTTTCACTTCTCGTAGATTAATTTTTTCAGTGTTACCTAAGTGGGCGATTCGGTTTGTTGATTTTTCTTGAGGTCTTTTATTTCTGAAATTGTTACCACCAAAAGTTGCTAAGGTGTCGTAAGTCCCTTGCACCAAATCTACCTTGGCTAATATATTCCAAGTGCCAAGAATAACTTGATCACCTATATCCACATATTAATTAAATCTTGGAATTTCCGAGAAGGTATCCCACGTATTTCCTTGATCTCTCGATACAGATAATCCATTGCCAGAAGCAACAAGATGTCCTTGATCTGTAATCAGTTGAGCGACTAATTTATTGGTTTCTTGAGTAGGCACCAATTCCCACGCATAATCTTGTGCTACTAGTGGTAAAGTTAATAATGAGATAAAAAGGGCGAAAATAAATGAAGTTGCTTTGGAGAAGTTGTTCATAAAAATGATTTGTGAAGTGAAGTAACAGAACCTCATCAAAGGTATTCAACAATTACTATGCATTCAACCTTGACAGTCCTCAATTCCTTAGTCCTCCAATTCTGTAATCTTTTCGACCTTGCCTCTCCTACCGATCCAACCAAGCCTTAAATATCGGAGACTTCTCTGTACTCACCACAATGTCTTCCTCGATGTGTGGAGAGAGCTTGAGCTTGAGGCGGCCTTTGAAGTAGGGATGGATTTCTGCGATGGCGCCGTAGTGGCTGATAAATTTTCTATTGACCCGAAAAAAGCTGTCAGGGTCGATGAGTTGATCTATTTCGTCAAGTGTGTTGTTGACCGGCAGGCGTTGCTGGTTGTTGTCTACGAGAAAGGTCATTTTATTGGCACTATAAAAGTAGGCGATATTTTCTGTAGGGATAGACTTGATTTTATTACCGAGCTTGCAGAGAAACCTAGACTTGTAGTTTTTGTTTTTATTGCTCAGTAGTTTTTTGAACTCATCGTAGAGGTCTGACCTGCCTGCAACTTGAGATTGATTAAGTGCTGAATATTTGTTGAGCGCTTGACGCAGGCGATCCTCTTGTACAGGTTTGAGGAGATAGTCGATGCTATTGACCTCAAAAGCTTGGATAGCATATTTTTCATAAGCCGTAGCAAAGATGATAGGACAAGTCACCTCGACCTGCGAAAGATATTGAAGCAGAGCCCATCGATGAGGTGGATGTCACTGATGATAAGATCTGGATGTGGATGCTCGGTTAGCCAAGCTACGGCCCCATCTATGCTATCTTGAGTGCTGATCACTTCACAGTCTGTAGCGACTGTGGTGAGTAATGTGTTTAATTTTTCTGCTGCTAATTTTTCGTCTTCTATAATGAGTATCTTCATATCAACAATGATTTTTATTCTAGTCGTAATCGATTTCTAGTAGTGGAAGGGTAATTCTAAAATAACTTTCTGTTTCTTCTACTTGCATCTCCTTGTCTGAAAAGAAAGCATACCTGTTTTGGATGTTTTGTAATCCAGAGCCATCTCTTTCTTGGATGGCGTACTTTTTCTTTTGGAGGTTGTTTTGTACGAGGATATTGTTCTGGCCATCAGATTTTATGGTGATGGTTATCGGATTATCTGCGTTGGCCATATTGTGCTTGATGGCATTCTCTATGAGCATCTGTATGGCTAAGGGGGGTAGAGCTTTGACGTGATCTGCAGGGTCGATGTCTATGTCGAAAAAGACACTGTTTTCAAATCTCACTCTGATGAGATAGATATAAGATTCTATAAGTTGCATCTCGTCTTCAAGGAGGCTTAGGTCCGACTGTTCTGACTTGAGTATAATGCGGTACACCTCGGCAAATTTATCCAAGTAGGTTTTGGATAATGTGATGTCCTTATCCATTATGGAAGACAGGATATTGAGATTGTTAAAGAGGAAGTGTGGGTCGAGATGGTTCTTAAGTGCCATCATTTGTGATCGGGCATTTTCTTTCTGTAGGCGTTCTGTTTCGAGTTCTGATTTGCGCCAATCTTTTAGAAAATTATAACCGAAGTAAATAGAGAAGATTGGCAACACGACTGAGCTGCCATACATATTCATAACAAGATACTGCCCTAGGTCTGGCGCCTCGCTGGTGTAATAATCTTTGATAAGGTAATAGGCGAGATTAAGAGAAGCGAGAGAGGACAGTCCGCCCAATAGCAGTTGCGCAAAAAATCGGAGAGCCGTTCTCTTCTTCCAAGGTAATATTTTGTTAAGCAAAGCATCAACAATAGCAACAGTTATGCTAATCAACCCCAGGCTGATTAGTGTCCAGCATAAGGTCATCACTTTGGTCGTTTTGCCTTCGTCGATGTTGGGATGATAATACATCCATATAGCTGTCCCTCCGATGAGGGTGAGCGGCAATAATATTCTAAAGAATATTTTTTTCACTGAGATAGGAATTAGTCACTTGGCAATGAAGCCAGATTAAGTTGATTTTATTTTTTCTTGAATATGATCTGATCTATATTATCCCATTCTATTTTGAGATCTAAGTTGTCTCCATCCAAAAAGATGATACCGTCATTGTGGTTGCTGACATCTTGACGATCACCTAGAAGCAGCTGCTCTCCATTAAGCAAGGTGACCATCGAGTAATTCCTGTTTTTGGGAATAATCTTGTCGATGTTTCTAAATGGTATTTTGAGTTTGACATCATCGTCGTCTCCATCTAGTAGTTCAAAGTCCCAGAGCTCATCTAAGTCAAAAGCAATGTTGCCGTGGTAGGTTTCATCATCAAAGGTTATGACCTCTGCAGATAGATATTGCGCATTGCCAAAGTCTTTATAACTGATCCCCGACATAGGCGCTTCTTGGAAATGGACTCTGTCAAAAATTTCCCACTCTACTTCTATCGTGCCGATTTCAGGATTATAGATGCCTATGCCTCTGTTGCCGTCATCACAATCATTGGACCCATCTAGATCCAACGTCCTACCTGAATCAAAGGTGACAGTGACGGCATCTCCATCTTCAATTTTTTCTATACTGGCTATTTTTTCAAAAGGAATCTTCTGATCGCCATACTTGGTATCTCCATCAAGGATATCTCCTCCGCTGCGCTCATCCATATCCCATTGGATATATCCAGTAAATGTTTTTCTCCTTTCTGTCTTGACAGTACCATATAAAGTAGATCCGTAGGGGTGGTCTACGTCTGCAGGTGCTGCAAAGAAGTTAATATGTGACACATCATCCCAGTCAAATTTTATCTTACCTAGCTCATAGTCTGTCATATTTATGTAGGTGCCCATATCGTTGGTATTAGAATCTTCCACGATGATACTTGAGCCATTTTTGAACGTCAGCTGAGCGCGATCTCCACGCATCATTTTCATCTGCGCTATCTCGCCAAACATACAGGCAAAGGCGTGATGGACAGTGCAGCTGTTGCAATATTTATCCTCCCATATACCGCCTAGAGACCAGTCTATATTGAGTAGCCCATTGTTTTTTTTTGTTTCAGTAGGGACAGTATATTGATCATCTTTCTCTGCATTGAATATGTCAAACCAATACATCTCTTCCTTGCCCCAACGCATAAAGCCTGTGTACTGCTCATCAGAATCCGTCGTGATGGTCCCGTAGATATAGACACTATTGCTGTGCTGACTGCTCAGTTGTCGTGTGCAGAAAAAAAGTAGTGTCGATACGGAAATTAGAATCTTATACATAATACTACCTCGGAGTTCTTGTCCCTTGGGGAGTGCAATTTCTCATAAATATAGACAGTACGCCGCTTCCAGTAGCTGAATAGGGATAATTAAGAACTGAGATGGCATCCTCCATAACTGAAGATACCATCCTATTTATGGTATCGTTTTTGCGCCGCAACCCTTGTAAAACCTTGGATTTTGAGTAAAAAAGATAAGAATACGGCCATTTTGCTTCTGCACTGTCCCGATCAGCGGGGTATTGTTGCGGCAGTCACAGAATTTATAGACTCCAATGGGGGAAACATCCTCAATCTCGATGAACACGTAGATAGAGACGCTGGCCACTTTTTTATGCGGGTAGAGTGGGCGCTAGAGGGATTCTCCATTCCAGAGGAAAAGATTTCTGAATACTTTAGAACCATAGTGGCGCATAAGTTTAATCTTTCATTTGAGGTAAAAATGAAAAAGGCCGTGCCCAGAGTCGCGCTCTTTGTATCCAAGTATGCGCACTGCTTCTTTGATATTCTCTCTCGCTATGAGTCTAAAGAATGGAAAATCGATATTCCACTAATCATTAGCAATCATGAGAAGTTTGATTACATAGGGAAACGTTATGATATCCCGTATTATCACTTTCCGATCAATAAAACTAATAAGGCGAAGCAAGAAGAAGAGGAGTATCTATTGCTGAAGAAATATAATGTTGACTTCATAGTGCTGGCCCGTTATATGCAGGTCTTGAGTCAGGACTTTTGTCGACGATTTGAGAATAAGATTATCAACATTCACCACTCCTCATTGCCGGCCTTTGCAGGAGCCAATCCCTATAGAGCGGCCTATGAGCGCGGTGTCAAGTTGGTAGGGGCTACGGCGCATTATGTGACGCCAGATCTGGATGCAGGGCCTATTATCTATCAAGATGTCATATCGATTTCACATCTCGATAGTGTCTCAGATATGAAGCGGAAAGGCAAGGACATTGAAAAAATAGTACTTGCCAATGCTGTCTGGGCACATATCAACCATAGGATTATAACCTGCAAAAACAGGACAGTCGTCTTTTCATAAATAACACTGAGAAATAAAACTTTATGGCTATCAATCAAGAGATACTCAGCCGCTATGCGTCCTTACTTGTGCACTATTGTGTAGAACTCAAAAAAGGGGAACGCTTATATGTCTCTACAACAACACTCGCAGAGCCCTTGGTCAGAGAAATATATAGAGAAGCAACCAAGCTAGGTGCCGTGATGGAGGTAGATTTTCAGTTTGAGGGTCAGAGCAAAATCTATTATGAGTACGCCGATGACTGGGTGCTCGAGCAGGTGCCAGTCTTGAGGAAGGCGGCAATGGAGGCTTTTGATGCCTACATCTATATCAAAGCACCTTACGATCTTAATGAGACCCAAGGCCTTGATATGGCCAAGAAAAAGAAGCGCTCAGCAGCCCTAGCGCCATTGAGTCAATTATATTTTGAGCGGACAGCAGATAGAGCCTTGCCCGGAGCGCTCAAGCGATCCCTCTGTCAATATCCTACGCCAGCGAGTGCTGCTGCAGCGGAGATGACTGTAGACGAGTATGCGGAGTTTGTCTTCAATGCTTGCCATCTCTATGCAGAATCACCTGTGGCAGAATGGCTAAAAGTCCGAGCGCATCAACAAAATATAAAGGAGTATCTCGACAAGGTAGAAACGGTACGCTACAAGGCGGATCATACGGATATAGAGTTTTCTGTGAAGGGCAGAACGTGGATCAATTCTGATGGCCAGACCAATATGCCCTCGGGAGAAGTCTTTAGTGGCCCCGTAGAAGATTCGGTCAATGGGAAGGTACACTTTACATTTCCGTCCATCTATATGGGTCAAGATGTCAAGGGCATCACCTTGTGGGTGGAGAAAGGAGAAGTGGTCCGTTGGGAAGCTGAACAGGGTAAAGAGTTGCTCGACGCAGTATTTGAGATTCCAGGTGCTAATTTCTTTGGAGAGGTCGCTATCGGTACCAATTATCAGATTCAGCGAGCGACAAGGAATATTCTCTTTGATGAAAAGATAGGCGGTACGATTCATATGGCAGTAGGTCAGTCTTATAAGCAGACAGGCGGCACCAATCACTCGTCCATCCACTGGGATATGATCACAGATATGACAGAGAGTGGAGAGATATGGGCGGATGGAAAGCTGATCTACGAGAAGGGGAAGTTTTTGATATAATCAGATGAAAACTATAAGTCCATTTTTCGATTATAATACCCAAGATGAAGAACTTTATTAAGCGACTTCTAGGTTATAGTAGCGCAGTAGAAGACACAATAGATCCTGAAATGAAATATCTCGTAGTAGGCCTTGGCAATATGCACCCCGATTATGATGAGACACGTCATAATATCGGATTTGAAGTAGTAGACTTGATGGCCCAGAACAAAGAAGGAAAGTGGAAAAATGACACACTAGGAGATATCGCTCTGATCAAGCACAAAGGAAGGCAGATCCATCTCCTCAAGCCGTCCACCTATATGAACAGAAGTGGAAAAGCGGTCAACTACTGGATGACCAAGCACAAGATCAAGGTCGAGAATGTACTCATCATCGTGGATGATCTGAATTTGGATTTCGGTAAGATACGCCTAAGAGCCAAGGGTGCGGCTGGTGGTCATAATGGGCTCAAGGATATAGAGCAAGTGCTCGGCACAGGTAAGTATCCTCGTCTCAAAGTCGGTATCGGTGACGATTTCAAGAAAGGACGTCAAGTAGATTTTGTCCTAGGGAAGTGGACGGAAAAGGAAATGGATGGACTCGGAGAAGTACTGTCTAAGTCAGCAGAGGCGGCGATGAGCTTTGTTGCGATCGGTGCTGC
>CALFUU010000032.1 GCA_937929835.1 uncultured Saprospiraceae bacterium | reverse complement strand
TTTCAACAAATTGGCAGCGCGAATGGTCGATGCCAAAGCACCTGGGTTGGCTGGTTGGGTTAGGGCTCTAGCAGATATCGATTATGGTCAGACCAAGGTGTGGCAAGAAGAGGCCACCGCTATTATCGCCAAGATGCATCTCCTTACCAAAACCTGGAAGAACAAAGACAACCTTACCCCTGAATGGCAACACACCTTAAAAACACTGGTGGGCTGGAGCCAATCAAGCAAAAACTTAATGACAGACAAAACTGCGCCAGCTATAAAGGATCATTGGCTTGTGCTCGGCAGGACACAAGAAACAAAAGACGATATCCTCATCCAACGAGAATGGCTCTGGGGTAGTCATTCTGGTGCCTCGACTCTTATTCTCAATTTTGGTACGAGATTCCAGAAACTAGAAATCAAATTACCTCTGGCCAGTGTGTTGGAAGCCGAGGTCGCATTCTTTCACTCTATCCTACCGCACAGAGGTATCATAAGAAAGCAAATAAACGTCACCCATAGTCTAAAGCAGAGCATCAAGATGCATAAGGACTTAGACGCAATGGTTGCAGAACACAAACAAAAGTTGCGTATCCACCCGTGGGCCAGTCAGTTGTGCTACTTGGTCGAGAATTTGAGGATGCTTAAAGTGGATAATAAATGGTCACTGTGTGATGTATCTGGCAACACTCTACCGCTCAACAATTCTGTAGAGACCATCAAGAAGTGGTTTCTCTATTGTGGGAACCAAGCGGTGAGTGCAGCAGTAGTCTATCAAAATAATAAGTTGCGCTTACTCGGTATATTTTCTCAGACAAAATACTATGCTCTATGCTAAGTACTTCACTGAAAAATACAGCCCTACTCGGAACAGATCGAAAACAACTAGACACGCAGGACTTGAGTGCAGATATCAAAAAGCGCCTACTGTCCAATGGTACTCAAGAACAACAACTTTTGGATGCAATGACCTATGAGTATTATACCAATATCAATGGTCTGCTACCTCCTCAGGTGGCTCTCGACAATATCCCAGAAGCCATTACCGAAGACAAAGCCTACATTTCACCTGCTATGAACTTACTGCTCGTAGATGCACTGTCAGAGAAGCAGCATATCGCTAGGCCTATGGCATTAGAAATACTAGAGTACATCACAAGTCATAATCAATTGCTTAGACCTGAAGCCACTTTAGCCATACTAGACAAAACTTTTGCCTCAGATAATAAAATAAGTTCCTTGGTCAATGCAGCCATTGGTAATCGCGGACTAAAATTATTTGAGCTATTTCCAGAGATGCAAATCAAAGCTAAAAAAGAAATAAACTGGGACGATGGCAACACCTCGGAGAGAATCAAGATATTTGAAAGATGGCGGAACAGCGAAGATGGTCATCCAGAACTCTCTATACAAAAATTACAAAAAGATTGGCCCTCAGAAGGAATCAGGTCGAAACTGACCTACTTAAAAGTAATTGCCAAAACACTAATAGACAGCGACGGCGACTTCTTATATACTGTCTACTCAACTGAATTTGAAAACAAAAAGATTACTCGTAAGACGGATAAATCTTGCAAGAAATATCTCATCTCCTCGCTGACCAGACTCAATAAAATTCCGTTACTGACAGAAATAAAGCAGGCTCTGACACCATACCTCACTGAGTCTAAATCCAAAAAATTACTCGGCATAGGCATCGGAGGCAAAAGAAAGATCTTCAAACCCCTCAAAAAAACTGATGCTTTTTGGAATGGAGAACATCTATCTACTTGGCTGGGTTTATCTGAAAGTAATTTGGATCTCGCCCGCTTTGATTACGACCCACTCTATTGGCTGTCAGAGATGATAGAAGTATTGCCATTCACTTTTTGGTGTAATTTATTGCAGCAAAATACAACAACTGTTGCCCATTACTTTTTGACTACTAAGCAGTTTCAAGTCAAAATAACAGACGAGAAAGAATCCATATTATTGCCAGCCCTCATAAAAAATGCGGAGATGACAAGAAATACAGAATTATTGGAAGCGTTATCTAAAAGCAGCTATCAAGAGGAGGAGAGCCCCAGCCTCATTACCTTATTTTCTGATCATCAATTTGAAACCTATATCACGACCAACAAACTGTGGGATGATATCGCCCTCGTCAGCACACGGCTGAAGGTCCACCAAGGTGTCTGGTCTAAAATTTTTAGCGAAAGCTATCTCACAGAATTGCAACTGGCTATAAGTAAAGGGGAGTGTTATCCAGAACAAAATTTTGGTGCCTTATTGACCGGCGTCATCAATCCCGCTGCCCTCCCCTATCTCAAAAAGTTACACGACGAAGCCATTTATAAAAACTGGTTCAATGTCTGGAATACTGGCGTAACGCAACCGATCATCAGAAAAATAAATCTTACGATAAGACTTAGAAAAATACAAAAAGCAGAATATGAGCACACTTAGACAACACGCAGAGCAACAATTTGCTGAAGAGCTGTCAGAAATAAAAGCACAAGACTCAGGATCAAAACCTGCCAACTGGGCGATGTCACCTCAAGCCGTCGTGACGTATCTTATGGGTGGTACACTCAAAAATAAATTTAAAGTCACTCCCAAATATATCGGCGACCAGAGGCTGATGGAAATTGCGGTGGCCACACTAACGACAGATAGAGCTCTCCTTCTATACGGCATTCCAGGCACAGGCAAGTCTTGGGTATCCGAGCACATAGCTGCAGCCGTCAGCGGAGACTCTACGATGCTCATCCAAGGCACCGCAGGCACGAGTGAGGAAGCCATCCGTTATGGGTGGAATTATGCCAAGCTCCTCTCCGAAGGACCCAGCGAAGCTGCACTCGTGGAGACACCTATGATCCGTGGGATGAAGCAAGGTAAAACCGTGAGGATAGAAGAGCTTACCCGTATGCCCTCCGATGTACAAGACACCCTCATAACTGTCCTCTCAGAAAAGATGATGCCTGTACCTGAGCTCAACACCGAAGTCCAAGCCGTCAGAGGATTCAATGTCATCGCTACAGCCAACAATAGAGACAAGGGAGTGAATGAACTCTCCTCTGCACTAAAAAGAAGATTCAATACGGTTATCCTACCTACGCCTAACACGGCGGAAGAAGAAGTCGAAATAGTGACCACCAGAGTAGCCAGTCAACTCAAAGCACTAGAGCTGCCCGCAGAGGTGCCAGTTCTCAAGGAGATACAACGTATCGTCACGATATTTAGAGAACTGCGTAGCGGCTCCACTAAGTATGGCAAAATAAAACTGAAATCTCCTACCGCAACGATGTCAACTGCCGAAGCCATTTCTGTAGTCAATAATGGCTTAGCACTTGCCGCACATTTTGGTAATGGAAAGCTCTCTGCTCAAGATGTGGCGTCAGGTCTTGTCGGTGCTGTCGTCAAGGATCCAGTCCAGGATGCTGTGGTATGGAAGGAATATATGGAGACCGTCATCAAGACACGAGAGGATTATCGAGATATCTACAGAGCTTGCAAGGATATAAAATTTTAAAAGCTTACGCTAAACTCCTAGATGCATCACATACTCGGCATACGACATCACGGCACCGGCTCCGCAAAAAGAGTCCTGCAGCGGCTTCAAGAA
>CALFUU010000031.1 GCA_937929835.1 uncultured Saprospiraceae bacterium | reverse complement strand
AACGCATAGGGTTATTTCCTGGTAGCAGAAGGCAAGAGATAGAAAAGCACCTTCCCACACTGCTCACCTTTGCCGCCGCACAAAAAGAACATTCATTTGTCATTGCGGGGGTGAGTCATATACCCAAGAGCTTTTACTTGGATAACATCGATAGATATGCACCCAATATAGACATCGTCTATGACCAGCCATATGAAGTAATGCGCCACATTGATTTTGCCATAAGCAGCAGCGGAACAGCTACTCTAGAGTTAGCCTTGTTTGAAGTACCACAAATTGTCATCTACAAAACCAGTCCCTTGTCATTTATGATCGCCAAGCGCTTGGTCAAAACGAAATATATTTCTCTGGTCAATCTGATAGCTCAGAAAGAGGTTGTTCCAGAATTACTTCAAAATGCCTTCAATGAATTAGCACTTAAAGAATATTTTCAGAAAATGAAAACTGTAGCGCACCGTCAAGCTATCTGCAACAAATACAAAGCAATAAGAAAAGAACTTGGCCAAGGTACTGCCTCAGAACAAGTCGCCCAATCTATAGTACAATTTCTTGAAAAAGAATCAACTAACTCGACTACTTCTTCTTAGCAGCTGGCTTTTTAGCTGGTGCTTTCTTTGCAGCAGTTTTCTTGGTTGTAGCTTTTTTTGCTGTGGTCTTCTTAGCTGCAGCCTTCTTTTTTGGTGCTTTCTTCTTAGGTAATTTTACACCTTCTTCTGTAAGAATTTCCTTGATACGTTCTAGCGTAAAGACTTCCTTAGCCTCTTCAGAAGTGTAGCGCTCGCCATCCTCTTTCTTTCCGATTTTAAATGACTTCTTCTTATATCTGATAAAGGGGCCCCAACGGCCATTTTCGAGAGCGATGTTATCCTCAGGCCATTGTTGGATGTACCTGTTGGCTTCTTTTTCGATCTTGGCTTCTATCAACTCAAAGATTTCCTCTTGCGTCAATGCATTGGGATTATACCTCTTTGGAATATTAATAAAGAAGTCCTTATACTTCAAGTATGGTCCAAAACGACCCTTACCTTTGGTGACCTCATCTCCTTTATAACTGGCGATAGGCGCATCCAATATCTTTCTATCCTCGATAAGCTGTACCGCTCTCTCAAAGACCAAAGTCAAAGGATCCTCTCCCTTAGGGATGGTAATGTTCTTTTCATTATGATTGATATAAGCACCATAGCGCCCAGACTTCACCATTATATCCTCACCATCGTAAATACCCAGATTTATAGGCAATTTGAAGAGTTCCATCGCCTCTTCATAAGTAATGGTCTCTAGAGACTGTCCTGGCTTAAGACTGGCAAATTGTGGCTTACCTTCTTCTCCAACTTCCTCCACTGTACCTATCTGACATACAGGTCCATATCGACTCATCTGCGCCAATACCGTGAAGCCTGTCTTAGGATCTACACCTAGATCTCTTCTACCCTTGACACGTGGCGCAGACTCGATAGTCTTAGAAACCGTCTCATGGAACGGTCCATAAAACTCTTCGACCATCTCTAACCAATCTTCGGCACCTTTAGCAATCTCGTCCAACTTATCCTCGATCTCCGCAGTAAAACTGTAAGTCATTATGTCCTTAAAGTATTCACTCAAGAAATCACTGACCATCTTACCCATATCTGTCGGGTAGAGTCTATTATTGATGGCACCAGTCACTTCAGAGTGCACCTCTGTCTTGACCTGATCATTTTGTAGAGTTAGAATGTTGTACTTCCTTTCTACGCCATCTCTTTTTTCTTTAGACACGTAGCCTCTAGATTTCTCCATAATCTTGGAGATGGTCGGCGCATAAGTAGAAGGTCTTCCGATACCCAGCTCTTCCAGTTTCTTGACTAGTGTAGCCTCAGTATATCTAGATGGTGGCCTTGTAAATCGCTCTATAGCTTGGATATTATCCATATCCAGTATTTGACCCAATTTTAGCGGAGGTAAGATCCCTGCTGCTTCTTGGTCATCATCGTCATCTTTAGCTTCCATATAGACCTTCAGGAAGCCATCAAACTTCAGTACCTCTCCAGCTGCATTAAAAATAGCTTTGTTATCCGCTTCGATTTCGACCTTCGTTTTTTCCAACTTGGCAGAAGCCATTTGACAAGCTACGGTTCTCTTCCAGATAAGGCTGTAGAGCTTCTGCATATCTGCATCGCCTTCTACTGTAGCGTTTTCAAAGAATGTTGGCCTGATGGCTTCGTGAGCCTCTTGAGCATTGTCCCCTTTGGTCTTGAATTTACGAGGCTCATGATATTGATCTCCATACTTGGCTTTTATCTCACGAGCAATATTGGAGAGTGCTTGATCGCTAAGCTTGGTCGAGTCCGTTCTCATATAAGAGATATGCCCTGCCTCATATAGTCTCTGAGCGATCTGCATCGTACGACTTACGCTGTAATATAACTTCCTACTCGCTTCTTGTTGGAGAGTAGAAGTCGTGAATGGCGCGGGAGGATTTCTCTTCGCAGGCTTTACCTTAATGTCCTTAATTTTATAAGCGGAACCTTTAAGCGCATCTAGAAACTCTTGAGCTTCTTGTAGTGTGGACAGCCTATCCTTCAGCTCGGCTTTAAGCTCAACCATCTTGCCAGCCTCATTCTTTACATTAAAGACAGCAACGACTTTATAAAAGGGTCTCGACTCGTGGGCTTCTATCTCTCTTTCTCTCTCTACGACTAACTTTAATGTGACAGATTGTACACGTCCTCCAGACAATTTTGGTTTTATCTTTCTCCACAATGTCTCAGACAGCTCGAAGCCCACCAATCTGTCCAGCACTCTTCTTGCTTGCTGAGCATTGACAATATTGAGATCGACATTGCGTGGCTGCAGTATGGCATTCTGTATAGCCTTTTTGGTGATTTCTCTAAAAACGATACGCTTAGTACTGGTTTCGTCGAGTCCAAGCACCTTGCACAAATGCCAAGAAATGGCTTCTCCTTCACGATCCTCATCCGTTGCGAGCCATACTTCATCTACTTTCTTAGCCGTGGCTTTGAGATCTTTTACGACCTTATGTTTACCTTCCGACACGACATAACTGAGGGCAAATCCATTTTCTATGTCTATGCCCTTTTTGCCTTTATCTAAATCTCGAATGTGTCCTACGCTAGACTTGACGATAAAGTCATCTCCTAAATATTTGTTTATCGTCTTAGCTTTTGCGGGTGACTCAACGATCAATAGTTTACTTGCCATAGGTTATAATAATGTGTAGATGACTTTTCAAAAAGGAGTGCAAATATTTAATTAATCTTGGAAACGAGGAGGAAAAATTGTGATAGCGGGCAATTTATTCACAATTCCTATAGACAAATGCATCCCTACAAGGGCCTTACGGAGAACCTAATTAATGATTGTCCTTAGTCTGAAAACCTAACACTTCTTGAGCTGTTTTCTTTCTTGCAACTGCCAGTTCTTGAATAAGGGATTCTTCGTCTAATGGTTTGTTATTCAAGTGTCTATGGAAAGTTCTAATGACAAATTGTGCCATATCATCAGGATGCACAACGCCTTTGGTCTTCAGCATATGCGAGAATCTAGACCCGCCAAAAAAATTCCAATTAGTTATCATCCACCGGCCGATGCCATAATGCAATTTCTTGGCAACGATAGATTCTTCGCCACTTTGAAACTTCGCTATCGAAGCTGGTGGAGACAATCTTTCTAATCTTGAAAATGCCTCTTCTAGTGAACCTGGTATATAGACACCGTTGATTTTCGTCAACTTAATATTCTTATTATACTCTTTCTGATAGGCCTTAGCACTGCTAGAATTGTCATCAGCCATCACTTGGCCATAGGCACAAATCGTAAGTATTAAACAAAGTGGTATTAAAATCAGTTTTTTCATCGTTATGCTTATTTACACAGAACTAAGACGTTAGACGACAGAGAAAAGTCTGCTCTACTCCTTATTTAACAAAGATTTTACCATACTTGCACAAAACTAGCTTTAGTAAGAAATTATGAAAAAAGTATATATCGTCTCTGCTGTACGAACGCCAATAGGGAGTTTCGGAGGGCAACTCTCTTCTATATCAGCGACTCAGTTGGGTGCAGAAGCCATAAAAGGGGCTCTAGCACATGCCAAATTAGATGCCGATAAGGTAGAAGAAGTATTTATGGGAAATGTAGTGTCCGCTAATTTGGGTCAAGCACCAGCTAGACAAGCATCCATTTTTGCTGGAATTCCCAATACGGTTCCATGCACAACCATCAACAAGGTCTGTTCTTCTGGTGCCAAGGCTGTTATGTTTGGCGCACAGAGTATTATGCTCGGTCACAAAGACGTTGTGGTTGCAGGCGGAATGGAAAATATGTCTCAAATTCCATTTTACCTACCTAATGCTCGATATGGCTATAAGTATGGCAGCGGAGCACTCATAGATGGTTTGCAAAAAGATGGTCTTACGGATGTCTACAATGAATGTATTATGGGGCTCTGTGCAGATAAAACTGCTGACAAGTATGATATCAGTAGAGAAGAGCAAGATGCTTACGCGATCAATTCTTATAAGTTTTCTGCAGAAAGTACAGAAAGAGGCTGGTTCAAAGATGAGATAGTACCTGTATCTATTCCTCAGAGGAAAGGTGACCCTGTCATTATGGACGAAGATGAAGAATTCAAGAAGGTAAAGTTTGACAAAATACCCAAGCTCAGAGCAGCCTTCAGCAAGGAAGGTACTGTCACTGCCGCCAATGCCTCCACAATTAATGATGGCGCAGCAGCACTTGTATTGGTTAGTGAAGATGCTTTAAAAAAATATGGCCTGACACCAGAAGCAGAGATTGTGGCATTTACAGATGCAGCTCATGCGCCGGAGTGGTTTACCACAGCCCCGACTAAGGCTACTGAGAGACTACTAGAGACCACGGGGATGAAAATTGGAGATGTAGATTACTTTGAGGTCAATGAAGCCTTCAGCGTCGTCCCATTAGCTTATAACAAATTATTAGAAGTGCCGTCAGAAAAGGTCAATGTCCTCGGCGGATCAGTATCCCTAGGACATCCACTTGGGGCATCTGGAGCGAGGATCATCGTCACACTTAACAATGTCCTTAAGAAAAAGGAAGGCACAATCGGACTAGCAGCTATATGCAATGGCGGTGGTGGCGCCTCAGCAATTATGATAAAGAGAGTCTAAACTAGTGCTAGTATCATCTCGCTTTCTCGAAGGAAGAAGCAGGATTTTCATCACTTCTACTAGGATAGATTCAGACATAAAAAAAGCGCACTGATCATATAATCGTGCGCTTTTTTGGTATTAACTTGATTTTGTTAGTTCATTTTTTGTAGGATTCCATTTCTATCCAATACCACAGAAGCATCCACAAAGCCGCGGTTGATAGCAGCAACTCTAGCCAACTCTGCCTCATCCAAAGAATTATATCCACTCATAACAAAGATGGTCCACTCTCCTTTGGTCCACTGCTCTATTACACCTATGTCATTCACTTTAGTAATATCGAAGTATATCGGATCCTCGTATGAAGCGAGTCTTACTTTATAGCTGTCGCCAGCATTACTTGCATCATAATAAGATTGGTGATGGTTGACATTTTTGTTTTCAGCCACAGTTACGAGTTGCAGCTTAGAAGTATTGAGAGATTCATAAGTAATAAAAGCATCCTTATGACCTCTTGCTTTGACCTGTCTAAGGACTTCTTTTGCTTCATACTCGTCGAAGAAATAGCCCAACTTTATTTTTGTAGCATTGGATTGCTCTACTTTATATAAGCTACCATACTGCGACAAAGCATTAAACTGATTCACATTAGCTCGCGACTGGAAGATGGCAGCCAATTGTATGAAGTATACATTTGAATTTGATCTTATTACTTCCCCAAAAGCCACTCTCTTAGCACCAGCAAGAGAGATAGCTGCATTATTGGAATGATTTAGATCTATGGCTTTGGGTGGCAATAACTTACTGAAGTCAATAACTTCTGTTGTTCCCTCCGCTGTTGTTCCTTCTTCTATCGTTTCTTCTTCTATTGTCTCATCTGATCTTGAAACTTCTGTCGTCACTTTGTTTGACTTGGCAACAACTTCTTTTTTGATAATTTTTTCGTTGTTAGCTTTCTTGTTTTCTATAGGAGTAACGATAGTGGTTTTGGGATCACCTTCTACTTCTACAAAATTGACCTTCCTCTTTAGTGGTGTAGATGCTTCTTCGAGGATATCATTGTCGATATTGACCGCTTGGGGTACCGACTCGTTAACTGCGTAGTCGACGAGCTGTACTTCTTGTTTCTTGATCTTGTGCACTAAGTAGATATCGTGACCGCCTCTTCCTCCTAATCTGTTAGACGTCAGGTAGTAGCTATCATACTTAGGATGCTTTATAAAGTAGAAATCATCTTCAGGAGAGTTGACACCATTGCCCATATTTTGGGGAGATTGCCATTCGCCGTCTACGACTTGTGTACTAAACACATCCAAGCCGCCAATACCCATAGTATAATCTGTAGAATAATACAAAGACTCACCGTCATAGAATGGCGTAATTTCGTTACCACTGGTGTTGATTTGTGGTCCGAGATTAGATGGATAAGTCCATTTCCCATTTTTGAAGTAAGAAACATAGATATCAAAACCACCTTGTCCGCCTGGTCTATTTGATGAAAAATACAAGATATTTCCCTGAGGATTAAGTGTTCCAAATCCCGTCGCATAGCCCGCTTCATTGTAAGGGAAAGGGACCATATTTCTGAACGAACCATCCAGTTCAACCTCTGCTAGATATAGACCTAACTCTAAGTCAGAACTAAAAATCTGTTTTTCTCCATCTTTAAAATTATGCTTTGTTACCGCACAAATTGGAGCATCCATTGCATAATGAATAGGGCCCATATTGTACGTCTCTTCATCATCCTTGAGCAAAAACTGCATAGCATTAACATCTGACTTGGGGTCATTCTCAGCTATAAAAAACTGACACTTGTCATCATCAAAGGAACTGGTTGCCGTAGCAGAAATATTACGCTTGAAGTCTGGTCTAAAAGAAGAGAAAACTATTTTATTCTTATAAATAGAACACCCGAAATCGGTCTGTTTTGAGCTAACACCAAATAGATTTAGTTCAAAATCTCTTTCTTTTGACAAGGCCTCTACAGCAAAATCGCAGCTCGCTGCAAAGTATTCGCCTTTATCTTTGTCTATGATCTTGTATTCGTTAAAGTACTTCTTTGCTTTCCGATATTGCCCCATCCTCTTGAGGAGTAGCCCATAATTGAAAGCATAATCACTATCGAGCCCAGAGAATCGCTCCATTTTTCTGTACCAGATAGCAGCATCTACATTGTTATTCATCATCCTGTAGGCCTCAGCTATAAGGCGATGACATTCAATGCATAAGGGGTCTTTATCAATGGCTTTTTTGGCATTTTCGATAGCTAAATCAAAAGCCTTGAGCTCATACTGCCTTTCTGCCTTAGCCAAATTCTTTTGACCAGAGAGTAGTGCCGAACCAAGAAAGATGAAAGCTACTATATAGAAATACCTACTAGTAATCATGATGTGTATTTTGGTTATTACATATTATAATAAACAAATATATGAAAACTATTGAATATTAGAACTTAACGCATAGATATATAACAACATATAATTATATGTTAACGTAATGTCGAGATTTTTAACACATTACCGAACCTCCTTTGATCGTGGCTCAAAAGTGCCTAATGCCTAACTCGATACCATGAACATCTATTACGGCAGTATAGCCTTAGTTTTTGCCTTGAAATCGGGACAGGATAAAGACCAGAGCTATACCAACTAGGAGAGCAATGTGGCATAAGAGGGCCTTAGGATCAGTATAGTAATTACCAGGAAAAACAGATTCTTCGGTGAGAACCTTTATTCCCTCTTGATTGACAATATTGCTTATTCTATCTAGACTGATATCTAGAATTCTTCCTGTGTCTTTATCTAAGATCTGAGTCGGATTGCGCCAAGGCCAGATCTTATTCAAGGATCCTAGCATAAAGCCTGAAAGCAAGGCCAAAGTAGCGTCGTGATATTTTTCAAAAGCGGTAGAAACAATCCTAGAAAAAACCAACAGGCCAGTTATACATCCTATGCCAAAGACCGCCAACATTGTAAATTCATTAAACTCTGGGGACTCTAGAAAGGCCTTTATCGTGTGAATTACCGTGGTGTACAACCCCATCAATAACAAAATAAAGCTCCCTGAAATCCCTGGTAAAACAAGAGCAGAAATAGCGATTACGCCTCCAAAGAACAAGTATACCAGACCAGCATTACCAGCAGAAGGAGGAATTGTGGTAATTCCAAAGGCAATTAATGCCCCGATAAAAAGCAGCACAACTCCTGATATGGATCGCTGCTCCATCTTGGATAACATATACGGTACTGAGGCGAGGATAAGACCAAAAAACAATGACCACAATATTTCTGGGTAGGTCTCCAACACATAACTCACCCCAAAGACGCCAACGATAACACCGGCAGCCATTCCCATGATGAGCCAAAGAAGAAATGGCCCATTGAGCCTAGTCCAAGCTTCTCTAATCCTACCCTTGAATAAAACTGAGATAAGCTCTCTGTCCACAGCCTTGATGCTATCTATAAGCATCTTATAGATACCCGTAATAAAGGCTATGGTCCCTCCTGACACGCCAGGTATAACTTCTGCTATGCCCATTGCCATCCCTCTGCATACAAGACCAAGTTTTGAAATTGTCATCTGTTAGTTGTGGTTCTCGACATCACTGATGTGATCTGCCGTTAATGTTACCACTTTGATAAGCTTTATCCAACTCTTCTTTTTCCTTTTTCATAAAATCGGGGTCCAGGCCTAATCCTGCTTCTGACAAATCCGGCTGCCCAGCATCCACCCAAGCACTCAGCCATACATCGCCTATGGCCTTAATGGATTCTTGCATCCGTCGCTCTATAGACCCGCCCAGACTCTTTTCATAGGCTTGAGCAAATTCTGGACACTGTGTCCAAGTCGTTCTCTCTAGTCGTTCATCATAGCAGAATTGTCTATCCTCTGGAAACGTTGCTCTAAGTTCTTTCTCTAATCGCAACACATCTGGCAATAACTTATGACTCTCGATTATAATATCCCAAAAGTACTCTCGCTTGTTGTCTATGTAGTCAGCCTTGCCTACGAGCATATCATAGTGTTCATCTGCAGAGAGTTCTGGTATACGACTTTCCCAGAAGGCGTGTATACCCACTTGATCCGTCATCTGTCCATTATAGTTTTCCGATGTATGCAGCGGAACGTGGGCATCACCGATATAATGCCCCATATCCGCACTCAGTTTAAGTATGGCCTTAACATTCTTATTGGTAAATGATCGTACCAATCTGTGATAAAAGTCTTCTAAAAAATAGGGCAATACACCATACTTAACAAACTTGTTTTCATATATAAATTGGGTACAGTTTATTTCGTTTGGACTAGATAAATAACTAGCCAAGTCGGAGTTCAGTACTACTTCCAAAGAGTATCTATCTAGCTGTATGTGGTCTTGATAAAAAAGCTCTTTGTCATCCAACAACGAGGTTACATCGGATGTATCCTTATTGTTAATACAGAGAAGCGTTGCATACTGAAGTGAAGCTTGGCTAAGATCTCGGGGCACGGAAGGGAAGGGAATTGTATCCCAATGATCTACATCGATATAATGGCGATAGGCTTCATTTTTTAGGGCATATCTGCGCTTATCAGGGTCTACGGCGTGCTCTGTGATAAACTCCAAATGTGGTTTATAGAAGGCGAAGAGCTCTGTGGGAAGGGTAAAGGTGGCCATCCTATTGATCTTGCGATGACCATAAAAACCCCAGTCAGGTCGTGAGAAGGCTGACAAGAGTACAAAGATGGGCAGTAAGATTACCACCCAATATTTTCTAACCCCATCTAACATTACTTCTGGATAAAATATTCTGGCGTAACAAAAAAGTCTCTTAAAAACTTATTCTGGACCTTATAGAAATCACCCCAACTCGTACTCACAAAATACTTAGAATGTCTAGTCGTCACATCTTCTATTCTTCTCGTATTGTAACCACTTTCGATATCGACGATAGGATGTAAGGCTATCCATTTGTCTTGACCTTTTTCCATATCAAGGCTCAGCTTAAGAAAGGGCACCATTCTCGAGATCGTATCCTTGTGTATGTAATTGTTCATTATCTCTTCCGAATACACATTTCTAAAACTTTTAAAGAAGGCATCTGCAATCTTCTGATCTGGTTGTACTTCTTTATCTTGATTAGAGCTAAGCTCATATTGAGAACCTGTCTTAGACAAAACCATTGATCTTGCAACGTCCTTGGGATAATCTACTGAAATAGCCTTAATGTTTTCCGCATCTTCGCTCAATACTGCAAGGTCACGAAGGGCTGCAACATTCTGTGTGAAGTAATTTCTTAATCCCCCATCGTAGCTAGGAATACTCATAACATATGTCTGCTCGGCTCCTCTATTCCGAAAATATGTCCCATACTCATCGTTGGTATTGGTACCTAAAGTGAAATCTGTTAGCACTTGACCACTTTTATCATAGGTCTTAATTTCTAAACCAAACATCTTCATCCTTTCTGCCGCAGTATCATTCTCTTTCTTTAGAGGTATATACTTGATTGTCATCCTCATCAGTGCCAAGAACATGTTGTCAATAATATTGGGTCTGACTTTGTACTTCTGATCTACATACCAGTCACTGCCTGATCTAGACAAATGAATTAGCGGCCTTCCTGGTGAGTCTATAGTGATAATGTGTACCTCATCTCTATCTAAAGTGAGAAACTGCCTGTCTTCCATCTTGATCGTCGACTTCTCCTCAGATTCTTTGATGCTGGTGTAGTATAGCGCTCCTAAGCCACATAAGACCAATAATAAGAATAGCGTCTTCTTCATAATTATCACAGTTTCTAAGGATTAAAGGTATATTAATTATAAACTTTGTCTGTATGCGCAAAGACTCAATCGAGACAATAAAGGAAAAGGACTACAATCTTATCATATTTGATTGTGATGGCACCTTGGTGGACAGCGAATTTCTATCTAATAGTGTGGTCGCCTCGATGATCAGAGAACTTGGCATTGATCTCTCCGATGCCTTGGCTTACAAGACCTTTTCTGGAACTTCAATGCCCTTAATCATCGACTTTATAGAAGATAAGCTAGGCAAACCTCTGGACTTTGATTTTGAAGCAGCATTCAGGCCTAGAGTGCAGAAGGTGTTTGAAGATAAGCTACAACCTATGGCAGATGTTCTACCATTTCTTGATCAGCTGAGCATCGATCGTTGTGTTGCATCCAATGGCCCTAGGATCAAGATGGAAACGACCCTCTCTGTAACTGGTCTAGATAAATATTTTGCTGCTTCCGAGATATTCTCTGCTTATGATATTCAGAAATGGAAACCTGCACCAGATCTCTTTTTACATACTGCACGCAACATGGGTTATGAAACTAGCCAATGCCTTGTTATTGAAGATTCTCTAAGCGGTGTACAAGCAGCAAAAAACGCTGGAATTGATGTGATTGCTATAAAGGATGCCGTTGCCCCAGAAAGCACCACAAACTTTGAAGTCCCCGTCTTTGAGAATTTCAGAACCCTACACAAGACCTTTTTCTAGCTTTACGAAAGTCACTACATAGGTTTGTATTACTTGTTTCGCTTATATTTGCCGCTTCAAATCACACTAACAAATAAAATCAAATGGCTAAGAAAACCAGGATTGCTATTAATGGATTCGGCAGGATAGGTCGACTGACATGTAGAGAACTTCTACAGAAAAGAAACGTAGAAATAGTCGCTATCAATGATCTGACGGACAATGCTACTTTGGCACATTTATTCAAATATGATACGGCACAAGGTATCTATGAAGGTAAGGTAAGTGCAGACGATGAATGCATTATGATAGGTAGAAAAAAGATACTAGCTACCTCCATCAAAGATCCAGCTAAGCTTCCTTGGAAGGCTAACAAAATAGATATCGTTCTAGAATGTACTGGTATCTTTAGAGATAAGGAGAAGGCTGGTCTACACCTCAAAGCTGGCGCTAAGAAGGTATTGATCTCTGCTCCAGGAAAAGGTGGTGTCAAAACTATCGTACTAGGGGTCAATGATAACCAGATCAAAAAGACTGATAAGATCTTGAGTAACGCTTCGTGTACGACCAACTGTCTCGCTCCACTTATCAAGGTGATTACAGAAAAATGGGGATTGGTCCAAGGAAGTATGACGACGACACACGGTTATACTGGAGATCAAAGGATACAAGATGCACCTCATAGTGACTTAAGACGTGCGAGAGCAGCTGCACAAAACATCATACCTACATCTACTGGAGCTGCTGTAGCGGTCACCAAGGTGATAGATGGCATAGAAGGTAAATTATTTGCAATGGCCCTGAGAGTACCCGTTATAACTGGCTCACTCGTAGAGCTGAACGTGATCGTCGAAAAGGATATAACCGTAGAGAAAGTAAATGCTGCTTTTAAGAAGTACTCTAAAGGAGCTCTAAATGGTATACTAGAATATGTCGATGACCCTATTGTTTCTTCTGATATTATAGGCAATCGACACTCCTCTATCTTTGATTCTGGATTGACAAAAGTATCTGGTAGATTATTGAAAATAGTCTCGTGGTATGATAATGAAGCAGGATTCTCCGCTAGACTAGCACAGCTAGCCACTGAGGTATAAGCCAAATTTATATTCTAAAATAAAGAAAATGGCTGGATTCTGTCCAGCCATTTTTTTACATAAAACTGAACTATGCTTGATAATTTAAAAGGGAAAAAAGTACTCATCCGTGTAGACTTTAATGTGCCACTGGACAATGAAAGTAGAATAACAGATGATACCAGAATCCAGCGTGCTCTGCCCACAATAAAGTCTGTGCTAGAACAGGGTGCCGCTGTGATCCTTATGTCACACCTAGGCAGGCCACTCAAAAAACTAAATGAAGATGGCAGCATAGACAAAGCCAAGTTCAGTCTAAAGCATATTGTAGAACACTTGACTGACGTGATAGGCGTTGACGTCGACTTTGCTCAGGATACTGTTGGAGAAGAGGCTTTTGATAAAGCCCACAGCTTAGAAATCGGTGGCGTCTTGCTTCTAGAAAACACCAGATTTAATAAAGGAGAAAAGACAGGAGATGTAGAGTTTGCCGCTAAGTTGGCTAAACTGGCCGATGTCTTTATCAATGATGCCTTTGGTGCTGCACATAGAGCGCATGCTTCTACAACTACTGTCACCAATTTTTTTGAAGCTGAAGATAAGTCCTTGGGTCTATTGATGGCTGATGAAATAAACTCGGCCAAAAAAGTACTCAACAGCCCACAACGGCCATTTACAGCCATACTTGGAGGGGCCAAAGTCTCTGACAAAATACAATTGATAGATAAGTTGTTAGACTTTTGTGACAATCTCCTTATCGGTGGTGGAATGACTTACACTTTTATCAAAGCACTTAATGGCAAGACCGGAAATTCCTTGGTCGAAAAATCGCATATAGACCTCGCCAAAGAACTCATAGCAAAAGCAAAAGATAGAAACGTCGATTTACTCCTCCCCGAGGATTCCTTATGTGCTGACAAATTTGATGCAGAAGCAGAGACGGCTGTCCACCCTACTATGCAGATACCTGATGGATGGATGGGACTTGACATAGGGCCAAAAGCAATAGCTCAATATGCCAAGGTTATCGAAAGCAGCAGCACGGTATTATGGAACGGCCCTCTAGGGGTATTTGAGTTTGAAAAGTTCTCTAAGGGCACATTTCAAACTGCCGATGCCGTAGCTACAGCAACAGCCAATGGAGCCTTCACCCTCATAGGCGGCGGAGACTCTGTATCTGCAATTAATAAAGCAGGTCTAGCAGATAAGGTCAGTTTTATATCTACGGGAGGTGGTGCGATGCTGGAGTATCTAGAAGGCAAAGTCTTACCTGGCATCAAAGCTGTGAGTTAATCTAATCTTGTAATCAAAAGGATAAGTGTAAGGATACTCATAGCTTGAGCTACTGAGTCTCCGAGCACCTTGGTCCAATCGACTTCTTCTTTCTGCTCTTCTTTATTCTTCTCCAGGGATTTGAATCCGACACTGATCACAGAGCCTTGATAGACCTTAGGAAATCTCCTAATAAGGAATCCTTGCCTCGGCCTCTTTATCTCACCATTGGCGTGCTCTACAAAGATTCTCTGCTTGTCGGCGTTCTCATGGAGCCCACCAGCATATTCGTTGATATAGAACAT
>CALFUU010000030.1 GCA_937929835.1 uncultured Saprospiraceae bacterium | reverse complement strand
ACGCCAGACGCAGAGATGGAGGGACAGACCAGCCATAGTATTGTAGCAGAAATTATCAAAAGTAACGAAGTGCCGCGCTAAATGGGATCTACCTTTCTAAACAGGAATTTTTTTATTGCCTTGGCTCTAGCTATACTGCTTTTTGTCTTGGCCTATGCAATGCCTATTTTATTTAGGCCTGCACAGATGTTTTTGTACTTGATCGTTTTGTTGATTGCTTTTGATTGGTATCGACTATACAAGATTCGCGATCTGATAACTTTTGATAGGGTGGTGCCGTTGCAATTATCTCTTTCTGACGGAGAGGACATTGCGTATTCAGTTGTTAATGATTCTGATTTTGATATTGATTCAGAATTGTATGATGAACTGCCAAGGCAATTTCAAAATAGGAGTGCGGTAAAAATATTTGGTTTAGAAGGAGGAGAAAAGTTTGACTTCGCATTTTCTGTCCGACCTTATGAGCGTGGAGAATATAATTTTGGAGACTTGCATTTGATTTATTCTACAGGACCGTTCTATTTCACTCAGAGGCGGATCACGATAGATAAGGCAATACAGACGCGGGTTGTGCCTAGTGTCAAGCAAATGAAACAGCACGAGTTAGAAGTCTTTTCGCAGACGGCTTCTCTTTCAGGAATTCGAAAGATCAGATCTGTTGGTCAAAATGATGAATTCGAACATATCCGACCTTATGTGCAGGGCGATAATATAAAATCTATCAACTGGAAGGCCACCTCTAGAACCCGTGAATTAATGGTGGATCAGTATCAAGACTCTAGACATCAAGAAGTTTATTGTATTCTAGACAAAGGTCGATCAATGAAGATGCCCTTTGAAGGGATGACGCTATTAGATTATTCTATCAACTCTATCTTGTCCCTCTCCAATATCATCTTAAAAAAATATGATCACGCTGGCTTGTTATCATTTTCTGAAGTAATCGGCACGACTGTCAAAGCCTCCGCCAAGAAAGGTCAGCTAGAGAAGATATCCTCGGCTCTCTATAAGGAGACAACCGGATTCAAGGAATCTAATTTTGAGTTGTTACTGCATTTTACAAGGCAAAATCTTGTGCGCCGAAGCATTTGGTTGTTTTTTACAAATTTTGAAACACCGTATGATCTGCATCGCCAGTTGCCCTATCTCAGATTGATGAACAAGCGTCATCTAGTCGTCGCAATTATATTTGTCAATACAACCTTGATAGAAACCAGCGAAATGGAATGTGCTACTAAATCTGATATTTATCTAAAAACTTTTGCTGAACGGGCAATAATCGAAAAGCAACGCATTAAGGAGGAACTCATTCGTAATGGTATACAGACAATTTTAACCAAGCCTAAAAATTTATCCGTTAATGTCATTAATAAATATCTAGAGATAAAGGCCCGACGTCTGCGGTAACTTTTAGGTAGAGCAAGAGAACTATTTTTTATCTGGGCCATTAGGAAGGTATGAATAGACAATCTCAAATAATTGCGCTAAGGCCGTCGCTTACAAGTCTTGCTGAAGATGCGCAGCCTAAATCTATAGAGATTTTTCAGAATCAAGTTCTCAGACCAATTTTAAAATTTCAAAATGATCTAACGGTGGCTTTAATACGAAGTCAGCCGCATTTTTCTCCAGACATAGCCGATAGAGTTAAGCTAGCAACTCATATCAGAACTATCTGTAATCAACCCCATTTTAAGAATCAACTCATCGGTGTGATTATAGGGTTGATGTCCGTCGAGGAATTACATACCTATGCTAAGAATCTGAAGGAATACAACAAGCGGCTGCTTTCTATGCAAGTCGAACGATATATCGACCAACTCCTGTGACTTGGTGAGAATTCACCTAGACTCTCTCAAGGATCATAGCATAGCCTTGGCCCACGCCTATACACATTGTAGCTAACCCATATTGTTTTTCCTGTTGGTGTAGCTCTATAGCGAGACTGTGAGATATCCTTGTACCAGATACGCCTAGTGGGTGACCGATAGCAATAGCCCCTCCATTAGGATTAATGCGGGGATCTTTGTCATTTAGGCCGAGCGCACGTGTGCACGCCAAGCTTTGAGCAGAGAAAGCCTCATTTAGCTCTATGACACCTATTTGATCCAGCGATAGGTCTGCCTTTTTTAATGCCTTTTTGGTAGCATTGACTGGGCCGATACCCATAATACGTGGCTCGACACCGACAACTGCAGAGCTGACGATTCTAGCGAGTGGCTTAAGGTTGTACGCATTGACTGCTTTTTTAGAGGCTATGATCACTGCAGCAGAACCATCATTGAGCCCACTCGCATTACCTGCAGTGACACTTCCATCTTTTTTAAATACGGTTCTGAGTTTAGCCAGTGCTTCCATAGAAGTGTCTGGACGGATAAATTCGTCTTGATCAAATACCAAAGGGTCTTGTTTTCTTCTTGGGATAGAGATAGGAATTATTTCCTTTGCTAGTCGGCCACGCTGTCTTGCTTTGGCTGCTTTTTGCTGCGACCATACGGCAAAGGCATCTTGGTCTTCTCTGCTTATATCATATTTTTCTGCCAGATTTTCGGCGGTATTCCCCATCGCTTCGGTACCATAGAGTTCCTCCATACGCGGATTGACAAAGCGCCAGCCGAAACTCGTATCGTAAACTTTCATATCTCCGCCGAAAGCTCTGGCTGACTTCGACATAGCCAATGGACCACGTGTCATATGCTCTATGCCGCCACTTATAATAAGATCAGCATCTCCAGCTTTGATAGCTCTGTTGGCGTGTACGATAGCTGACATACCAGAGGCACACAATCTATTGATGGTTTCTCCTGGCACAGACCAAGGAAGTCCAGCAAGAAGCAACCCCATCCTGGCGACATTACGATTGTCTTCTCCTGCTTGATTGGCACAGCCTATGATGACATCTTCGTAAGCTTCCAACGGAATAGATGACTGCTTAGCGACGAGACCTTTGATTACATGCGCTAAGAGATCGTCAGTTCTTATCGAGGCCAGTGTTCCTCTGAATTTCCCAAAAGCTGTCCTGACACCATCTACGATATAAGCTTCTTGCATTGTATTTCTTTTGATGCAAATATACTCTCTAGTCTCTTCATGAGGTGATTGTATCTTTGCAGTATGTTAAAAGCAATTGTATGCCTGACTGTTTTAATTGGTCTGTTGGCTTGTCATACTGATCAACGTCCAATAACGGGAAAGTCGGCTCAGATAGTTGACTCACCCCATGGAATGGTGTACATACCAGGGGGTACTTATCTTCAGGGTGGTAAATCTGATCAGTCCAAAGCGAATGAATTGCCTAGACACCGTGTCACGGTTTCGCCATTCCATATGGACATTACCGAGGTCACCAATGCACAATTTCAGAAATTTGTAGAGAAGACTAGATATACGACGGTGGCTGAGCAAAAACTAGATTGGGAAGTACTTAGCTCTCAAGTACCCGCAGGCACACCTGCGCCGCCTGACGCTTTGTTGCAACCTGGTGCCTTGGTCTTTAAGCCAACAGATGGACCTGTTAATCTAGATCGTTATGACCTGTGGTGGAAATGGACAATAGGCGCAGATTGGCAGCATCCTAGTGGTCCAGATAGTGATGTCTCTGATCTCGATAATCATCCCGTAGTCCACATAGCGCACACAGATGCTATCCGTTATTGTCAATGGCAAAATAAGAGATTGCCTACAGAAGCTGAGTGGGAGTGGGCAGCCAATGGTGGTGACGATAATAATAAATATCCTTGGGGAAGCGAGCCCATCTCAGAGGCCAACAACAAAGCCAATTTCTGGCAAGGCATATTTCC
>CALFUU010000029.1 GCA_937929835.1 uncultured Saprospiraceae bacterium | reverse complement strand
AATCGCTAACCCAATCGCCTTCGCCATCAAAGGTGGAACAGCATTACCGATCTGAACCATCTGCTTCCCTTTGCTCCCCTCAAATATAAAGTCATCAGGAAAGGACTGCAGTCTTGCCATTTCTCTGACCGTTATCACTCTTGGTTCTATAGGATGGATATTGACGCCGCCGTGGTTTTCCTTGATCGTGCAACTCGCTTCATCCCAAGGGCACTTCTTCCAAGAGTCAGAATAATTTTCGTACAGACTCTTGCCTTCGGGTACTGCGGCTAGGCGCTCTTTCATTTCCGCAGAGTGTCGTGCACGTACGTGGTTAATGGCTTTGTTATCTGGTAACTTAATAAGATCCTTAATGGCCATACGCGTTGTCACATATTGAGATGGCGTCAGTAAAGGATTAGGGTGATAATTCGTTTTACCTATTCTGTTGGCGATGAAGATGACACGTTGCCTCTTCTGTGGTACTTCATAATCGGCTGCATTCAGTGTGGTCACATTGACAGTATAGCCTAGAGCTTCTATATCTTTTAGAATCTTCTCCTCTACTTTGCCTTTGAGCATAGATCTTAAGCCTTTGACATTTTCAGCGACGATCCATTCGGGTTGTAATCTGCTGATGATATCTAGCATATCCTTATAAAGGGAATTGCGTGGGTCTTCTACGATTCGGCTACCTGACATAGAAAATCCTTGGCAAGGAAAGCCACCTGACAATACGGTGAGCGGTGCTCCTTTAAGTTGTTGTTCTACAGTCTCGACAAAGGTCCTTTTGACTCTTTCTTGTGTGATATCCCCTAAAATGTGGGGATGATTGAAATTCCGTCTGTATGTATCCCCAGCCTCCTTGAAGTAATCTAATCCACATAGGGGCTTGAAGCCAGCGAGTTGGAAGCCATAGGCCATCCCGCCTGCACCACAGAAAAGATCTGCTGAGGTATATTTTGATTTTCCAGGTTTGTCCCACTTGGTATCAATATCTATCCAGTTGACCTCGTCTTTCTTTGGGGTTTTGGATGTACGCTGGGCAAGTGATACAGCATACGCAGAGGCTTCCTTTTGACTAGAGAGAAAGTCATCAAGAGCATCAGCAGATATATGATGCACCCCTCCAATCTTTACAGATAGCAGCTCTCCAGCGAGAATATGGCGTCTTACAGCCTTAAGAGAGAGATTAAGTTGCTCTGCTATTTCTTTGATTCTATATAATGTTTCATCTTTGGACATAGCCTCTCGACAAATATAAGCACTCTGGCAAATTACAAGTGAGGCCTACAAAATGGAGAACAAAGAAAGACAGATCGCCAAAGAGTATATCCTCAATACGGATAGGAGCCTCTTCCTTACTGGCAAAGCCGGCACAGGCAAGACGACCTTACTTAAAGAGGTGCTGAGTGAAACAGACAAAAACTATATCGTAGCGGCGCCCACAGGTGTTGCTGCAATCAACGCAGGTGGTGTGACTTTGCACTCTTTATTCCTCTTTCCATTGCGGGCCTTTATTCCTCAGCCCAATCCGAGTCTGTCGATGGACTTGTTCTGTGATTATTCTGGTTTGGTAAAGCATCAGAAATTTGATAGGGCTAAGCTAGACCTCTTTATCGAATTGGAAATGCTGGTCATAGATGAGATCAGTATGGTGCGGGCCGACTTACTAGATGCAATAGATTTTACCTTAAGAAGAGTAAGGAAGAATCAGCAACCTTTTGGTGGGGTACAATTGCTCGTTATCGGAGATCTGTATCAGCTCTCCCCAGTTGTGCGGCACAATATTAAGTTGGGCTTGGCGGAGTATTATGCAGGTCCTTATTTTTTTGATGCCTTGTCTTGGCAACGCCTAGATGGTTTGATAATAGAGCTCAATAAAGTCTACAGACAAGAAGATCAAGATTTTGTTGATATGCTGAATGTAATTAGGGCTGGAGTCAGAGATGAATCTGTCCTTCAGAAAATCAATGCACGTTACCAGACAGATATAGATCTCGATGGCGTCATTACACTAACCACACATAATAATCAGGCCAATGAAATTAATGATAAGCAGCTCGCCGCTCTAGAAGCTGAATCCAGAGAGCTGTCCGCTGATGTTACAGGTACTTTTCCAGAGTCTGCATTTCCTACACCAGCCTCCATAGAGTTAAAGGAAGGTGCCCAGGTGATGTTTGTGAGAAATCATAGTGAAGGCCTCTACTATAATGGAAAGATAGGTGTAGTCACCAAAATTGCTGACAACCACATAAAGATCAAAGGAGCTGACGATGACAAGACCATACTTGTAGAGCCCGTAGAATGGACCAACAGTCGATATGAGGTCGATGAAGCTACTGATAAGATTATCAAGAACGATGTAGGTAGCTTTACACAATATCCACTGCGATTGGCTTGGGCCGTTACTGTACACAAGAGTCAAGGCCTGACTTTTGATCAAGTCATATTGGATCTAGAGAAAACCTTTGCCTCGGGACAGTTATATGTTGCGCTGAGTAGATGTCGGTCTATAGAGGGAATGTTCCTCTTGAGTAAGATCAAGCCTGATAACATATTGACAGATAGACGAATCGTCAAGTATTATGAGCAGGCCCAAGAAATTGAGGAAGCTATACACCAGTTGCCAGAGGCAAAGGCAACATATGAACGTAAGCGAATCTTGAAATCTTTCCGTGTGGAGATATTGGGCTCCTACATTGATGGGTGGCAAGAAACACTGTTGGAGAAGAATGTCCCAGGGAAAGCCAACTGTCTAAATCTTATCAAGGATCTGGATTCTGAGCTCAGCAGTATCGAGTTGGTTTCTAGAAATTTTAACGCCAAGATGACAGCCTACTTTAGAAATGAACAAGTGGATAAGGCGTTTGTTAGAGAACGGATCAGTAAAGCGGTCGGTTACTTTTCAGAGAACTTACATGAGAAAGTGCTCCTCCCACTGGTCAAGCATCAGGCGGAATATAGTGTCAAGAAAAACACGAAGACCTATCTCTATAGTGTGCAAGCTTTTGAGCAAGCATTGACCAAGTTTCTGACCAAGCTCTACGATATCAAATATCTGGGAGAGACCGTCTACAAGGGCGAGAAGAAAAAGCTCGGAGAAATCAAACCGCTTAAGAAGAAGAAAGAAAAGGGGAGTACCTACGAGATCACTTATGCAATGCACAAAGAGGGTAAGTCCATCCATGCGATCGCTAAAGATAGAGGTATGGTAGTGGGTACTATAGAGACGCATTTGGCTCGACTGATTAGAGATCAACGTGTCTCCATCTATGACCTCATGAAAGATAGCAAGGTAGAGAAAGCTCTGGCTGTTGTAGATGCCTATCCAGACTTGGGACTTACAGATCTTATCAAGAAGATGCCTTTCAAGATGACCTTCGGCGAGTTGCGATGGGTAAAAAACTATAGTGAACTCTTATCAGAATAAAATGGCGAAAAGGAAAAACATAGTTTTTATCGCTCAGAGTCTAGATGGATATATTGCGGGGCCTAGTGGGGAGATAGATTGGCTCGATATGGTTGCTAATCCTGGTGGTGAGGATATGGGTTACTTGGCATTGATGCAAGATATTGATGCCATTATTATGGGCCGCAATACTTTTGACTTTGTGGCGAACTATGATGGGCCGTGGCCATATCCAAAGAAGGTCTTTGTGCTGAGCAATACTCTCCAGAGTGTTCCCCAGCATCTCACTGACAAAGCAGAAATCATCAAAGGCAAACCAAAAGCCATTCTCGATAACCTTGGTAAGCAAGGACTATACACTTTCTATATCGATGGTGGGGTCACAATCCAAAGCTTCCTGCGCGAGGATCTTATAGATGAACTGCGGATCACGACCTTACCGATATTGCTAGGTGGGGGCTACGCATTATTTGGGGATATGGAAAAGCGATTGACCTTTGAGCACGAGTCTACTGCAGTCTATTTAGGCCAACTTGTCCAGTCTCGTTATGTGCGCAGAGACATCGATTTTCCTTTGCAAACCTAGTTAGAGCTAGATTTTCGGGCTCTTCTATAGTTAAGACGTAGCTTTTGAGCGCTCCCCTGACGCTATCGGTGCAATTATTGCTATAGCTTAAGTTGATGGAACAAGAGAAGAAGCCCCTTAGGGAACAGACCCCAGCAGAACTCTGGGAAAGCACCAAGGATTTTTTCCACGACCTCGTTGATCTCAAGGAAGGAATGGATCAAAAAGGGACGTTGCAAAACATCCATAACAATAAGAAGATGCGTGGCTCTAACGCGTGGCTCTTGATGTGTTCTATTATGGTAGCTTCTTTGGGATTGGATCTTAATTCTCCGGCCGTTATCATTGGCGCCATGCTTATCTCTCCATTGATGTCTCCGATATTGGGAGTGGGTCTAGGTATAGGGGTCAACGATAAGAAGACCTTGTTTACTTCCCTTAAGCATTTTGGTTTGGCTATTGCAATTGCGCTGATAACCAGTTTCATTTATTTTCGGCTGACTCCTTTTGGGAATATCACTGATGAGATCATGTCTAGGACTTCTCCGACACTTCTCGATGGCCTCGTCGCTATCTTTGGTGGGCTGGCGGGTGTTATTTCTATCACAAGGATGGACAAGTCTAATGCAATACCAGGTGTTGCGATAGCTACTGCGTTGATGCCACCACTTTGCGTAGCGGGGTATGGATTGGCCAAAGGGGAGTGGCTCTTTTTTCTAAATGCTTTCTACCTCTTCTTCTTGAACTCCTTTTTTATTGCAATAACAACTTACTTTATCATAAGACTACTAGGCTTTCCATATAAACTATATATGACAGCCAAAGAAAGGAATAGAAATAGATTGTACATCTCGCTATTTTCATTTGTTATTTTGATACCAGCGATTACTATCCTTTATAATACTGTCAAGAAGGTAAAAGAAGAGAAAGCGGTGGAGTTTTATCTCCAAGAGATGATTGCTTCTAAGGAGTCTATCGTCTCAGATTGGACTCTTGTTGATAATAATCTGGATAGGAAGAGGGATTCCATTCAGCTGGTATTGAAGATAATTGGAGAGCCGCTAAGCCAGGAATTTATCAGCCAAAGTGATAATGACCTAGAACGCTTGTTGAATAAAAAAGTAGATATCATTACCTATCAAAGTGAAGAGCTACCGATAGAGGATATACAAAGACTCCAAAATCAAATAAGTGGATTTGAAGGCGAAATACAACAGAAGCTAAAAACTCTAGAGGATAGGCAGTTAGAGAAGACAGCACAGGTCGCAGAACTGAGTGCAGAATTGGATAGTCTCGAGTCTGTAAGTGTTGCTTCAGTGTATAAGGAGGTCAATGCGCTCTTTCCCAGTATTAAGCAGATTGCAATAGCACGAGAAGCCAGCAAGTCAGATTTTGATACCATAGTCACTTCTTCAATAGTAATAGTAGAGTGGGACAACAGATTGTCTACGTCAAGTATACGAAAAGAAAAGACTAAGCTCAATGACTTTTTGAAGCTTAGGATGCGGCTCCAAGACTTGGAATTATATTCTAAGTAGCCCCCTAAAAACAAGTCGGGGCAGCTTCAATAATGACGCCACCCCTTCCTCTGTCGATCGTTTAATTTTGATTAGACTTTTATAAATCTATGCGTCTCCCCATTCCGAGTTTGTAAGAAGTAGATGCCCTTAGGTAATGGACTTACATCGAGTTGTCTACTGTTCTGATTTCGGAACAGTATAGTCCCTGCGACATCTATAATGTTGTAAGTGTCTCCTTTATGGAGGTGACTAACTTGGATAATAGAGGTTGTCGGATTGGGATATATCTTTAGAGCTTTATCATTGTTGTTTGATTCTATGATGAAGTCTTCGAGTACTTCACTTTGTGTATCCGATGACGACCCGTCATTGTCCAGCAGTCTTTCTTGTGTATAGTCAAATAGAGTAGTGCTCGTCGGTGACTGAGATACTATTACATTTTCTGAGCCTTCATTACTTATCTGACCTATGCCATCACATCTACTGATTCTTATGTTATCAATGAAGATGACATCTGAATTTGTATTCGCATCACTTCGGAATCTAAATTTAGTCTGATTGGTAAAAGGTGTGTTGATGGTTACACTTACCGTATAAAATTTGTGATTAATGAAATCTACGCCAGAAGTCCATCTATTGATTACAGACCAAGTGCTGCCACCATTTGGAGAATACTCTAAGAAAAAGCCTTCGCCAGACTCCATACTCAAGGCTATAAATTCATAATCAATCTTGACACTAGTAGTACCCTCAAATGGGAGGTTGGCCGTATAGATACTTGATTCTATCAAGCTGTTATCTCTCAGTCTTACGCAATAGTTAGAAGCTCCTGCACCTTGACCTGGCTCATAGTTTCTATCTGCATCTTCTCCACCATCTCTCCATATACCCCAGCCATTTTCAAAATCCTCATAGTTATAGGCTATCAAGCAATCTCCATCGCAAGCATCGCCTACGCCGTTGCCATCTTGGTCAGCTTGGTCGGGGTTAGGTGTCTGAGGGCAGTTATCTACATTGTCAGGAATACCATCACCATCTGTATCGACTATAACCGCTACGCCTATGCAATTACAGTTAACGTCATAGATGTCGCCAGTCGTATTCGCATTTCCATCATCACAAGGACCTCCTATATTACAATCTGGTCCAAGGTCATCATCACAAATATCACCTATACCATCACCATCAGAATCTTCTTGATCTGGATTAAATGTTTGAGGACAATTATCTATGTAATCAAACACTCCGTCATTATCTACATCATAGCCAATGAAGTCACCTGCACAATTACAATCATCATCCCATTTGTCAGCAACAGTCAATGGATCTCCATCATCACAAGCAGACCACGGAATACAATCGACTGAATCACAAGCATCTCCTGCACCATCCCCGTCACTGTCTTCCTGTCCTGGATTAAAGGTCACTGGACAGTTGTCAGCAGTATCAGGGATGCCATCGTTATCTAAATCGGAAACCATCGTTGTTCCCGTACAATTACAGTTGACGTCTATGAGATCATTTGTCGTCGCTGGATTGCCATCATCACAAGGCATACCGACATTGCAACCATCACACATATCGCCTACACCATCTGCATCAAAATCTGATTGGTTAGGGTTGAAAGTGGTAGGGCAGTTATCTGCGTCGTCAGGGATGCCATCGTTATCTAAATCGGAAACCGTCGTTGTTCCTGAACAGTTACAGTTGACGTCTATGAGATCATTTGTCGTTGCTGGATTGCCATCATCACAAGGCATTCCGACATTGCAACCATCACACATATCGCCTACACCATCTGCATCAAAATCTGATTGATTAGGGTTGAAAGTGGTAGGGCAGTTATCTGCATCGTCAGGGATGCCATCGTTGTCTAAATCGGAATCGGCATTTGTCCCCGTACAATTACAGTTGACGTCTATGAGATCACCTGTCGTCGCTGGATTGCCATCATCACAAGGCATACCGACATTACAATTGTCACAGATATCACCGATACCATCACCATCTATATCTGACTGAGTAGGGTTAAATGTAGAGACACAGTTGTCGATATAATCAAAGACACCATCGTTGTCAAAATCATAACCGATAAAGTCACCTGCACAATTACAGTCATCATCCCATTTGTCAGCGACAGTTAGAGGGTCACCGTCATCGCAAGCAGACCAAGGAATACAGGTTGTGTTTTCGCAAGCATCACCTATACCATTGCCATTGCTATCCGTCTGCCCAGGATTAAAAGTAGTAGGGCAGTTATCATTAGCATCGGTGATACCATCATTGTCTTGATCGTTATTTGTCACGACTGGTGTGCCTAAACAATTACAGTTGGCATCTATCCTATCATTGATAGTCATAGGGTTATTGTCATCACAGAATGCACCGAAAGTACAATCATCACAGACGTCACCAATACCATTGTTGTCTGAATCTTCTTGACCTGGATTAAATGTACTTGCACAATTATCTTCATAGTCTAGGATCCCGTCACCATCAAAATCAAATCCGACAAAATCTCCTGCACAGTTACAGTCATCATCCCATTTGTCAGCAACGGTAAGGGGGTCGCCATCATCACACGCTGACCAAGGAGTACAAGTAACTGTATCACAAGCATCACCAATCCCGTTGTTGTTGGCATCTTCTTGTCCTGGATTAAAATTAAGTGGACAATTGTCATCATTATCTGCAATGCCATCAGCGTCACTATCTATTACGAGCAGTGTTCCTGAACAATCACAGTTGTCGTCAAAAATGTCATTTATTGTATTAGGATTGAGGTCATCACACGGAAAGCCAGGCGAACAACCATCAAATGGGTCACAGACATCACCGATGCCATCACCATCATTATCTTCTTGGCCTGGGTTAAATGTATCGGGACAGTTATCAATGAAGTTGCAGACCATATCTCCATCATCATCTTGTTCCCCTACATTTTTTATGATAAAATAATTTACAACCGTCTGTGGCGTACAGCCGCAATCTCCTGGAGTACCGACAACCTCAGTTGCAATTCTACTATAGAAATAGATGTTTGTTTCTGAAGGCGATATGACAGCTCCATTTAAACCTGGCAATAAATTAACCATACTGGTATTAGGGCTGATATCTGTTCCTGTAACCAGATTACAGACTGGGGGTACACAAGGTGTTCCAGAGGGTTGAGGTCCAGCTACAAAAGATGTCGGAAAGTTTATTTCTAAATCCTGATTGGCCGAAAAAAAGAATTGGTTCGCATTGTTGCAACTCCATACCGTCAGAGGATCGGATATATTGAGAGTAGCAAGACATGCGTTTCCGCTACAGGTCTGGTTACCATTTCTATCAAATACGGTCACCTCATCAGTGAAAGTAATCACAAAGGAGGGGTATATGGCCACAGCCTCACGATTGCAAGCATCGGGATTAATAATAGACGTCAGCCAGGGACTACCTGAAAAAACATCGTCACATTGCGCTGATAATGAGGCACTTAGGCCTAATAAGGCTGCACACAGAAGGATAAAGTATCTTATCATTGGATATATAAGATCAAATGGTTCACAAATTAAATTGATCGAGCTCGCCTGCCCATTAATGTGCCTTCTGGGTAATAGGTTACCACTTTATCGTAAATTCTTTTCAGGAATCTACCAAATAGAGAGAATTATTAAGGGCTTCCTCAAAGTTCTCAACTTTTATTCGAATGGCTCCTTTTTATTGCAGGATTATTGACGCCTAATTTACACTTTGAAAGATGCTAGTAGATTCCTTCATTGAAGTGTTAAACTTTTCTAAGTCAATATTTGTGGGGATATTTTGACTACTAAAGTAGTTGACCATATGCTCCATAGGCATATTACCAGTCAGCTTGTCCTTAGCCATTGGGCATCCACCATAACCTTTTATTGCGCCATCGAAGGACCTACACCCTGCCTTATATGCAGCTTTTATTTTTTCTTCCCACTTGTCTGGTGTTGTATGCAGATGTGCATTGAAAAGGACTTCAGGAAAATAGGCGATGAGATTTTTAAATAGATAGTCTATACTCTCTGGCGAAGAAACACCTATGGTATCAGAAAGAGAAAATTTCTTAATACCCATACTGATAAGTTTCTTGACAAAATTGTAGGCAATTTCTACATTCCAAGGATCTCCATAAGGATTGCCAAATGCCATTGATATGTAGATCAGTAAGTCTTTATTGTTTTTTAGAGCAATGGCTTGGATGTCTGCTACACGCTGCAGCGACTCTTCAATAGAGCTGTTGGTATTTCTTTTTTGAAAGGTTTCTGAAATGGAGAAAGGGTAGCCAAGAATATCGACTTCATCATAGGCCACTGCGTCGTGTGCACCTCTTCTATTGGCGACGATCACAGAGAGTTTGGAATCTGTTTTTTCTAGATTAAGAGATCTTATAACTTCTCCCGAATCTCTCATTTGAGGAATGGCTTTAGGAGAAACAAAAGACCCTACGTCTATACGCTGAAAGCCCACTCTGAGCAAGCTATTGATATAAGCTATCTTATCCTCAGTGGGGATGAAGTCCTTGATGCCTTGCATAGCGTCTCTAGGACATTCTATAAGGTCTACACTTTTACTGAGCTCGTTGATATGTTGCATTGTAGTGGTCAAGAGTTGGTCACTGTTTTAGGTCTGTATGACCCCTACATTAAATTTTTCTACTGGTGCATTGCTGGTTGCCTCTATGCATCTGGAGATGATGTTTCTCGTTTCTTTAGGATCGATAATAGCATCTGTCCATAATCTAGAAGCTGCGTAGTAGGGTGAGGTTTCTGACTCATACTTCGCATAGATTTTGTCAAAGAGCTCTTGTTGCTCTTTTTCGGTCGGCTCTTCTCCTCTAGCTTTCATAGAACCAACTTGTATCTGCATTAACGTCTTAGCGGCCTGCTTGCCACCCATCACGGCTATCCGCCCACTTGGCCACGAGAAGATAAACCGAGGATCATACGCCTTCCCACACATCGCATAGTTGCCCGCTCCATAAGAATTACCCATCACGATACTGATTTTAGGTACTGTGCTGTTGGAGACTGCACTCACCATCTTTGCACCATCTTTTATGATGCCGCCGTGCTCTGATCTACTGCCTACCATAAAGCCAGATACGTCGTGCAAAAAGATCAGAGGAATTTTCTTTTGATTACAATTCATAATGAATCGTGCCGCTTTGTCAGCACTGTCAGAATAGATAACACCACCAAACTGCATTTCTTTCTTAGCAGTCTTGACCACCTGTCTATTGTTAACCACTAGGCCTACAGCCCACCCATCTACACGTGTGTAAGCACAGATGATGGTCTGCCCATAGTCTTTTTTGTATTCAGTCCATTCACCTTCATCGACGATCGTACTGAGAATTTCTCTAGTGTCATAAGGCTTGGCTCTATCTGCTGGAAAGAGCTCGTAAATTTTTTCGCTAGGTAATTGAGGTGGCTTTGCCTCGATTCTATCAAAACCTGCCTTCTCTCTCGACCCTATCTTAGATACGAGATGCTTTATAGTATCAAGGCATTCTGCATCATCCTTGCACTTATAGTCTACGTCACCTGATATAGCGGTTTGTGTGTGTGCTCCGCCAAGCGTTTCTTTATCCACGTCTTCTCCTATCGCAGCCTTGACGAGATAAGGACCAGCTAGAAAGATGCTTCCTGTCCCTTCTACGATGAGAGCTTCGTCAGACATAATAGGGAGGTAAGCGCCACCCGCCACACAACTGCCCATAATTGCAGCTATCTGTGGGATGCCTTTAGAAGACATCACAGCATTATTTCTAAATGTCCGTCCAAAGTGCTCTTTGTCGGCAAAGACCTCGTTTTGCATCGGTAAGAAGACGCCTGCACTATCCACAAGATAGATAATAGGCAAGTGGTTTTCCATCGCAATCTCCTGGGCTCTCAGGTTCTTCTTGGCTGTCATAGGAAACCAAGCTCCAGCTTTTACAGAAGCATCATTGGCGACAATCATACAAAGCCTACCCGCTATATGTGCGAGGCCTGCTACTATACCAGCTGCCGCGGCTCCACCCACTTCTTCGTACATCTTGTAGGCAGCAAAAGCACCCAGTTCTAAGAATTGTGAGTCGTCATCCTTGAGGTATTCGACTCGCTCTCTGGCCGTCATCTTGCCTTTAGCTTTTTGCTTAGCGAGTTTCTTTTCGCCACCACCGAGATGAATTTTTTCTAGCTTCCTGCGCATTGCTGAGAGTGAGAGCTTCATCTCATCTTCGTTTTTGCTGTGCTCTATATTTATCTTTTTTGCCATTTAGTTTTGCTACTGATCTGCTTTTATTTCTTATTGATCTACAAGGTAAAATTATCCTTAGGCGCTCTTCTTGTAAGTCTTTCCGTCTAGAATCATTTTTGCGATAACATCCTTAAGGATCTCTGAGGTACCGCCGCCGATAGGGCCGAGTCTGCTGTCTCTGGACATTCTTGCCAATGGGTATTCCTCCATATAACCGTAGCCTCCGAGGTGTTGTAGGCAAGAGTATATGACTTCATCTGCAATCTTTGTCGCCTGGAGTTTGGACATACACGCTTCCTTGACGACATAGACGCCTTTGTCGAGATTGGCAGCTACTTGATAATTAAAAGCTTTGACGATTTCCACTTCTGTATACATTTCACTCATACGATGTCTGAGCGCTTGGAATTTGTCTATAGTTTTTCCGAAGGCAGTTCTCTCAGACATGTATTGCTTCGTATACTCTAATGCATACTCCGCTCTGGCGTGGGCATTGACCCCCATAATAAGTCTCTCTAGAGCGAAGTGCTGCATCACGTAGTAGAAACCTTTGCCTGGCTCTCCCATAAGATTAGATGCAGGTATGCGCACATTATCAAAAGCAATTTCTCCTGTATCCGATGCTCTCCAGCCGAGCTTATCTAGCTTGGATGCGGAGAGACCTTTGGTGTCTCTATCTACGAGAAAAACTCCCATAGATTTGGGATCGTTAGGATCCATTTTGGCAATTACAACCAAGTAGTCCGAGTATACACCATTAGTGATGAACGTCTTAGAACCATTGAGCACATACTCTTCTCCTTCCTTGTAGGCTGTCGTTCTCATCGAGCCTACATCTGATCCTCCAAAGGGCTCAGAAATACAGAGACAACCAATCATCTCCCCTGAGATACTAGCGGTCAGATATTTTTGTTTTATTTCTTCAGATCCTTCCTTAAGGAGATGGGTCATCGCCAAATAATTGTGTGCCCACATCGCTGCGGCAAAGCCACCTGAATTAATGCGCTGCATCTCTTCTAACCAGATGATTAGGTAAAATATGTCTAAATCTAGGCCACCATATTTTTCAGGATAGCGAATACCGAAGTAGCCCATTTCTCCAAATTTTGGCCAGATGTCTCTCGGTATAGTGCCTGTTTTTTCCCATTCATCTAGATGGGGAACAACTTCAGTTTTGAGAAAAGTTCTGAACCCTTCTCTAAATAAATGATGCTCTTCTGTAAAATATGCTGAATACATTTATGTTGATTTTAAATTTTTCAAATGAGGTGTTGCATATCCTTATACTGCTGTATAGAAATGCCAGAGCTGGCCAAAAAGTTTTGTCCATAATGACTATGAAAAGCTTCTTGCCCTTTTTTTGTAAAGTGTGGAAATATTGTCGACCAGACCATCGTCTCTGCATCTTCTTTACCGATCTCACGAACAGACTCTTGCGCTACCCAATAATAGGTCAAGAGCCAGGCATTGAGGGAGAGGTTATAGTATAGACCAGAAAATGGCTCCGGCTTGACATTGCCGATCTCTATGCCATACAAAAAGGCATTGAGGTTGCGCTTGATGACCTCCTTAGACCAATGCGACATGACATCCTTAATAGAGGCGTGCTCCAGTACGGACATATCTCTAAATACAAAGGGAAAAGCCCTTTGTAGAGACCTACAGGTTCTTATGTCTAAGCTCAGATTAAAGAAGGCTGGAAAGTCCATCCTTTTCTGTTGATAGCGCTTGATGGTCTTCTGCATCTTGACAGAAATATCATCAAGGATGTCCTCTTTATATTTATAATGGTACGCCAGATTACCTCTACTCATCCCACAATATTCCGCAAGATCAGACAGCGAATTAGCGTGATACCCCTTTAGATTAAAGGCTTCTACGGCTTTGGTGAGGATCTTGTCCCGCTTCTTAGGACCTGTCGATTTCGAGGATATTTTGACTTCTTTGACCAATATATTGGTAGGATTTGACCAAAGATAGTCATTATATCTAGTCGAGTAAGACTAATTTTTAGATAAACGATCACTGTGTCAAGAAATAGGACAGCAAAACATATTTGATTATAGCTAGCTCCTTCTATTAAGCATGCAGACTCTCATTCAACTCTATAACCTTCGTATTAGGTCTAGCGATAAGCCGCCCGCTTTCCGTGTCTTGATAGATGAGGAGATATGCCTTACCGCTCAAGTCAGCCCCCTTGACAATATTGTCGCCCTCTGAGACCACATTTCCTGAGAGATCGATGGGTTGTTTCTCTTTGTTGTATAGGAAGACTTTGGCTGCTGCTGTTATGTACGTGCCTGCCGCCACGGTGCAGCCATCACCCAAGGAGATACCGGTGCCAGCATTGGCACCAAGGAGGCATTGCTCGCCTATAGAGATAACGTGCTTATTACCTCCAGACAGTGTACCCATAATGGAGGCGCCCCCGCCTATATCTGTCTTGTCTCCGATGACGACGCCTGCGGAGATCCGTCCTTCTACCATTGCTTTGCCCAGTGTACCCGCATTGAAGTTGACAAAGCCAGCCGGCATCACTGTCGTCCCAGGTGAGAGGTGGGCACCCAATCTTACTTTAGAGCCCATAACGATGCGGACGCCATCTGGCACGTGGAAGTTGACCATATAAGGAAACTTATCTACGTGGCTAACGACTAGCTCCTCTCCCTTAAAGTTCCACTTCAATCTTTCTGCGGTGAGATCTTGCGGTAGGATAGGGCCTTTATTGGTCCAGGCGATATTGTGCATCTTACCGAAGATACCCGAGCAGTTCATTTCGTGCGGCTTCACGTGGAGTTGGCTGAGGCATTGTGTTTTGAAATAGCCTTCCTCAGGTGTCTGCACCTCCTTGGACTGATCGTGCATAAAGTAGCACACGATATCGAGGTCGTGATAGGTGGTGCTCGGTGCTGAGGCTGCTGATAGCGCTTTGAGTAGATCGATATTGGGATGTTGTTTCCCATCATTTTCAAAGGCGGTAAAATGGCTTAATGCTTCGCCTAGTTGAGCAGAGGATAGGGTGACTGTTTCGTTCTCACTCGCACTACGTCCAGATACCTTGTGGAGTATGGCTGCAGTGCCGTAGGCTGATCGGTAATTAATATGAGGATAGAATACTTCCATAGTCGTCCCACCTTTAGATTTACGGACCCCTAAGCCGAAGGCAATCGGTTGCTTGTATCCAGTGCTCTTTTCGATATTGGAAACGAGATCTTTAAATTCTGCTACTGTACTCATCTTTTTCTAGTTTGAATGTGCGAAGGTAATATCTAAGGTGAATTGTCTATTGATTTAGATCGGACTTTTGTGTCCTACTTGAGTACTTCTAAGTGAGGGGATCAGCTGAGGAGTTTCTTCTCAAAGCAACGGCTGTTCTCGACACCTGCATATTGTCCATAGTTGCTGATGAGCTCGTAGCCTGCTTTGTAGTACAAGGCTATAGCGGCTTCTTGTCGCAATCCGGTTTCGAGAATCGTAGTAGTATAACCGAGTTCTGCTGCCCAGTGCTCTAATCGGGTCAAGAGTTTTATGGCTACCCCTTTGTTTCTATGTTTCTCTGAGGTGTACATACGTTTGACTTCCATCGTGGAGTCGTCATAGATTTTGATGGCACCACAACCTACAGGTATCTCACCTATATAAGCGACGAGAATGTGCTTGATGTTGTCTAGGCCATTGTATTGGTTATAGAAATCGTGCTCATCACCATCCAGTATGGCTAGCTCAGCATTGAGCTCATTGACTAGGCCTAGAAAGTCAGGGTCTGTATTTGTTGTTCTGACCAGCCTTATAGTATCCATAGACTGCAATTGATTGAGCTATCAAATTTTCATCTCTGGTATATCTCCTTCGATAACCAATCTGCCCTCTGTCGCTGCTTGTATGTCTTCTACACTGACACCTGGTGCTCTTTCTAACAATCTAAAGCCTTGGTCGGTGACGTCGAGTACGGCTAGATTGGTCACTATTTTCTTGACGCATTTGACACCGGTAAGTGGTAGAGAGCATTGCTTGAGTAGCTTGGAGTGGCCCTTACGATTGGTGTGCATCATCGCGACGATTATATTATCAGAAGAGGCGACTAAGTCCATAGCACCCCCCATACCCTTGACCATTTTTCCAGGGATCTTCCAGTTAGCAATATCTCCAGAATCAGATACCTCCATTGCCCCTAGTACCGTAAGCTGGATATGTTTACCACGTATCATCGCAAAGCTCATAGCAGAATCAAATATAGCAGCACCTGGCAGTGCCGTTATGGTTTGCTTGCCAGCATTGATAAGATCGGCATCTTCTTCACCATCTATGGGGAAGGGGCCCATACCGAGGATACCATTTTCCGATTGGAAGACAACATTAAGACCCTCAGGGACATAGTTGGCGATAAGCGTAGGGATGCCTATTCCTAAGTTGACGTACCATCCGTCTTGGAGTTCTTGGGCGATTCTTTTTGCTATTCCAGTTTTATCTAACATTATTTCTTGCAGTTTAATTTGTGGAGCAATCGATACTTTGTGATAATTGCTGCTTACTTTTTTAAAGGCTTTTTCTTTTTTTTATTATGAGGACTAGGCCTTTTCTCTTACTGTTCTTTGCTCGATTCTTTTTTCATAATGGACACCTTGGAAGATACGCTGGACAAAGACGCCAGGCAGATGAATAAAATTGGGGTCCAGCTCGCCCGGCTCTACCATCTCTTCCACTTCAGCGATGGTAATCTTTCCAGCCATAGCCATCACGGGGTTGAAATTTCTTGCCGTTCCTTTGAAGACGAGATTACCAAATCTATCGCCTTTCCAAGCCTTGACTATGGCAAAATCAGCCGTCAAGGCACTTTCTAGTATATGTGGTTTGCCATCAAAATATCGGACTTCCTTGCCCACGGCCACCTCAGT
>CALFUU010000028.1 GCA_937929835.1 uncultured Saprospiraceae bacterium | reverse complement strand
GGCTTCTCATTATGGCGGCATCGTGTTGATTGATGGTTCGCACTTCATAAACAACAAGAAAGCTATTGCATTTATGCCTTACCTACGAAATGATTTAAGCTCTATCTCCAACACGAATTTTATTGGACATGTGCAAGCTATTTCAGGGTGGGGTAACTATGGAGTAAATATTAATAACTGCTACTTTTCTGATTTCCTTGAAAATGCTATTTTTACGATAGATGCATCATATACCTTAACTAATAGCAATTTTGATGGCTCAGGAATAGCTAGCATTCAAGATGCAAGTATCGAAGCATCCTATTCAGGAAGCAAAAGTCATTCATGTAGTATTGGATTAGACCAGAATGGAAACAATTTTTTTGGAGGGACAAGAGGGGTGGTTATAATTTCTCCAAATAATTATTTGGGGACATCCATCGAAGACAACATTTTTCAGTGTATGGATTATGGGATATCCATTCAAGGAACATCTTTTTTCGATATTACCGATAATGAATTCTACAACATTGGTGTAACTGGACAAGAACTAATATCAACAGGTGCAAATAATAATTCTTCTGCATTAAACTACACCTTTGCTAATGCGATAGGCATTACAGCCAGATTTGAGAATTCTGGTTATCAATTTAGTGCTAATTGCTTTGAAAACAATACCAACTCTATAGATTTTGTGCTTAATGGACACGGAACTAATTTTGGAGTACTGCCAACACAGGGACTAGAAAATGGCGTAAGTGCTTCAAATGAATTTACAAGACCTGGAACCTTTTCTAATAATCGTTCTATAGCTCGAGTAGATGCCTTAAGGTTTGATTATATGATTACTAATGGAACTCCATTATCTAGTAATCTTCATCCTAATTATGAAACTGCTCCAATGCCAATACCACCTACATTTACTGGGACTAAGCCATTGGCAAGTTTCGATACACCAAGAGATTGTCATCCTACAACTTCTTGGACTTGTATACCACCATCACCAGTCGGTTCTGGGTTATCAGAAATTGTAGATCTACCTGAGGGCCAACAACAAGAGGGCAGAGGTAGTTATAACAGATCTGCGATGCTAACATTAGTCCAGCAAATAGAATCTAATATAGTGGAACTTGAAGGTACTCACCCAACAAGTCTGCCTACTGATCCAGGATTTTTTGAAGTTGCAAAGCTATCGGCTCAGAAGAACAGAATATTAAGCACTATAGTGTATCATGAGAGTTTTAATAATAATTTTGAGTTTTTAAAAGAAACACTTGGACAGTATGGGTTTTCTGCAAAAAGATTCATTCTTAGCTCATATATAGAACAAATGAGATATGCTGAAGCAAGTACATATTTATCAACAATCTCAGCGTCTTCCGAAGCTGAGCAAGACTATCTATATGCACAAGAAATAAATATTGATCGGCTCAACAATCCCGCCTACGAAGCATCAGAATTATCCCTAAATAACTTGAGACAAATAGTAGAAAAGCATCATCCTTTAGGTGGAAAAGCGCACGCAGTTTATCATGCTTTAACAAATGAAATTGTAATCTGTGAGCATAATTCGCAATCCCATTCTAATGAATTAGCCAAAAGAGAGTTAAAGGCAAAAGAAATTGAGGTCTTTCCTAATCCTGCGCAAGATAAAATTTACTTCAGAGGGGCAGAAGGAGTTGACTATATTAGCATTATGTCTTTGGAAGGTCTAACTCTAGATAGAATTCCATTCTATGAAGGTTTAAGTGTAGATTTGAGTAGCTACTCTACAGGAATTTATTTAGTATCGTTTTATGATTCTGATGATCTATTACTCAAAGCCGTTAAAGTGACTAAAATTTAGATTATTACAATAGGTGTGGAGCTCAAGGCTCCACATCTATTTTCTTTCAATTATCGTATAAACAAATTTGAATTATGCATAAGATTCTAACCTTATCCATTCTCATATCGATACTTTCTACGACTCTCACTGCTCAGCATTACAGGTTTTTTTCTAGACCTGGTGGTGATCAGCTAGATTTTGTATCGGCCTCGTGTATTCAGAATGATACGGTCTATGCTCTCATACAGAGTGGTTATCTCGGGGTAAATCCAGAATCTTCGTTTTATAAAATACCGGTCTCAACTGGAGAACCAGAACTCATCAAGAGCATACCGCCTCTAAGAGGTTATATGAGGCCGCAACAACTCATTATATCTGATAATAGCTTGTACTTGGCCCATATGCCTTTAGACACTCTCCAGTACCGTTATAGGCTTGATAGATATAGCCTAGAAGACTTTTCGCTCATTGCGTCACATGACTATATTGTTAAAGAGAATGCGAGCGGTTTTCCAAAGGGTCACCTTGTATCCCTAGGTGATAAACTGATCATAGGTGGTAGTCAAAATGAATTGCTTAATGAGGATGGCGATCTCGGCTTTGTCATCTGGATAGACAAGGAGACTATGGAGGCAGACTCACTCATTATCTATGATGATCCTGATCACTTTTTTAATGGTGTCCATACTATCGGAACATTTCAGGATACGCTGGTTGTCGCTCACTCTACTGGAGGAAATAGTAATTTTAATATCAAGCTGTACGATGACAAGATGTCGTTAATTTCTGATGAGCCTATGATCACAATTCTGGATGCTGAATGGGATCTGCCTACTCACAATATATTCGATGATATGTTAGTCACCACTGGAGGAGAGGTAATAGTAACAGTAAGAAATAATGCTGGTTACCGTAAGTTTGATGTTAGAGGCACTGACTTAGGGTCTTTTCTAGATGTTCCAGATTTCCCTAGTAGAAGGAAACACATCAAGAGGCTTATAGAAACTAGAGAAGGTGACATTCTTTATTTTGGTAGTGGTTTGATTTTTTTGGATGAATTGGAACCAGAATTCAGTGATATCGATTTTGAAGTAGCTGGTCATCGCAAATCAGCCTTCGCTACAAGGCTTAGGTTTAAAGAGTTTGGGCTGGTAGATAAGTTATGGGATTATAGCTACATAGAATTTGATAATTATGGCAATAATAAGTATTTTAATATTGATATAATCCATGAAACAGAAAACGGTGACTTATTTGGATTTGGCCAAGGAAGTGAAGTTATGGATTCGTTTGATTTTATTTTTCGTCAGGCTAAAGGAGATATCTGGACCTTCAGAATGGGATCAGATGGTTGTATTCAAGAAAATAGTTGTGGTCAAAATGAGGTCTATAATTTTCTGACTCGAACTGATGATGAGCAAGAAGAAGAGAAAGTAACCACTGCTTATAGAATCTTCCCGCAACCCACTTCGGATAGAATTAATTTAGAACTAAGCCAAGATTTAAATTTCCAGTACGAGCTATTTGATTTTCAAGGTCGATTGATTAAGATGGGTCACCATTATAAAACAGTTCAGATTACGACTCAGGATTTAGTCTCTGGCTCTTATCTCCTTAGGGTTAATAATGAATCTTCAGGAGAACTAATCTTATCTGAGGTTGTGCAAAAAATATAAGTTGCTAACTCTCTAAGAATCAGGTCTCAGATATATGGAATTATTCTGAAGTCTCTCTAAATATGGCATCAAGTCTTTCGGACTTTTTTTAATATGCACATCGAGAACTTAAGATGAAAAAGGCAGTAAAATGAGCATTATCCTCTACTCTTCCATCATCTCCATAACCACATCCACTACATCTTGTACCTGTGGCTTAGAGAAGTAGTCACCATCTGACCCAAAGGCACATCTATGCGCCTTTGCTGTAAGTGTCTTAGGCGCCGCATCCAGGTGGAAATAGCCACCTTGCAACTCTAGCACTTGCTGCATCATATAGGCCGTCGCCCCTCCTGGCACATCTTCATCAAAGAACAAGACACGGCTGGTCTTCTTAAGAGACTCTACGATGGTATGCTCCATATCAAAAGGAATCAGCGTCTGCACATCGATCAGCTCTATCGAATATAGACTACTCAGCCTATCTATGGCTTCTTGAGCATAGCGTACACAGGCACCATAAGTGACAATGGTCAGATCCGTCCCCTGCGTCATCACCTCTGGCGAGCCTAGCGGTACAGTGAAGTCTGCTAAGTTGTCTGGCTTGGTTTCTTTAAGCCTGTACCCATTGAGCACCTCGACAACGATAGCTGGGTCTGTAGATTGCAACAGGGTATTATACATACCTGCAGCTTGGACAAAATTTCTAGGCACACAGATGTAGAGTCCTCTGAAGCTATTGATCATCATACCGAGTGGCGATCCTGCGTGCCATATACCTTCCAGTCTATGACCTCGAGTCCTGATGATCGCCGGTGCCATTTGTTGATTGTTAGACCTATATCTGAGTGTGGCTAGGTCATCACTCAACGGTGACATCCCATAGATCAGATAATCGAGATACTGAATCTCAGCTATCGGTCTGAAGCCTCTCATCGCCAACCCTATCGCCTGCCCCATTATGGACCATTCTCTGATGCCTGTATCGAAGACTCGCTCTATACCATACTTGTCTTGCAAGCCCGCAAAGCCTTGATTGACATCTCCGATATGCCCTACATCTTCTCCAAATGCGATAGCCTCTGGATAGCGTTCAAAGGTCTGATCAAAAAATGCATTGATGACCTGATACCCATTCAACTGCTCGCTAGCGTCTGAGTATTCTGCGGGTTGGGCAGGGACATTGAGCGCTGATCTTTCGGAGTCACTATATAATTTGGTATTGTAAGTGTCGGCACCTTTTTCTCTATGCTTATTGACAAACTCCGTCAGCTCTGCAGCGATTGGCTGGCCTTCTATTTTTAGTTGAGTCTGTAAGCGTCTTGCTAGGTCTAGCACCTCAGAACCCGTCATCGGCAAGGGGCTTTCTAGCTCGCCTAGACCTTTGTCTTTTACTGCGTTGTCCGTTGCTGCTTTATATAATTGGACCAATTCCTTTCTGGCACCTTTAACTGAGGATTGGAAGTTTGTCCAAGCATTTTTACTGCCTTGCTTGACATAAGCCTTGGCATCTGCTCTCATTTTAGTGATAGCCTCTTGTGTCGTAAAGCCATTGGACAGTATCCATTCTTCCATCTTGTTGATACAATCATAGGCTTCTTCCCAGGCCAAACGTTCTTTGGTCTTATACCGCTCGTGTGACCCAGACGTCGAGTGACCTTGTGGCTGGGTGCATTCTTGGATGTGTATCAGGCAGGGTCTGTGCTCAGCTCGAGTCTTGGCTGCGGCTTTGTCAAATACATTGACCAATGAAGGATAATCCCAAGCCTTGGCCTCGTACATATCTATACCATTACCTTCTGCATCAACTTCAAACCCACGGCAAACTTCAGAAATACTACCCTTTGTGGTCTGGAGTTCCTTAGGGACTGAGATACCATAACCATCATCCCATACGACGACCGCTAGCGGCACCTTAGACACGGCTGCGGCATTGAGTGTCTCCCAAAAGATGCCTTCGGAAGTACTCGCATCGCCGATCGAGCAGAATACGACTTCATTACCTCTGTCTGAAAATTGGCTCTGCGGATCAAGATCCTTGAGCGCTCTATATTTTTTTGAAGCCATCGCCAAGCCTAGCGCTCTGGCCATCTGCCCACCTGTCGAAGATATATCGGCACTGACATTGTATCTCTCTGTATGCGTCGTCCAGTTATCCTGACTATCTATGAGAGGTGTGGCGAAGTGATTATTCATCTGACGACCTCCACTAAATGGGTCCTGTTTGGGATCAGCATAGAGTTGCGCGAAATAAGCCTCAATAGAGCATAAGCCTAGGGCCATCATCCAAGTCTGGTCTCTATAATAACCCGATCTGAAGTCTCCTTTTTTAAAAAAGTGTGCAAGTGCTATCTGAGGCAACTCCTTGCCATCACCTAGAATACCAAATTTGGCCTTACCCGTAAGCACTTCTTTGCGACCAAGGATACTGGCTTCTCTACTGATACACGCTATCCAAAAATCCTGTAGGACTTTCTTTACAAATGATGTGTCAGCATCTACTACCGAGTCAGTAAGTGCAATCTCAGGAAAATCCAACATTCGTAGGGCTTTTTTGGTCAGGAAATTAGGAACCACAAAGATAGAACTATATCTCCTCCATAGTGTTCAATTGCCAGTGATTATGGCGTCTCGAGGCCAATAACCTAAGGTATTCTTAAACCTGACGGCCTCATTAACGTCTCATTAAATATTTTACAGTTTACTATTGGCGCTAATAGTGTTACTTTTGATATACGAAAAATTATAATTCACGATGATTAAGAAAATATCACTCTTGTTTGTTTGCTTCCTAACTGTAAGTCTAGCTTACTCTCAAGTAAAGCCAACACCCATTGCACATCCAGATGCACCTCAAGAGGAAAGATCTCCTGAAGATGGTGGTCCTTTTATGGAATTTGAGTCTCTAACAGTTGATTATGGTACCATAGATCAGCATAGTGAGCCATTAAGACTATTAAAATTTGAAAACACTGGAGACGAGCCTCTCGTCATAACCAATGCTAAAGGATCTTGTGGATGTACAGTCCCTGTATGGCCTAAAGAACCTATTATGCCAGGCGAATCAGCTGACATTGAAATTAGATATGCTACAAATAGAGTTGGTCCATTTACCAAAACAGTCAAGTTTACAACTAACGAAACTTCCAATGCACCACAGCACGTCATAAAAGTAACAGGTAAGGTGCTCAAAGTAGAAGAAGAGGAATCTGTTCCTTCTACAGAGCCGACGATGTTATCTCCTGGTGGAGGAAAGTAATCGTCCCTTACACAAGAAATACAATAGCCTTCAGGTACAGCCCTGAAGGCTTTTTTTATGTCCGAAATGAGAAATTATCCTAATATCAAAATCCTATTTCTAGATTTGATGTTGACTATAATAGAACTAAACCAATAACTATGCTCATACTCCTATCCCCAGCTAAGACACTTGCAGAAGGCCCAGAAGTCAATCCTGGATTAGAACTACCCAAGTTTAGAAAGCACACGAGTGAGCTCGTCAAAATACTCAAGGACCACAGTCAGAAAGATATCAAGGAACTGATGCGCATCAGTGACAAGTTGGCCTTGCTTAACCATGACCGATACCAGAGGTTTGGTAGCCGCTACACGGTAAGTAATTCCAAGGCGGCGATCTATATGTTTAGAGGAGACGTCTATCAAGGATTCGATGCAGACACACTCGATGCCAAAGCCATGACTTATGCACAACACCATCTCCGAATCCTCTCCGGCCTATATGGCTTACTCAGACCTATGGATAAAATGCAACCCTACAGATTAGAGATGGGTACTCGATTAGATAATCCCAAAGGCCCTAATCTCTATGAATTCTGGAGAGATCGGGTTACCAAAGAGATCAATGCAACGATGAAAGAGCAAGGTAGCTCGCTACTGGTCAATCTCGCTTCCAATGAATACTTTGATGCAGTAGATACGAGCAAGCTAGATCATAA
>CALFUU010000027.1 GCA_937929835.1 uncultured Saprospiraceae bacterium | reverse complement strand
CCTCAAAAACACGGAGAAGGAGACTTATGTGATGACATATAATTTGAAGTCGAAAAAATTTGTCCAAGTCACCGATGAAGACAATAAAGAAATACGACTGAGTGCTAAGCAAAAAGGAGACTATCACCTTACGACCGATAGAAGGGCCTATGAAAAGTATGCCACGTGGAAAGGGCACGACTACAGAGATGTCTATAAAGTACATGCAAAGACTGGTCAAAAATCAAAAATTGTAACACGTATAGAAGGTAGGCCACGTCTCTCACCTGATGGAAGGTATGCCTACTGGTACGAGCGTGCTGATACAACCTGGAATGCCATCAATATGCAAACAGGAAAGCAATCCTTGATGTCAAAAGGGGGGCTCTACGACGAGCTGAATGATAGACCGATGCATCCCTCTTCTAGTGGACGCGTAGGCTGGACAGATAGGCTAGAACTTATAGTATATGATCACTATGACTTATGGAAACTCAATCCTCAAGGCCAACCCAAAAAACTTACCGATGGGAGAAAAGAGAATATCAGATATCGGCACATCAGTCTTGATGATGATTGGACAAGTCTGCCCTCAGATACGACGCTGCTGTTGAGCAAGATTGACTTTGATGATATGTCGTCAGGCTATGCCCTTTTAGACCTGAAGACTGGAAAGGTGCAGACAATGGTAGATGGACCTTATAGATACTCGGGAGCTCTCAAGGCCAAGAAATCGAACAAAATATTGTACACCAAAGAGAACTTTGAAATTTTTCCAGATTTGATTCTTGACGACCTTAAGTTTTCTAAACCCAAAACTATATCTCACGCCAATCCTCAACAAAAAGATTATAACTGGGGAACGATGGAGTTATATCACTGGACAGACAAGGAGGGTAACAAGAGAAAGGCCTTGCTTGCTAAACCAGATAATTTTGATTCAGACAAGAAGTATCCACTTATTATCAATTTTTACGAAAAGAATTCTACTCGCTTGTACAATCACAGAGCACCTTATGCACACCGCTCTACGATTAATTATACTTACTATACGAGCAAAGGATATATCGTCTTTAATCCAGATATATATTATCGAGATGGCTACCCTGGAGAGAGCTGTATGGATGCAGTGATGACAAGTACAGAGGCACTTATCGATGAAGGCTTTATTGATACTGAGCGGATGGGTCTGCAGGGGCACAGTTGGGGAGGATATCAGATTGCTTATATGCTTACCAAGACAAATAAATTTGCCTGTGCTGAGGCTGGTGCGCCTGTCGTCAATATGGTGAGTGCTTACGGCGGGATAAGATGGAGGAGTGGAAGGAGTCGTATGTTTCAGTATGAGCGAACTCAAAGTCGTCTAGGATATACATTGTGGGAGAGGCCAGATTTGTATTTAGAAAACTCACCTGTCTTTGAGTTAGATAGAGTGGAGACTCCTGTACTTATCTTACATAATGATAACGACGGCGCTGTGCCTTGGTATCAGGGGATAGAATATTTTGTAGGATTGAGACGATTGGGTAAGCCAGCTTGGATGCTTAATTATCGAGGAGAGCCTCACTGGCCAGTTAAGCGACAAAATAGGCTGGACTTCAATGTCCGGATGGAGCAATTTTTTGATCACTACTTGATGGATGCTCCGGAACCCAAATGGATGAAGGAAGGCGTGCCGGCTATAGATCAAAAAGTTGATAGTGGATTAGAACTTTCCGGAAAATAAAGCATAAAAAAACTCCCAACTTTTTGAGAGCAATTTTTTCTTTATAAAACACCGTTAATTTCCTGTGTCAAATATGGTTTGAAATTGTGTGTTCTAGGTTGACAACACCACTGCGTCAGATATACACCTACTCTACAAAGGTCTTACAGTTGTGGATTCTTGTCGGCTAGTTGTCGTTTGACTTCTGTAATTCTTCCTTGACCGTAGACAAAGAGCATCTTGGCGACATTTTTTTTATCTGCGAGTTCTATGCCTTCCCAGGTCTCACCACAGGCATTGTTGATCCTGGCGTGTGAGTGGATGTGTAACTGACCGCCTTCTGACACCTTTATTCCAGAGCCACTCGCCATACCTAGACGGCAATGCAGATGCAGCTCCCCACCTTTTGCTATAACTATATTTTTATTGATATCTCTAGCGCAAAGCCACTCGACCTTGCCATCGATCATTATAGTCTCCGTAGTGTCTAGGTCACACCAAGTATCATAGATGAGACCACGCGTCTTGCTATTCATTAAGTGGAATGACTTATGGATTTTGCCCAGTTGGCAAGGGGTATAAGCCATTTGTTGGTTGTTGTAGTCCATGACATTATTGGAGTAGCCTTCTCCGCACGGGCCACCTGTCGATCCACGCTTGGCGTGTCGGTCCCAGCAGTTGGCGTGTACAGGAGTGTCATCACAACCATCACTGCCCCAAGCGTGAGCTAGGCCCAGCACGTGCCCTATCTCGTGATTGAGTAAGGTGCCCCAAGACCACGGTGGATCATCTCGCCGCGAGTAGAGGCCAGTTATTTTGAGAGAAGTCCCTAGAGCAACGCCTGCTCCGTGCGCTTTGTAGGTTTTGGAACTGAGACTGTCTTGTGGATGCGAGATGACAAAAATGTTTAAAATAGAGTCTGCTGCGACTGCATATTTTTTCATTACATCACGACTGTAGTTGTTGCGATTCTTACCTTTATTAATGAAGAAATAGTGGAGAGAATCGATGTGATAATAGAATCCATCATCCCCTTCTTCTACACCCACAATTTTGTATCTGAATCCTGGGTCCAGTACAGGCGTATCATTGCCCACAGGCAGAAACATTTTCTGATTTTTTCCTAATCTTTTGTTGGCATTTGCAATGACTTTCTTGAGATAATCTCTGCCCTCGGTGAGTGGCCAGGTGGCGTTTTGCTCTGGGCTATCTATGAAGTGAAGATTGACGCGGATAGTCTTCTTTGTCGTGTATTCATCAGGAGCACAGTTGATATTCTGTGAGCAGGGTCGCTTGTATCCCTCTACCTCTTCTTGTAAGACAAATCCATTAAGGTCGCTTATAAGGACAGACTCTTTTTGTTTTTTGCACTGGCAGAGAAGCAAGGTAACTAAACAGAACAAAAAGAGCGGAACGTATTTCATTGGTTTTCTTTACTAAGTATTCATAGCTCCGCAGACACTCAAGACCTGCCCTGAGATATAGGTAGAATGATCAGAGCCTAAAAAGACACAAGCATTGGCTACGTCTTCTCCAGTCCCAAATCTTTTTAGAGGGATGCTCGCCGTGTAAGCATCTCTGGTTTTTTCGTCTAACTCATTGGTCATCTCTGTAGCAATAAAGCCTGGTGCTATAGCATTGCATCTTATATTTCTAGAACCTACTTCTTTGGCGATGGACTTGGTAAATCCGATGATGCCCGCTTTGGATGCTGCATAGTTGGCCTGTCCTGCATTGCCGAAGACGCCGACGACAGAGGACATATTGATGATCGAGCCACCTCGGTTTTTTAGCATAGGCTTGAGGAGGTGTTTGGTCAGATTAAATACGGACTTAAGATTGACTTCCATTACTTGGTCCCATTGCTCTTCGCCCATTCTGAGCATTAAGGTATCCTTGGTGATACCTGCATTGTTAATTAGAATATCGACTGTGCCATAATCTGCCAGTACTTGTTTTACCAATTCTTCTGATGAGGTATAGTTGCTGGCATCAGACTGATAAGCTTTGAGTTTGTCGCCAGCATTCGCCTCTGCTACTATAGCATCTGCTTTTGCAGAAGATGACCGATACGTAAAAGCCACATTGGCACCTTCGGCTAAATATTTTTCTACAATTGCTTTTCCTATCCCTCGAGAGCCTCCAGTAATAAGTGCTGTTTTTCCTTCTAGTAATCCCATAATTCGTTTAGTTATCGACCTCCGCCGCCACCTGGTTTTTTTAAGGTGTCCTTGGCAGGTTTTATTTCTGCTTCAAATTCTTCAAACTCCTCGTCAAAGGCTTCTTGCTCTAGGGGTTTTGTTGTCGTTGTGTCTACCACCTCTGTTGCCGTCGCTTCATTGCCTTCTGAACTTGAATCTTCTTTAAATTCTTCATTAAATTCCTCATCAAACTCTCCTTCAAATTCGTCAAACTCATCATCAAACTCATCTCGTCGAGAAGAGATCTGATTATTCACTTGTTCTTCTTCTATCGATTTTTGCTTGTATTTTTCACAATCAACGAGGTCTAAGTAACCTATAGGCGGTATAGGGAATTCTGCTTCGCTATCAAAATCTGCTAGGCTATCTGCTTCTATACTTTTCAGATATTTCTGTACAATAGGTCTAGCCATTACAAATCCCTGCCCATTTTGTAGCGTCTGGAATCTAATCCACTTGTCATCGCCACCTGTCCATACACCAGTGACGAGATCTGGCGCCACAGACATAAACCAACCATCTGCATAATCATTGGTCGTGCCTGTCTTACCACCAACCTCAGTCTTGACGCCAAGGCCATACCCACTGCCGACATTGTTCTTGAGCATATCGACCATAACCCCGTTGTAGAGCGGATTGATGGCTTGATTACTTTCTGGCACACCTGTGTAGATTATTTTGCCAGATTTGTCTTCAATCTTTGCTACGAATATAGGTTCCGTATAGATGCCATTATTAGCAAAACTTGTATAGGCTCCAGCCATTTCTTTTAAGGTCAAATCCACGGCACCTAGAGATATAGAAGGTACTCTCTGAATGACTTTAGAACCATCGCTGTGCACAGCCTCTTTGTCGATACCTGCATTGTCCAGCATCTCTATTACAACATCCATATTGCCCATCTCTTTGACAAGTCTTACAGTAATAGAATTTTTAGAATAGAGAAGACCTTGGTACAGGTTGTATTTGTTTCCCGTAAATTCTTCATTGGCATTACTTGGTGACCACTCCTCGTCTACGAGAAAATTGGCGTCACCAGGCGCTATAGTATATTGGATGTCTTCATACTCTTGGCAAGGGGATAATCCCATCAGGCTGATCGCTGTCGCATATACAAAGGGCTTAATCGTGGATCCTACTTGTCTGCGTGAGTTGACGTGGTCGTACTTGAAATAATTAAAACCTGGCCCTCCTACCCACGCCTTAATATGTCCGGTCTTAGGGTGCACTGAGAGTAAACTGGCTTGTAAGTGTTGGTTGTGATAGCGTACAGAATCTCTAGGGCTCATTTCCACTTCCTTGTACCCTTCTTCACTATAGGCAAAGACTTGCATCGGCACCTTGGTTTTGAAGATTTCTTTGTAGTCTTTCTGGAGCGCTTGGTATTGGTTTTTTAAATCTGACCACAATGCGCCAGAGTCTAGTAGTTTTCTGTAGGTGTCTTTATTCGCTTTTATTGTTTTGTTTTCAAGGCTTACGCTCGACCAGCTTCTTCTCTTGGTAGATACAGAGATTAGATCCTTCAGGACGTTTTCATTGAGCTTCAGTTCGCCATATTTTTTCTGTGCCGCAGCCTTCGCCTTGCCTAAGTATTTATTGTGTAGAGAGAGGTATCTATCCGATTCTTTTATCTTTCTATCCAGTGTGTTTTTTCTGATTATCCTCTGAATACTATCGGCTTCGAAGGTCCACGGGTCTGTTTTTTTCCATACGTCCCAGTATCTGTCCTGCAACCACTCCATATGGTTTCTGACAGCCTCTTCTGCGTGCTTTTGATAATTGAGATCTATTGTGGTATAGATTTTTAATCCATCTGTGTAAATGTTGTAGTCCGTTCCATCTGCCTTTTTGATGCCCTTTTCTTGAAAGAGATTTCTCAACCATTTGGTCAATTCAGCTCTAAAGTAGGGAGCTGGTCCCACATCGTGTGCCTCCCGCTCAAAGTTGCTCATATCGACAGGCTTGCCGACTAGTGTGTCCAGGCCTAGATCGCTGACATCGTAATATTTTTTGAGTTGTGATAAGACGATATCTTTTCTCTGAGAGGCATTTTCTGGGAACCTCAGCGGGTTATACAAACTTGGGTTCTTGAGCATACCGACGAGCAAGGCAGACTCATCTACATTAAGCTTGTCTTGATTTTTATTGAAGTAGGTCTGAGCTGCGGCTTGTATACCGTGGGCACCGTTGATGAACTCAAACTTGTTGAGATACATCGCCATTATTTCATTCTTGGTATAACTCTTCTCTAGTCTTGCGGCGGTGATCCACTCAGCGACTTTGGTACGGAGTAGGACAATGACTTTCTCTATAGTGGACTTATTAGCGAGACTCGGCCGCTTAAAAAGTAGCTTGGCCAACTGTTGAGATAGGGTACTTCCACCTCCGGAACTCTCTTGCCGTAACAAAACAGTCTTGAAACCTACTCTGATCAAGGCTCTTAAGTCTATACCGGAATGGGATCGAAATCTGATGTCTTCTGTTGCCAATAAAGAGTTGACTATCAAGGGGTTAAGATCACCATAACTGATGATTTCCCTGTTTTCGACATAATATTTGCCAAATGGAGTGCCTTTTATATCATAGATTATACTGGCTTCGTCGTATTCAGGGTCTTCGAGGTCTTCGAAAGTCGGCAGGTCACCATTTAACGTATTAAGAATAAACTTGGTAGGCACTATGAGCCCAATGAGCAGCAATAACCATAACAGTAGGGCTAACCACCTTAAAATCCTATATTTTCTTTGACCTTCCATGTAGCGACGCCAAGATAGCAATCAATCTTGATGTAACAACCTTATTGGGTGGGTAGGCTGAGGAAAAAGCCAAGTGATTTCTGATAGGTTGGCTTATATCCAAAGAATTTCTTTGAAAAAGGACTACTCTGCCTCCTCAAACGTAGTCTCAAACTCAATTCTATCTGGAATTCTGCCAAATTGCTTAATAATTGCAACGGAGACTCTTATTTCCCACCTGTCATCGGAGGTCTTGAGACCTGAAATGCTGCCCTCTGTAACTGGTGCAGTATAAGGAATTGCCCAAGCACCAAATTCTCTATATCGACATTGCGCTTCTGTCAGTTCCTCATTAGTAAATTGGAATTCGGTAAGGTTTCTGGGTATTTGAAAGATTAACTCTTCTCCATATTCATCGTCATCTACATCTCGACAATCAGGTGCCATGTGCCAATAGATGAAGACAATCATATCCCCATCCGAGATAGAATGAAAGTCAAACATCGAGGACGTATCAGAGGTTATCTCAATAGCTTTATCAGTTTGGAAGGTAAATGTTTCTACATCAGACTCGCATCTATTATTGCAGGCGGATAAAGCAGTGATAATAAGGAGTGAGAGGATGAATAGTTTTTGCATTTAGATAGAAGTTATAATGATTACAAGATCTAAGTTATCATATTTAAAACAGGATAAGAGGGATTTGTTGGTTTGTAGTTTCTAGATCTTAAAATCCATAAATCCTGTAATTATGAATTCTGACAATATGCAGGATGCGCCTGGCAGCGGCTCGATTAAATTGTAGGACTTTTATGTGATATGCAGGACACGCCTCGGTGCACTCTTATGATGTACAGGATACGCCTCGACAGGGGCGCCTCGGTTCCTTCCTTATTAAAGGTCCATTTAGGACCTTTAATTTCAGGCTTTGCCTGAATCAGTCAGTCATCTTAAAATCCGCAAATCCTAAAAATCCTAATTCTGACAATATGCAGGATGCGCTTCGGTGCACTCTAATGTGATATGAAGGATACGCCTCGGCAGGCGCCTCCGTAAATTGTTGGACTCTTATGTGATGTACAGGATACGCCTCGGCAGGGGCGCCTCGGTTCCTTCCTTATTAAAGGTCTGTTTAAGACCTTTAATTTCAGGCTATTGCCAGAATCAGTCAGTCATATAAATTTCTAAGAACAAATTTCTTGTAATTACATTATTGAGGGTACGCTGCAACTGATGTTGCAGTTCGTTCGATTTTGAAGGTCCGTTTAGGACCTTCAATCCTGGCCTTAGCCAGGACCATCGAACTCATCATCGAACTCGTCTAATACTTCTTTGACTTTGCGGAGAACATCGACACTGTCCTTAGGGAAAGTTTTCTGCTCGTATCGGGAGCAATCTGTAACGATGCGATCGCCTTCTGGTTTTTTGAAGTAGGCATTTTTATTCATCTGGATAGTAGGATCAGATTCTAATCTACGCATCAGATTTAAGAAGTATGGACGGGCCATAGAAGCACCAGAGCCATTTCCAAGATATAGAAAGCGTATCCAATTGTATTCACCTCCTGCCCAAGTACCCGTGACGAGATTAGGTGTAATCCCCATAAACCATCCATCGACATGATCGTTGGTAGTTCCTGTCTTGCCGCCCCACTCGGGAGAATCTATTCTGTTGGTGACTGCACTGGAGGCATACTTCAGCAACTCAACCATAGCTTCATTATATTTTTCAGAAAAGACTCGCCTCTGCTTGGGTACCGAATTGTAAATCACACGGCCCTCACTATCCTCTATTTTGATAATGAAAGTGGGGTCATTGTAGATACCAGCATTGGCGAAAGTAGAGTAGGCTGCTGTCATTTCCAGTACATTGACTTGCGAGGCACCGAGGATGATGGATGGTGCAGAAGGAATTTTCTTCTTTGAGAGCCCCATCTTCTCTGCCAAGTCTCTAATGGGTTCTACAGAGCCGAGCTCCTTGAGTAAGCCTAGAGAGATGGAGTTTTTGGATTTTCTAAGGCCATCCATTAGGGTCCAGTCTTTACCAGTATAGTTGCCGTCGCTATTTTCTGGAGCCCATGCTTCGAGTAACTTAAAGTTAGGATCGCCTGCAGGGATTTCGTGCTGGATGTCTTGGATCTTGTGGCACGGTGAGTACCCAGAAGTTATAGCAGTGGCATATAGAAATGGCTTGAATGTAGAACCTACTTGCCTATTGGATTGGACGTGATCATACTTAAAGTATTTATTGCCGATACCACCAACCCAGATCTTAATGTGTCCGTTGCTGGGATCCATAGATACAGAACCTAGTTGCATCAACTGATGATGATAACGTATGGAGTCCATAGGTGACATGACCACACTTTCTTCACCAGCTGCATTATAGGCAAAGATTTTCATTTTTGTCTTGGCATTAAAAATTTTGGCTGCTCGCTTGTCTAGAGATTTTCTTTCCGACTTCAGTTTCTTCCAGAGAGGGTCGGTCATTATGTCTTTGTACACGGCAGCTTGCTTTTTAGAGAACAGGCCTTCTTTGATGGCTCTCTTGAAGTAACCAGAATCCTCTTCGCCTTTGAGCATGCGTTTGATATCATTTTCGAGCATCCTAGCATCTGGATATTTGTCTAAGATATCCTGGATCGGTTTGGCCAAGATTGTGGCTTTCATACTGGCGTAGCGCTCTGAGTTTCTTACTGCATCATTGAGATAGCTTTTGCGTTGGGCGATCTGCTCTTTGTCGGCTTGGAATGTCCAAGGGTCTTTGTTTTTCCATTCAGTCCGATACTTTTTTTGCAGTTGTTTCATATGCTCAGCCATAGCCAACTCGGCTTGCTTTTGCATACGCATATCTATAGTCGTATAGATCTTAAGGCCATCGACATCTGGATTGTAAGTAGTGCCATCAGGTTTTTTGTATTTATCCTGGGCAAAGATTTTCTTGACGTACTTTTTGATGGTCTCTCTGAAATAGGGTGCCGGTCCTTCATAATGCGTTGTACGATTAAAGGCCGTCATATCTATCTCCTTTTCTCTAAGGTCTTGGTATACCTCATCTGTGAGATAGCCATTCTTGACCATCTGCTTCATCACCACATTCCGACGCTTGTAGGCATTGTCTGGTTTTCTTTTAGGATTGTAGGCCCAAGGATTTTTGAGCATACCGATGAGTATAGCGGCTTCATCTATCGATAGATCTTTCTGATCTTTTCCAAAATAAGTCTTGGAGGCTGCACTTACACCGTGCGCTCCGTAGATAAATTCAAATTTATTGAGATACATCGCCAGGATCTCATTTTTGGTGTAGCGTTTTTCAAATTGGATGGCGATAACCCACTCTTTGAGTTTTTGCCATACCCTTTTAACAAACGATTTTGATCTTTGAGTAAAAAATAATTTTGCGAGCTGCTGAGTGATGGTACTGGCACCACCTTTTCTACCCATATATAGTACGGCTCTCAAGGTACTCCTTACATCTATCCCACAGTGATGCTTAAATCGTTCATCCTCCGTGGCTACCAATGCTTGGATGAGAAAGGGATTCATTTCTTCGTAGGAAAGGCCTTCTCTATTCTGAGCAAAATATTTGCCTAGTTCTTGATTGTCTTGTGAGTAGATAATTGTTGCATATTCATAGTCTGGGTTTTCTAGCTCCTCCGTATCAGGCATCTTGGTAGAGGAGACAACAAAAAAGACGAGCAAGGACATGACAAAACCTAGGATCAGCAAGATCCACAGCCACTTTATGAGTTTAGTGAGAAGGTGGTCATTTTGTTGGGGATCAGTTTTCTTGTTTTTTTTCCTTGTATGCTTGCTTTGTTGAGCCATTCTGTTCTTATTGACTTATTATGCAAATGTATAATATAAGCTAACGACTTGTGTGAGTGATTTATTAAGTGTAGCGATAGGGTTATCATCCGTTAGCGCTGAGAAAGGGATCGAATTAGGTCTATTTCTTACACGACCTTTCATTTTTCTCATTTATGGCGTATTTTGGAGATAATCCAACCGCTTCTATCCCTTTAATTCACTATTTAGAACATATACAATGAAGAAACTTCATCTGTGCGGCTATGCTGCTGTGTATTACCTCTATACTCTTATCAGCTCAAGATTTTAATACGCTGACACAGAGTATTGATATTGATTTTGTCAATGGATCAGTCTATAAGACAGATGATACGCAACTCATCAGTGGGAGGGCATCTGAGCATATTCCTTTTATGGTAGTTCCAAGAGAACCTTCTTTGGAATTAAGGACTGCGGGAGGAGAGTTTGTAGATTCTATGAGTTACCCACAGTTTGAAGATCTAAGATTGCTCAATCTCAGAGAAGATGGGCGAGTGCTGGGCATAGCAACGGATACAGTCGAGGGTAGATCCTTTTTTGTTACTGTAGCTACCTTAGATGACTTACGTCTCAATAGGTTTCTTTCTCCAAGTCGGGAATTTAGTGTTGAGGGTATTTACCATACAGAAATTAAAGGTGAAGCCTTAATCATAGATGCTGAGATTGGAATCAACCAAACTAGTGAACGCGTTTATCTCCATTATAATTCTTCAACTTTATTGCTGGACCGAATGGAAGTTTTGCCTCGGAGGGGTGGCAGTTATTATCGACTAGAGGATAATTCTATGCTTCATGTTATCAATGATCCATTTGATGCAGTATTGGTCACGAGATATGATGAAGCATACAACATTATATGGCAGAAAACATATAGAGATGTGAATTTGGAGTCTGTCTATTCCAGTCCTGATAATAGGATCTATCTTGCAGGTAGAGAGTTTTTGAACAATGGGCGGACTAATGCGATAATTGCGGAAATAGATCAAGAGGGTAATCGCATTCATAATAATAATAATAATGTCACAGAAGATCCTGATCTATGGAATTTTAAAATTCAGTTTTCTCAAATACTGCCTTATCAGGATAGGCTTATTGCTGTTGGTTCCAATAATTATAACTCAGATTCTTGGAGTACGGCTCATAATTTTATGATTGTCGTTTATGATAAGGACCTTAATGAAATTACAAGAACAGGTGG
>CALFUU010000026.1 GCA_937929835.1 uncultured Saprospiraceae bacterium | reverse complement strand
CCAAGTAAAAGCTCTTGGGTATATGACTCACCCCCGCAATGACAAATGAATGTTCTTTTTGTGCGGCGGCAAAGGTGAGCAGTGTGGGAAGGTGCTTTTCTATCTCTTGCCTTCTGCTACCAGGAAATAACCCTATGCGTTGTATCTGAGGCGGTATTTCACTTTTGTTTTCTTGTATTATTTCTACGAGTGGGTGTCCGACATACTGGCAGGGTGTGTCAAGATTCTTATAGAAATCTCTCTCAAAAGGTAGGATGACGAAAAATAAATCAGCCTTGTCTCTAAGTATTTTGTGTCTCTTTTCTTTCCAAGCCCATAGCTGAGGAGAAATGTAGTAAGCAGTCTTATATCCGGACTCTTTCGCCCACCGCATCATTCTCAAATTGAAACCGGGATAGTCAATAAATAGGACAATGTCTGGTGCAAAGTCTTTTATGCTGTACTTGGCAAAATCAAAGAAGCCTTTGATCTTATTGGCATTCTTAGCTACTTCCCAGAATCCCATAAAGGATGTTTCCTTGATAGACTTGAGCTGCCCAGAAGAGTGTTTGCGCATTTCTGGCCCTCCCCAAAATTTGAAGCTGGCCTCAGGGTCTAGGTCTCTGATTTTGCTCATCAATAGTCCTCCATAGAGATCTCCAGAGGACTCGCCGACAATAATGTAGTATTTCAATGGCTTAGATAATGTGGAATATAAAGTGCAGACTCCAGAAGGCAGCATAAGCCAATGTTGCGAAAATGACCCCTTGCAAAATTTTGTTATAACGCTTATTGCTAGATAACTGGGCTGGAATAATATTCGTGCAGATGGCAAGCAAGGTTAGGGTCTTAGTCCTCTTGCCGATCGTGCTCACCGATACTTCATCCATTATACCAGATTCGGTTAGTATGGTAAAAATGTTTTCTATGCACCAATGCCCGATAACAGGCACAGTGGCACCTATCATTAATCCGATCAATATGTTGTCATTCTGTTTACGAAGCATCGTTGATGTTTTCTAAGTGATGTATGCTTTTCAGTGCTTTATAGTCGGTAAGATCATGCTTGCTAGGTACTACCGATACATAACCATTTTGAAGTGCCCATAAGTCTGTGTCCTTATCGTGTTCCTCTTCTAGAAATTCTCCTGCTAGCCAATAATAAGGCTGATCTCTTGGGTCTCTGTTTTCTAGAAATTTCTCTCTCCAGTTTCCTTTTCCTTGTCTACAGACTTTGAGACCTTTTATTTCGGATAGAGGCAGGTCGGGAAAATTGACATTGAGCAGATGACAATCCTTAAAGTCATCTTGTAAGACTGCACGCATTACTTGGTGTGCATAGTGTTTGCAAGCATCGAGATCGGCTTTATACGAGTAGGACACATTAGAAAATCCTATTGATTTGATACCTTCTATGCTGGCTTCCATAGCAGCGGACATAGTACCAGAATAGATGATATTGATGGAGGCATTAGAGCCGTGATTGATACCTGAAACGCATAAGTCAATCTGCTGGTCTCTCAATAGTACGTTTTTGGCGAGTTTGACACAGTCTGCAGGTGTACCACTGCATTCATAGGCCGTGATGCCTGAGAAGATGTCTACCTCCTTAAGTCTTATCGGTTCGGTAAGGGTAATAGCATGTCCCTGACCTGATTGTGGTGAGTCTGGCGCCACTACAAAAGGTGTCCCTAGTTTTGCGGCACATTCTATGAGTGCTTTTATGCCCGGCGAGGTGATGCCATCATCATTTGTAACAAGTATCAATGGTTTTTTCATAGTCTTTATTGGGTGACAAGATAGTTTAAATGCGAGAACAGAATAGGGCTAAGTTGTGATAGTATTTCCAATAATAATTTTGTTCCATTCAAACCAAAGTAAGATTATTGTGTTTGGTTTTTTATCTATTACAATATATGGGCAAGACAGGCATTCTAATTCTCAATCTCGGTACTCCAGACGATCCTTCTACAAGCTCTGTAAGGCGGTATCTGAAGCAATTTCTCCTAGACGAACGCGTCTTGGACATCAATGGTGTACTAAGGAATGTACTGGTACGAGGCATCATTGCCCCATTTAGGGCAAGGTCATCTGGTAAGCTCTATAAGGAGTTGTGGACGGAGGATGGCTCTCCGCTCAAGCATTATGGCTATAAGGTTCGGGATATGCTCCAAAAACGTCTAGGAGATGATTATCTCGTGGAGCTTGGTATGCGCTATCAGAATCCTAGTATTCAAGATGCTGCTCAAAAACTAAGGGAAGCGCTGGTCGATAAGATAGTCATATTTCCAATGTTTCCGCATTATGCTTCAGCAAGTACCGGCTCGGCCGTGCAAGAAGCAATGCGAGTTATAACAGAGTGGCTGACGATACCTGAGTTGGCTTGTGTGAGTTCCTATCATAACCATCCCAAGCTTATCAAGGTCTTTGCAGATAATGCAAGGAAATTTGATATGGCTGATTACGATCATTTTTTATTTTCTTTTCACGGTATCCCTCAGAGACAACTTAGAAAATCTGATGTAAGCAATTATTGCCTTAAAAACTCTGACTGCTGCCAGTCTATCTGCGAGTCCAATAAGATGTGTTATTCTGCGCAGTGTTATGATACAGCTTTTAAGATAGCAGACGAACTAGGACTGAGTAAGGATCAGTATTCTGTTGGGTTCCAATCTAGGCTAGGTAGAGACCCTTGGACAGAACCATTTACACCAGATGTGTTGAAGGATCTAAATTCTAAAGGCATAAAAAAACTACTTGTGTTTTCTCCATCTTTCGTATCCGATTGTCTAGAGACAACAATTGAGATTGCTGATGAATACCACGAAGAGTTTTTAGAAATGGGCGGAGAGAAATTGGATTTAGTACCAAGCCTTAACGATGATCCTCTATGGGTCGAAGCTATTGAGGATATCCTACAACCATATTTGTAGCGATTGCCTTTTCAGTACTGTTAAACTAACTCAGCAATAATATCCTTAGGTGATCTGACCACTTGGTCCATCTCTACTTTTATCTTTGCAGATAGTGGGAGGAAAATGTCTACCCTAGAACCGAATTTGATAAAACCCATCTCCTCGCTTTGCTTTACCTCTTGATTGACTTTCAGGTTGTTGACTATTCTTCGAGCCAGCGCTCCAGCAATTTGTCTTATAAGCACTTGACCCTTAGGAGATTGGTATGCAGTTGTAAATCGTTCATTTTCGGTGCTTGACTTGGGGTGCCAGGCGACGAGGTATTTTCCAGGATGGTATTTGAGATACGCTACCTGCCCACTGACTGGATTTCTATTGATATGCACATTTAGTGGTGACATAAAAACAGAGACTTGCCAACATTCGGTTTTAAGAAATTCTGGTTCAAATGTTTTTTCTATAACAACAACTTTTCCATCTGCAGGTGTATAAACAATATTGTCGGACGGTGTCGGTATCTCTCTGTTGGGACTTCTAAAAAATTGTAAAACCACGATCAAAAGGAACACACAAAGTGCAGCCAAAATATAAAATGCCCATACTGGTAAGAACATATTTGATACAGCTAGAACAATAGCTGAAAAGATTAACGTTAGTAGCAGTGTAGGGTAGCCCTGTTTGTGAAAGGTCATAGTTAGTTGGTTAAAAGAATGGCAAGGATGACGAAGGGTATACAAAAGTAATACCCATCAAATCTATCAAGAAAACCACCGTGCCCAGGCAGTATTGTCCCTGAGTCTTTAATGTTTAATCTTCTTTTTATTTTGGACTCTACTAGATCTCCTAGGCTACCAAATAGCCATACAGACAGTGCTATACTCACCCAAGTCTGCAAGCTAAATACTCCCATAAAACTAGAGAATAGATAGGAAGCTAGAACAGTGCACATCCCAGCACCCCAAAATCCCTCCCAGGTCTTTCCGGGTGATATAGAAGGCATCAATTTACTCTTACCTATCGCTCTACCCACAAAGTAAGCACCTGAGTCACTGATCCATATAAGGAGTAGACTTCCGATAACCAATGCACCAAAGTAAGGGTAGCTATTTTGTGTCAGTAGAAGTGCAAAGGGAAGCGTCGTATATCCAATATTTGTCAGAATGGGTACTGATCGAAGCAATGGCATCTCTTTGATCAATAGATCAATCAAAAATATAAATGAGAAGAGCAGGGTAGGTACAAGAAGGTACGTTTCTGGGACTAGCCTAGTTATGGAAAGATAGGATAGCCCTGCCATAACCAGAAGGGATATTAATAGTATCGGCACATATTTTTTGAGTGGTGCATAGTGTAGCTGAATGTACTCTATACCTGTCAGAAAGAGTAGGGCAGTTACAAAAATGGACCTCGTCAAATCACTAAAAAAAACTAGTGCCAGAACGGGTATACCGAAAAGAAAGGCTGTTGTTACTCTTTGTCTTAGTCCGCTATTCACTCTTAGTATTGATTCTTGATACTTTTGCGTGACAAACTTAACACTAAAGGATAAAGAGAATGACTAGACTCAGTGTAAACATCAATAAAGTAGCCCTAATTAGAAATGCAAGAGGTGAGAATAGGCCAGATCTCCTTCAGTTTGCCCAAGATTGCGAGGAATTTGGAGCTCAGGGTATAACTGTACATCCAAGACCAGATGAGAGGCACATACGTTATGCTGACCTAGCACCATTAAAGTCATTGGTCAAGACCGAGTTCAATATAGAAGGATATCCTAACCGTAAATTTATAGATAAAGTGTGTGCAGTACAGCCGCATCAAGTGACCTTAGTACCAGATCCTCCTGGTGTATTAACCTCTAGTGAAGGTTGGGATACGATCAAGCACAGAGATTTGCTAAGGGAGGTGATTGGTGAATTTAAGGCTAAGGGTATAAGAGTTTCTCTATTTCTTGAGGCCAATGAAGAAGCTGTGTCTGCAGCAGTGGAGACGGGAACAGATAGAGTCGAGTTTTATACTGGCAAGTATGCTCAGCATTATTTTGCAGGTAGGGAAGAGGCCGTTAAGCCTCATATAGCGGCAGCCAGAAGAGCTGGTGCGCTTGGACTTGGTGTCAATGCTGGTCACGACCTAGATTTGGACAATCTCAACTATTATGTCGCGCAGGTGCCAAATTTATTAGAGGTCTCTATCGGTCACGCTTTAGTTTCTGATGCTCTTTATTACGGAATACAAAATGTTATAGGAATGTATTTACATCAGATTAACTTAAGTAGTTAATTAACAGTGATTTATACATAGTGTGATAATTTAATATGTATTTATCTCTTCACACAACCCAACCAACTGAGTGATTGTATTCGTCCTTAGTTTTGTATGTGGTGTTAAGTCAATGTTAAAAAAAGTGACTTTATTTTAACTAGAGTCTATTTGAATTTCATAATTTCATCATACTAATACACTCCGAGTAGCCTTTGGATGTTCCGTTAAGTGTCTGTTTCTCTTTACAAAGACGCCTACAATTGACAGAATATTCTGAGTCTTATTCGGATAATTATTTGTTTTAACTTTTAATCAAATCGAATTAAATATGAAAAAACTATTAGGATTGATACTGTTCTTAACAGTCTCATTCGCTGGGTCAATCACGGCTCAGAAAGTAATCACCGGTACAGTTATCGATGATTCTGGTTTGCCTGTAATCGGTGCCAGTGTCCTCGTTGATGGCCAAGATATCGGCACTATCACTGATATTGATGGTAGTTATCAGCTGACTGTTCCAGATGGCAGTAGCCAAGTTGTCATTTCCTATACTGGTTATGGGACACAGGAAATTGATATTACCTCAGGTAATGTTTTTGATGTGGTTATGGCAGAAGGAGAACTTCTTAATGAGATCGTTGTGACTGGTCTCGGAATTAAGAAGGAGAGAAAAGCCCTTGGATATGGAGTTTCCACTATATCGACCTCACAGATCGGTAATAGAGTGGAATCAGATGTATCTAGAGTACTCAGAGGTAAAACTACGGGAGTAGATATCACATCTACCTCTGGATTGGCGGGTTCTGGTACGAATATCATCATTAGAGGTTACTCTTCTATTACAGGGGATAATCAACCTTTATTCGTTGTTGATGGTGTACCATTTAACTCTTCAGCAAATACAGACGGGAGTGACTTCCAGTCTGGTTCTGCATCTGCATCTTCAAGATTTTTGGATTTAGATCCAAACAATATTGCGGAGATCAGTATCCTTAAAGGATTGAGTGCAACTGTACTATACGGTGAGCAAGGTAGAAATGGTGTTGTTTTGGTGACAACTAAAACAGGATCTTTTGATCCAGATAAAGACAGTGGATTTGAAATCTCAGTTAATCAAAGTATATCAACTACCGCAGTTGCCAATTTACCTGAATATCAAAATACCTACGGAAATGGATTCTCTGGATCTTTTGGATGGTTCTTCTCTAACTGGGGACCAGCTTTTGATAACCTAGATCCTAACTTTTATGGAGGTGCTTTCGAAGGTGTCGAAAATGGCGTTGTACAACTCACACACCCATACAACACAGGTAGAGGTTTTGCTGATCAGCACCCGAGCCAAGAATTTGGAACTTATTCTTATGAGCCATACACTAGTGCAGAAGATTTCTTCGATAACGGATTTTCTACTAACACAAGTATCAATATCTCTAAGTCTCTAGGAAATGGTTCTCAGATCAATGCATCTTACGGATTTCTAGATGAGGATGGTTTTACGCCGGACTTAGCTGATGGCTCTGCAAGTAACAGTTACAGAAAACACAATCTAGCATTGGGTGGTACGACTCAGCTTTCTAACGGAATCAAAATAGATGCTAGATTAAACTTTGTTACTTCAGGAAGGGTAACACCTCCAGCATCTCCTGGTTTTGGATCAGGAACTTTTGGAGACAACGTTGCTTCTTTGTTCTCGGATGTATTGTATACGCCTAGAAGTATAGATTTATTTGGACTTCCATTCCAGAGTGAAATTGATGGTTCTCAGACTTACTACAGACAGACAAGTCAGATTACCCACCCTCTTTGGACATTGAATAATACTAGGGATACAGAAGATGTGGATAGAGTATTTGGTAGTGCCAATATAACTTACTCACTGACTGATAATATCTTCTTACAAAGTAGATTTAGTGTAGATCAGTACACACAGACAAACACGAGATTGATCAATAAAGGTGGAGAGCAAGTGCCAGATGGAGCTTACTTTACTTCAGATTTGAAAAATGATATCACAGATATCTTGTTGACAGCTAACTATGATTATGATCTTAATGATGATTTTAATTTAAGTGGTTTTATTGGAGCGAATGGACGTAGAGAGGATAGAGATATCAATGGTACATCTAGTACGCAACAATTTGTATTCGGATTACAAGGACACAATAACTTTATTGAAAATGATGCCTTCTCTCAAATAATATCTGAGAACTTATTAGGTGTGTTGGGTTCTGCTACATTAGGATATAAGAATTATGTCTATCTCCAATTGAGTGCTCGTAATGACTGGACTTCAACATTGGAAGAAGATAATAGATCTATTTTCTATCCTAGTGCCAATCTATCAGTTATACTCTCTGATGCACTCGACCTTGGTAGCAATTCATTTGTTAACTACCTGAAAGTGAGAGGTGGTATAGGTACTTCTGCGGGATATCCTGCTCCGTATCAGACGAGAACTGTACTAGGAACAGATACAAGAGCTTTCTTATCATCAGCAGGTGTACTTGCGCAGTCTAATTTTATTTCCAACAGATTAGGAAATAGAAATCTTAGACACGAGAGTCATACGGAAGTAGAATTAGGTGTAGAGGCAAGATTCTGGAATAACAGAATAGGTATCGACGCCTCTATATATGATAAGAATTCAGATGATCTTATCGTTGATTTGGATTTGGATCCAGCTACTGGATTCAATAACACGACTATAAATGCGGCTCAAGTTTCTAATAGAGGATTAGAATTAGGTATTAATCTTACGCCGATTAGAAAAGCAGTTCAGTGGGATCTAGCTGTAAACTTTACAACTAATGAAAACACAGTAGAAAGAATTGCTGATGGAGTAGATCAAGTGCCTATTGCTGGTTTCACTGATTTAGGAAATTTTGCAGTAGAGGGTCAACCGTTCGGTGCTATCCAAGGTAGTCAGTTCGAAAGAGTAGATGGACAACCGTTAGTGAATGGTCAAGGATTTTATGTAGAAAGTTCTGATATCGGAATAATTGGAGATCCTAACCCAGATTATACAGTTGCTTATTTGAACACGATCAGCTGGAAAGGGATTTCATTGTTTGTTAACTGGAACTACACTAAAGGTGGTGACATCCTATCTATCAGTGCAGCTCAGAACCTTGCAAGAGGTAATACGATTGATACTGATTTTGATAGATTCTTGCCTTTTATACTTCCAGGAGTATTTGCAGATGGATCTGCTAATGATGTACAGATATTTGCTGGTGATGCCTTCTTCGAAGGTTTCTTTGGACCAAGAGAAGGACAAGTATTTGATGGTTCTGTCTTAAGATTAAGAGAGATTTCACTTTCATACTCAGTACCTAAGTCTTTCTTTAAAGAATCTGGAATCGGAAGTGCAACAATTTCAGTAATAGGAGAAAACCTATGGTTTAACTCTGTTAACTTCCCAGAAGGAATAAACTTTGATCCAGAGGTTCTTAGTTTAGGAGTAGGTAATGGTAGAGGTATTGACTTCGTGACAGGACCTACTGCTAAGAGAATCGGAGTAAACCTTGGAATAACATTCTAATATTAAATAAGAGACAATTGCCTAGACTCCATTCTTGAAGTCTAGGTGTCAAAAAATAATCATCAATGAAAAAAATATTATCACTTTCACTGATAGTGACGTGTTTTGCGTTCTTTGCATGTAGCGACGTTTTAGAGTTAGATCTTTTAGATGACCCTAACAGTCCTACACCAGAAACTGCAGATCTGGAGTCACTATACAACGGTGTACAATTAGCATTCGAAAGTGTGCTAAGTGCACCTCAGTTTTTCACTATGCAGCTATCTAGACAACGTGCATTCACTGCGGGAAATGTCTATGAAACGGCATGGAGTCCAGTAGCTTTCGATGCTACTTGGAGAGCTGCATATTCTAGTTTTATACCTGATGCTAATGCTGTAATAGATAGAGCTTCTCAGACGAATCAGCTCTTTCATACAGGATCAGCTAAGATTATGCAAGCTTATACATATGTTAACCTGGTTGATATCTTTGGTGACGTTCCACTAGATGAAGCGGGACAAGGTATAGATGTTCTAAGTCCGATGGTACAATCTGGAGAAAGCGTCTATCAAGCTGCAATAGCACTTGCACGAGAAGGAATTGCTGATCTGCAAGCCAATGAAGCAGCTGCGCCAATCAATGATTTTATGTATGGTGGCAATGCTGATGGGTGGATAGCAGCGGGTAATTCATTACTTATGAAGATCGCAGTTAACACGAGAGACTTTTCTAGTTTCAATACACTGGTTGATAGTGCTATGTACATTACAGATGCTGTAGCAGACTGGCAATTTCAGTATGGATCTAATAGAGATAATCCAGATTCTAGACACCCATTATACATAGATTCTTATGAAGTGGATGATGGTGAGTATATGTCTAACTGGTTGATGTGGGCGATGACAGAAGATAAGACAGCTGAAGACCCAAGAGCAAGAGCTTATTTTAACAGAACAGTAGCTGCAGTTCCATTGGATAATCCTAACAGATTTGATTGTGTCTTCTCTATACTTCCGGACGCAGATATGACGCCAGATCATTATACAAATTGTGATACAAGGATGCCTTATTGTGTAGGTTCTTTGAGCAATGGGTATTACGGTAGAGACCACGGAAATGGTAATGGTATACCACCAGATGGAGATATCAGGACGGTATATGGTGTTTATCCAGCGGGTGGAAAGTTTGATAACGAAGTATTTGCTAGCGTACTAAATAGTGGTACAGATGGTGCTCTAGGTGCTGGTATACATCCTATCCTTACGCAGTTTATGATGAATTTCTACAGAGCTGAGATGGCTATGGAGCAAGGTGATGTTGCTATTGCTCGTGAGCAATTAGAGGCAGGTGTTAGAAACTCTATTTCCAAGGCTGTAGGTTTTATCAGTAGAGATCAAGCTTCATTGGACGAGGTATTTGCAGAGGATTTAGATGGTAATCAACTTTTTGGTCAATCTATTAAGGATAGACTTGATACAATTGCTGAGCCTTATGTATTAGAAGTTCTTCAACGATTTGATGATGCATCTGACAAGATGGAAGTCATAGGAATGGAACAGTTAATTGCTAGTTTTGGTAATGGAATTGAAGGTTATAATATGATTAGAAGAATCGCTAGACCGACTAATATCCAACCAGCTATCTTAACAACTGCGGGTACAATGTCAAGATCAGCACTTTATCCTGCTGTGCATGTTAACTTAAATCAAAATGCTACTCAGAAGACTTTCTTAGATCAGGTATTTTGGGATACACAGCCTGCTAGTCTAGGAACCTGCTTTAATTAATTATTACATTTAAAGACAATATTAAAATGAAAAATATATTTTATTTAGCTATCGCAGCATTGCTCTTTTCTTGTGGTTCTGACCCAGATTTAGCGCCTATTATTACTATAGACAACGCTGAGATTGGTGCATTCCCTAGAACACTAAATCTTGTTAGTGGGGAATACGACCTTATGAATTTGAGTTCATCTACTTATGTACATGATTTAGATTTTAGATCAGAAAACGGAGGTGAAAATGTAGCGGAGTATAGACTTTTCATAATGTTTGAAGACAATAATCCAGGTAACGGAGATGATACGTCAGAAGAGGTTCTTTTCAGAACGTTTACGCAGTCAGATTTCGGAACTAATGATGAAGGCAATAAGTCTGTTACATTAAGTTTTCCTTTTACTGAATCAGCAGCTGCAACATCTGTTGCTCTAGACAATGTAGAACCTAATGACAGGTTTAGATTCAGAGCGGAATTGGAGTTGGATGATGGAAGAGTATTTACTGGTAGTAATACCGAATCAACAATATTTGGACCTGCATTTAGAGCATTCTTTGATTTCAATGTCAATGCGACTTGCCCGCTTCCAGATGATTTATTTGTCGGTGATTATGAAATTTCGTTTTTGGAAGGACCAGGAAATCCTTGGTCTACTGGTCTTAGAGCGGAGGTAGTAACTCTAGGCTTGGTTCCTGGATCTACAACTTTGAGACAGTTCAGCGGAAACGTTATTGATGCTTTTGGTGGTTTCCCTATTACTGTACAAATGGACTTTGTTTGTAATACAGTACAGTGGTTGACTGCTGGTCCTGGTATAGGATGCGGTGCACCTAATATCGAATATCAAGCAGGTGCTCCTCAGCCTCAAGATATTACCAATGATGCAGTTATCATCTTAGAGTATAATGAAGAAGGTGGAGGATGTGGTTATAGCAATACGGATAGAGTAATGTTGACCAAAATATAATCTACTAAGAATTAATTTAGTTAGGGGATAGGCTTTATGCTTATCCCCTTTTTTGTTTACTTTATATTATAAGAGAGCGATTCTTCCTTAGGTTATGGTTAGACCTTTTAAGCCCACATTTTTTTAATATTAGCTTGCGATATGAAAAAGACTGAAATACTGTTTTTTATACTGATGGTTTCTTCCATTTGCTGTTCCGCACAATTTGAAGATATTACCGCTCGTGCAGGTTTGAGACACAACTGTGCTACCAGTGCAATTATGGGTGGTGGTGCGACATTCATCGATTACAATTTAGATGGGTGGTTAGATCTTGTATTCACAGGTGGTGAATCCCCAGACAAGCTATACAAAAATAATGGCGATGGGACTTTTGATGACAACTCCCACTTGATTTCAAGACATAATGAATCTGATATTACAACTGGGGTATTGTCTGGCGATCTTAATGGTGATGGATGTCCTGATTTATTATTTACAACCTGGAATGATGATGGTATTGATTTCATTTTGACTAATGATTGCGAAGGTGGTTTTGTGTTAGAATCTGAGAACACACTTTTCCGTAGAGCTTCAGCGATGGGCGCAACCTTGTATGATTTTAATCAAGATGGTTTCTTAGATATTTATATTTCCAATTATGTAGAGGAGGCACGTTTCTTAGAAGACAGCAACAGTGAAGTAATAGGGTTTGATCATGTTCCAGCTAGGAATTATTTATATATCAATGAAGGTGATATGACCTTTTCTGAGCAAAGCTTGGAGTTTGGCTTAGAAAGTAGAGGTTGTGCCTTGGGTGTTACAGTAATACCAACACCAGACAAATCGGGTAGAGGCTTGTACATTGCAAATGATTTTGGAGAATGGGTGCACCCAAATGAATTTTTTGAGTTTGGTGAAACCTTACCATATCAAGATCGGGCACCAGACTATGGTTTAGACATAGGCATATATTCTATGGGTATTGCTATTGGTGACTTTAATAATGATTTAAATTTTGATCTCTACGTCACAAATCTTGGAGCAAATGCTCTACTAGTCAACAATGGCAGTCAGTACACAGACAAAGCAGCTGATCTAAATGTAGAGAATGAGCTTGCCCCTGATGGTCTTTTTGCTACCAGTTGGGGAACTTTCTTTTTTGATGTTAACAATGACGGCTGGCAGGATTTATTTGTATCAAATGGATTTATAAATAGCCCAGATTTTATCGAGACCTCCTTTATAGATCCAGATCAATTGTATCTTAATAGAAACCAAGGGGAACTATTTGATCGGGCAGATTTTTTCAACGTTGATAATCCAGGCATCAACAGAGGTGCAATTTGTGGTGATATCGATAATGATGGAGATATCGACATACTAACTGCCTATGTTAATTTTGAAGCCTCGGATAATCCAGATAGACACTATAAACTGTATCAGAACAACACGGTTAATGAAAATTTCATAGATATAGATTTAGTAGCCACATCAACTGCCTCTGATGCTTTTGGCTCTATTGTCAACATTAAAACTGACCAGGCGAGAAGTATTGCTTATAAGTATAGTGGAGGGACACATTCTTCTCAGAATTCTCCCTTTGTGCATGTCGGGATGGGTACAGCAGAGAGTATCGACTCCTTAGAAATATTTTGGCCTTCTCTCAATACCACAAGTACTTTGACAAATGTCCCTGCAAATTCGAGGATAAGAATTACAGAAAATATAGAAGGGTATGAGATTCTCGGTTGTACAGATAGTGATGATCCTGCCTATGACCCTAATGCAACTTTGGATTATGGATGTAGTCCTGGACCAGTAAGTACTAAAAATGTGGACAACGCTAAAGCAGATTTCAGTGCCAGATATAATGACTTCGAAATTGCGATAGGAGCCCCCGAGACTGCAACATATAGTTTCAAGTTGATAGATATGAGCGGAAGATGTCTAAGTGCTTCATCGCATCCTATCAAGGGCAGTCATTCTATGCGTGTCGGCTCACTCCCACCAGGCACTTACATTGTATCAATCGTTACTAGTGTTAACCAATATAGTTACAGAGTTGTCATAATACAATAGATGCTTCTTTTCTAGTAAGAGGATGCTTCAGTTATCTTTTTTGAGGTACGAATCTTAAAAGTTAGTCCGATAAAGAGCATATTATTATTTACTCTAAAATTGTCAATCAGTAAGAGTCCTTTTTGGAGCCCATATTGATAGTAACTCTTTAAACTCAGATAGCCATAGTCCGTTTCTAGATTGAATTCTGTTCCGAGGTTGAGACCATAATCAAGTGAATTAACTCCGTTTTCTCCCCTAGGTACTTCTGCTGTTGTCGGAGTAGCAATACTAAAGAATCTAATATTGGCATTGGCTACAGTACTGATGTTAGGACCTGCCAGTAAGGATATGTGGAAATCTGGTCTAGTGCCTAGCTTGTATTTTACTACATTCAGTGATTCCCAATAGTTGAGCCTATACGTAAATTGTGTAAGATTGCCTACGACGCCAAGCTTAGCGCCCTTGGGCATATAACTGATAGAAGATTGTAAACCAATTCTTTCACTTAGCCAATGCTCATACCCTACACCTGCTGTTAATGCTAGTTTGCTAGAGGTCTCTATACTAGCACCGCCAAAATTTGCAAGCGAAAATCCAATGTCAATCGTCACTGAGCCTTGTCCTTTAAGTTGTGGGCTGGCTGCGATAGTGAAAATCAGGAGTAGGCTGGTGATGTATTTAATCATTTTGTTGTTTTTCATAAGTAGTCAAGTAAGTATATAATATTTAGTGGTCTAGTTTAGTATCTCATATAATTGCGGTGGACCATTGTTAATTCCGAATAACAAATAATCTGTCTCACCAATTCTAATCTTTTCAATTGATTTTGCATTAGCTGATATATCAATTGCGATGTGGCTTGGCGTATACTTATTACCATCGGAGATCAGAATATTAGCTTTCGAGCAGTCAAGCCTAGGTGTTTCTGGTTCAGTGTTGTAAATATTACCTGTCGTTATTAAATCTAGTAAGCCATCTTTATTGAAATCTATCGCTTGAGCATCTAGTATGGGTGCTATTTGGGCAGCATTTGGTAGACTCTGTGGCTCAAATTGCATTGCTCCCTTATTAATTAGTAATTGTGATCTCAACTCGTTGGCCTCAGTGGAATAAGCGTCATCAAGATTTTCGTATACTTCCTCTATCGTTGCTTTTGCATAGAGGTTGTAGTTTGGAAATTTCTTTTTGATGAAAGGCATTTGATCTGAAGAGCATTCTCTTCCCCTCAAGGGGACATAATTTTCTTTATACTTATTTGATAGTACAAGATCTATAGAACCTGAGTCATCAAAGTCATGCGCATATACTCTCAGTGGTTTTTCTTTGGTGGCCGTATATTTAGAATTGAGGCCTAAGTTGCCAAGAACCAAGTCAGGTAAGCCATCCGCATTTATATCCGTTTTGGTAATGCTTTGCCATAGGCCTCGCGTCTGGCCTAGAGAAGCATCACTTATTGGTTCAAAATTTTCTCCATTATTCTTGTATATGCCTATAGAAGTCCAATCGCCTACAATTACGACGTCTTCTTGATTGTCATCGTCTAAGTCGGTAACTAGAATATCATTGATAATGCCAAAGCTATGTAGGTCAGGAAAATGGGTGCTAGTGACATCTATCAGTACACCATTATCATTTTTGTATAAGACGGATTTCGATGGTATTGGATATGATTGCGGCTGCATTCTATTTCCAAGGATGAGGTCATCAAAGCCGTCATTATCAAAGTCTATTATTTGGACCTTTCCTCCTGATTGTCTCTGGCCTTTAAAACTTTTATTCCTTTCAAAATTATCGTTCCCATCATTTAGATATATCCTGTCTTCATAGAGCACACTATTAACTTCAAATTCATTTCCTCCGTATACAACATAAAGGTCAGTATCTCCATCATTTTCTAGATCAAAAAATACACAATGGATAGCCTCAGACGTCTTGTCATCTAAGGTGGCTACTCTTTTGAATTTATTATTTTCACGTTTAAAAAGTATGCTTTCTTTTCCTATAGGTGATGGAGCAAAAACATATTCTGTTTGTAAGGACACTGATGTCTGTGAGCTAAATTTAGGTCCAAGAGTTGATTGCTTAAAGGGTAGTAGGATTTCTTTCGAAAAATCATTGAAAGAGTTTTCTTTATGATTATAGAATAAACTAAGATCACCTAAACTTCTCTTTGCTAAAAATGAAGCTTCTTTTAATGTCGATTCCGTGTAGTTTATTGTATTTATAAATTCTTCTGAATGTTGATTAAGCTCTAGGATTTGACCTAATGATGTCTTTCCTCTTTTACTGATTGTTCCATCTTGCCACACAATATTTATACTGTCTACTTGTGTAATGTTCTGCGGAAACCCAAAGTGTGCTATGGGTTGGCTCGAACTCATATAACCTCTGACTCTTTTGATCTCAGCATATAATTTATTTGTCCCATAAAATGCTGTCACCTTTGCAAAAGTATTGTTGCTGCCCTTTGGTTTTATTATTAAGTAATTGGAACCTGATTTGTTGATTTGATTTTCATAAACAAAAGCTACTTCGTCTATGTTATTTACGACCAGGTCGAGGTCGCCATCATTATCCAGATCCCCATATGCAGCTCCATTAGAAAAAGAAGGTTCTGCAAGTCCAGATTCTAGCGCAGTGTTTTCAAAAGATAGATCCGATGCCGCTTGATAAAAGATATTACTCATTTTCTCCTCGGGCATTTTATTGTACAGCGCTTCTTTTGTTTGGTTTGGAATCTGATTGTTGTATTTGCTTTTTGTCTCTGCTATTAGATTTTTGAAATCATTATCTACTGCATACTTACGATAGCCATTGGTTATATAGATATCTGCAGTTCCATTTTGGTCAAAATCCTGTATTAGGGCTGTCCAGCTCCAATCCGTTTTTGCGATGCCTGCGAGATGGCTTATGTTGTCGTACTTGCCACTGTTGTTCTTAAGTTGTAGAGAGTTAAACATATACTGATAAGGGAATGATAAATCTTTGACTAAAAAATCAAAAGCTTCTGTATCCATACTGGCCATTAAGGTTTTGGCTCTGTAATGATCTGCGGAGGCCATATCTAGGACTACAATATCCTCAAGACCATCATTATTAATATCTGCTATATCCATCCCCATTCCAAAGAAGGGTATTTGTTTTGTTTTTTCCGAAATCTTATTGACAAACTGGCCTTTACCATTATTGATGTACATGGCATCTGGCAGGTAATAATCATTAGCTTGATAGATGTCTAGAAAGTTGTCGTGGTTCAGATCACTGACTACAAGGCCGAGACCAAAGGAAGGAACGAGCAAGCCAGCTTCTACAGTCTTATCGATAAACTTACCATTGACATTTTCATAATAGTGGGAGCTGTTTCTCCATTGCGTTGTATTATTTTGGCTTATAAGATTAAAGAAAGTTTTTATATCAAATCCATACACTTCAGCCTCATTCATGACAAAACAGTCTTCATCTCCATCATTGTCGAAATCAGCAAATACCGCCTGTGTACTTATGCTCTGATCGTGGAGGCCGTATTCCTTACTGACTTCCTTAAAGGTGAGATCTCTCTGGTTGAGATAGAGTAGGTTACCTCTTCTTGCTTGGTCATAAGGACCTCCCTGACAAACATAGATGTCAATCCAGCCATCTTGATTTATATCGCAAAAGGTTACACCTGTGGACCATTGGTTATCTATAATACCTGCTGTCGCGGATATGTCTTCAAAAACTAGATTCCCTTTATTGAGGTATAAGCTGTTGTTTGATTGATTGGCGCAGAAAAAAATATCTTGTAGGCCATCGTTATTGATGTCTGCAATCCCTACGCCAGACCCATTATAGAAATAATCAAAATCAAATAGATTAGCATTACTAGATAGATCAGGTTCTATTCCATTAGAAAAATTGATATTGGTCTTGCTTTGTGGCAATTGTTTAAAAAGGACTTCTGTTGTGGAGCCCTTATCTCTTTGCGACTTGTTATCATCGTTGCTACAGCCGAATACAATTAGAATAAAAAAGCAGGCCAGCGCATAAATTTTCATATTCAAATTTAACAATAGTTGGTTGTAGTCTATGTGGTTATTAAAGGATAACGCTAAACATATTATAATCTTTTGTAATATGTTTATCTTATGATTGAGCCATTTATAAAATACCTTACTCAAGAAAAGCGCTATTCACCTCACACAATAAAGGCTTATACTAAGGATTTAGGGCAATTCATTACTTATCTCAATGCCTTTTATGAAGGTCTTCCTATAGATAGGGCTAAGCACACACATATCCGATCATGGATGGTAGAGCTGGTAGGTAATGAAGTTACTTCAAAGTCTATAAATCGAAAATTGTCCTCACTTAGGACCTATTACAAGTATATGAAGAGGGGAGGCTTCATTGATTATGATCCTATGCTCAAAATCCTGCCACCTAAGAATGGAAAAAAGTTACCTGCCATCATACAGGAGAAAAGCCTTGATAACTTGCTAAAACTGAATGATGAACGGCCTAACACCTATTCTGCGCACAGAGATGCCTTGATTATAGAGCTATTATATACTTCAGGATTGCGTAGAAGTGAACTGATATCTGTTCTTGTAACGGATATTGACCTCTCTAATAAGTGGATAAAAGTCCTTGGGAAGGGTGCCAAAGAGCGGATTTTGCCAATCTCTGATGCCATGCTAGACAGTTTATTAGATTATTTGCAAATACGTCAAGATCAATTTGAGGAGATAAACATCGACCAATCTCTCTTCTTAACAGATAAAGGGAAGCCTCTATATCCTAAGTTTGTCTACAACTTAGTCCATCGCCATATATCTAAAGTTTCTACTGCAAAAAAGCGCTCTCCCCATATATTACGGCACTCTTTTGCTACACATATGATGAATAATGGTGCGGATCTTAATGCAGTAAAGGAGCTTTTGGGCCATTCTAGCTTGGCTGCCACCCAGGTATATACCCATAACTCTATTCAGAAGCTAAAGGAAACGTATAAAACAGCTCATCCAAAAGGTTTGAAATAATTTTATCATAGGGTTTACATATTTATTTAAAAAACTTATTTTTGCATTCGCTTTGAAGAAAGCATATTAAATATTTGACATATTTGATTAAAAGCCGATGTAGCTCAGTTGGCCAGAGCAGCTGATTTGTAATCAGCGGGTCGGGGGTTCGAATCCCTCCATCGGCTCTACTCTTCTTAGGAAGGGTAACGGAGGGGGTGCGCCGGAGTTGGAGAGCCGGGCCAGACTGTAAATCTGGTGTTTCGACTGAATAGGTTCGAATCCTATCACCCCCACAACAAAAGGTTAAAATGCGGAAGTAGCTCAGTTGGTAGAGCATCAGCCTTCCAAGCTGAGGGTCGCGGGTTCGAGTCTCGTCTTCCGCTCTAATTTACAAAGGTTTTTTAAGCCGATGTAGCTCAGTGGTAGAGCACCTCCATGGTAAGGAGGGGGTCGCCGGTTCAAATCCAGTCATCGGCTCTCAGAACCAAATGAGTTTATTAAGGAGGAATTTATATTGTAAATCATAAATATTTAAAATAATTGTATAATGGCTAAAGAAACCTTTCAAAGGACCAAACCCCACGTAAATATTGGTACGATTGGTCACGTAGACCATGGTAAAACAACGTTAACTGCAGCAATCACGTATGTGCTTTCTGAAGCAGGACTTTCTGAAAAAATGGACTATGATGCCATTGATGGAGCTCCTGAGGAAAAAGAAAGAGGTATCACTATTAATACCGCGCACGTAGAGTACGAAACTGCTAACAGACACTATGCGCACGTTGATTGTCCTGGTCACGCCGATTATGTTAAGAACATGGTAACGGGTGCGGCTCAAATGGATGGTGCCATTTTGGTATGTGCTGCTACTGACGGACCAATGCCTCAGACAAGAGAGCACATCCTTTTATGCCGTCAGGTAGGTGTTCCAAAGATTGTAGTATTTATGAACAAGGTTGACCTTGTTGATGATGCTGAAATGTTGGAATTAGTAGAAATGGAAGTTAGAGAACTACTTTCTCAGTATGAGTTTGATGGTGACAATGCCTCTATCATTCAAGGTTCTGCTCTAAAGGCATTAGAGGGAACTGATGAAGGCAAAAAAGCAATAATGGATCTTATGGCTGCTGTTGATGCAGACATTCCAGAACCAGTAAGAGATGTAGATAAGGATTTCTTGATGCCAGTTGAGGATGTTTTCTCTATCACAGGTAGAGGTACAGTTGCAACAGGAAGAATTGAGAGAGGTGTTATCAACACTGGTGATCCAGTTGAGATAGTAGGTATGCAAGCAGCTGATGCTAAGCCATTGACTTCTACTATTACAGGAGTTGAGATGTTTAGAAAGATACTAGAAAGAGGTGAAGCTGGTGATAATGCTGGTCTACTTCTAAGAGGTATAGATAAAGAAGCTATCAAGAGAGGAATGGTTATCGTTAAGCCAGGATCTGTTACACCACACAGTAAGTTCAAGTGTGAGGTATACGTTCTAGGTAAAGATGAAGGTGGAAGACACACACCATTCTTTAATGGTTATAGACCTCAGTTCTACTTCAGAACTACAGATGTAACTGGAGATTGCAAATTACCTGATGGCGTAGAAATGGTTATGCCTGGTGATAATGTAACTCTTGAAGTAAACTTGATAAACCCAATTGCAATGGAGAAAGGTCTTCGTTTTGCAATTAGAGAGGGTGGACGTACAGTAGGTGCAGGTCAAGTAACTGAGATCATAGAGTAAGAAGTTATTCTTTATAAATAATATTGGAAAAATTAAGCATCTGTATGGGTGCTTAATTTTCTGATTTTATAGCTAAGAGTTTTTTAAATAGGGGAGTAGCTCAATTGGTAGAGCAGTGGTCTCCAAAACCGAAGGTTGCGGGTTCAATTCCTGTCTCCCCTGCTAGTTTTTAAAAAGAAGTTGAATGAATGATATAGTATTGTACGTAAAGGAGAGCTACAATGAGCTAATACACAAGGTAACATGGCCGACTTGGCCTAACCTTTTTAGCAATACAAGATTGGTGATCATTGCCTCTGTAATCATTTCGTTGATCATATTTTTGATGGATTCTGTGTTTAATAGTGTACTAACCACAATTTACAAGCTCTAATAACGATCAATGTCTGAAGAATCAAGATGGTACTCGTTGAGAGTTATCAGTGGTAAGGAAAAGAAAATTAAGGAATACATTGAGTTAGAACTACAACGTAAGAAGTGGAATGACTTTATACCTCAAGTTCTAGTCCCTTCAGAAAAGGTGTACAAAATAAGAAGTGGCAAGAAGGTGATCATGGAGAGAAATATCCTTCCTGGTTATATACTTATAGAAGCATTTCCTTCAAAGTTCTCGGGAGAGATAATTCAAGCGATAACCAATGTGCCCAATGTCATTCACTTTCTAGGTAGAGGTAATCCTATACCGATGAGACAGTCAGAAGCTAACAGAATGTTAGGTAAGGTTGATGAATCTCAAGAAGTCGGTGAATCAATCATAGATCCTTTCATTGTTGGAGAGACAGTCAAGATAGTTGATGGTCCATTCAATGATTTTGTAGGTGATATTAAAGAAGTCAACGACGAGAAGAAGAAGCTAAAAGTAATCGTAAAGATATTTGGACGTGGAACTGAAGTGGAGTTGAACTTTATGCAAGTAGAAAAACAATAATAACTAAACTACCAATTAGATAAAACTAAAATGGCTAAAGAAGTAGAAGGCTTTATCAAGCTACAAGTAAGAGGAGGAGCAGCAAATCCCTCACCACCAGTAGGACCTGCATTAGGTGCTAAAGGTGTCAACATTATGGAATTCTGTAAGAGGTTTAACGCCAAATCAGAAGAATCCAGAGGTAAACTATTACCTGTTGTTGTAACTGTCTACAAGGATAAGTCATTTGACTTTATCATAAAGACACCACCAGCTGCTGTACAATTATTAGAAGCTGCCAAGCTCAAAAGTGGTTCTCCAGAGTCCAACAGACAAAAAGTAGGTAAAGTAACTTGGGATCAAGTAAAGGCTATCGCAGAAGACAAGATGCCAGATCTTAACGCCTTTACTATCGAGTCAGGAATGAAGATGGTAGCGGGTACTGCAAGAAGTATGGGCTTAATAGTAGATGGCCCAGCGCCTTGGGATACAGGAGCAGAAGCATAAATAAATAATTTATTTTCATAATAAGGGAGTCTACTAGTCAGACGTTACAACCTTTAAAACTTTATAATGGCTAAATTAACTAAGAAGAGAAAAATAGCTAATGCTAAAGTAGATGCGGATAAGCTCTATACTTTAAACGAAGCTATGGCTCTTGTAAAAGAAGTCAACACAGCAAAATTTGATGCTTCCGTTGACTTGCACATCAATCTTGGCGTCGATCCAAGAAAACCAGACCAAGCAATTAGAGGAACAGTCTCGCTTCCTAACGGAACAGGTAAGACAAAGAAAGTTCTTGTTATGTGTACTCCAGATAAGGAAGAAGAAGCAAAAGCTGCTGGAGCTGACTACGTTGGTCTAGATGAGTATGTTACTAAAATTCAACAAGGATGGACAGACATTGATGTTGTAATCGCAGCACCAAATGTGATGGCTCAGGTCGGTAAGATCGGTAGGATATTAGGTCCAAGAGGACTTATGCCTAATCCTAAGTCTGGAACAGTAACACCTAATGTCGGTGCGGCTGTAACAGAAGTAAAGGGAGGAAAGATTGCTTTCAGAGTAGATAAGTACGGTACGATCCATAACTCTATAGGTAGAGTTTCATTTACAGCAGATAAACTTGCTGAAAATGCAAAGGAACTATTGACACTTATAATGAAGATGAAACCTTCGTCTTCAAAGGGAACATATATGAAAAGTGTTAGTATCTCCAGTACTATGAGTCCTGGGATAGGTTTAGATACCAAAGACATCGCATAATCTTAAACTCCATAATTACTAAACAATGAACAGAGATAATAAAGCGACAGTAGTCGAGGAGTTGAAAGCAAAATTTGCAGATGCTTCAAGTTTTTATATAACGGATTCATCAGAGCTGAGTGTTCTACAGGTCAATAACCTTAGAAGATTGTGCTTTGAAAAAGATATCGAACTCAAAGTAGTTAAGAATACTCTAGTCAAAAAAGCATTAGAGTCTATTTCTGAGGATGGTAGATATGATGAGCTATATGGTTCATTAAAAGGACCTACCTCTATAATGTTCTGTGAGACAGCTAATAGTCCTGCAAAAGTTATAGAGCAATTCAGAAAGGAACATGATAAGCCTGTATTGAAAGCAGCTTATATTGATTCTAGTATCTACTTAGGTGATGAAAAGGTCAAGGAATTGGCTGCATTAAAGTCGAAAGACGAGTTGGTTGGAGATGTAATAATGTTATTACAATCACCTATCAAGAATGTTGTTTCTGCGCTACAATCAGGTGGTAAGACCATCGCAGGTCTAGTGAAAGCACTAGAAGAAAAAGCGCAATAATTAAGGCTTCCAAGCTAATCGCATCTTTGTGATGTAATTAATTCATAATATTCTAAATTTTTATTCATGGCAGACATCAAGTCACTTGCAGACACGCTAGTAGGATTGACCGTAAAAGAGGTTAGTGAACTAGCAGAGATATTAAAGGAAGAACATGGTATTGAACCTGCTGCTGCAGCTGTTGCTGTTGCTGCTGGACCAGCTGGCGGAGGCGCCGGAGGTGGAGAAGAAAAAACTGAATTTTCAGTTGTATTGAACTCTGCAGGATCAGCTAAGTTAGCAGTAGTAAAAGAAGTGAAAAACCTTTTAGGTCTAGGACTTAAAGAAGCTAAGGAATTAGTCGATAGTGCACCAGCTCCAGTTAAGGAAGGCGTGCCTAAAGATGAAGCAGAATCAATCAAAGCCGCTCTCGAAGCTGCTGGAGCTGACGTTGAACTTAAGTAACAACGTAGCGCCTGATTGAATTCAATTATTCTTTTAGCATAGGAAATATGATTGCTTAGTCACTGCTTGCAGTGGCTAAGCTTTCGCTATTTCTTTAATGTCCAACTTTCCTTTTTAACCTTATTAAGCGTGTATCAATGACCACAGCTACAGCACTCCTCCCAAGGCACAATTTTGGAAAAATAAAAGCTGCTGACTATCCTGATCTTTTGGAGATTCAGATTAAGTCTTTTATGGAGTTCTTCCAGTTGGAAACAACCCCAGAAAATAGAGCCAACGAAGGCCTTTTCAATGTTTTCCAAGATAACTTCCCTATCACCGATGCTAGGAACATTTTTGTTCTCGAATTTCTAGACTACTTCGTAGATCCACCTCGATATAGTATTGATGAGTGTATGGAGAGAGGATTGACCTATAGTGTTCCACTCAAAGCGAAGTTGAGACTTTCTTGTAATGATGAGGAGCACGTAGATTTTCAGACAATAGTACAGGATGTATTTTTAGGTAATATACCCTATATGACACCTAAGGGCACCTTTGTGATTAATGGTGCTGAAAGAGTTGTTGTGTCACAGTTACACAGATCTCCAGGAGTTTTCTTTAGTCTTAATTTCCACCCTAATGGAACTAAGATTTACTCTGCTAGAGTAATTCCATTTAAAGGAGCTTGGATGGAGTTCACCACAGACATCAACAATGTGATGTTCGCTTACATAGATCGTAAGAAAAAATTCCCAGTTACAACCTTGCTAAGAGCAATCGGTTATGACTCGGATAAAGATATACTTGAGATATTCGGCTTATCAGAGGAAATAAAAGCTGATAAGAAAAGTCTTAAAAAAGCAATAGGTAGAAAATTGGCTGCCAGAGTTCTTAAAAAATGGAATGAGGATTTCGTTGATGAGGATACTGGTGAGGTAGTAACTATCGAGAGAAATGAAATCATCTTGGAAAGAGATGATTTGCTGGATGAAGAAAACATTCAGTTAATCGTTGATTCTGAAGTAGAGACGATTATTCTTCAAAAGAAAATGGAAGGCGAGAATCTTAAGGATTACTCTATTATCTACCAGACACTTCAGAAGGACCCATCTAGTTCTGAGCTAGAGGCCGTTACACAAATCTACAGACAATTAAGAGGTACTGATCCACCTGATGAAGAGACGGCTCGTGGTATAATCGATAAGCTGTTCTTCTCAGATAAGAGATATAATCTAGGTGAGGTAGGACGATATAAAATCAATAAAAAACTCGGTCTAGAAATAGATGAGGCTACTTTGGTATTAACCAAAGATGATATCATTCATATCATTAAGTTCATAGTTGATTTGATAAACCAACAAGCGGAGCTAGATGATATAGATCATCTTTCTAATAGAAGGGTAAAGACAGTAGGAGAGCAGTTGTATGGACAGTTTGGTGTAGGCCTTGCAAGAATGGCTAGGACGATCAGAGAAAGAATGAATGTAAGAGACAATGAAGTCTTTACACCGATTGATTTGATCAATGCAAGAACGCTTTCATCCGTAATCAATTCATTCTTTGGTACGAGTCAATTGTCTCAGTTTTTGGATCAAACAAATCCACTTTCAGAGATTACACACAAGAGAAGAATCTCAGCACTAGGGCCAGGTGGTCTATCAAGAGAAAGAGCAGGTTTCGAGGTAAGAGATGTACATTATTCTCACTACGGTAGACTCTGTACTATTGAGACACCAGAGGGTCCTAACATTGGACTGATATCCACACTTTGTGTATTCGCCAAAGTGAATAAGATGGGGTTCTTAGAGACGCCATATAGAAAAGTCAAGAAAGGAGTCGTAGACCTCCGATCTAATATAGAATACCTCTCTGCAGAAGGAGAGGATTATATGAAGATTGCTCAAGCCAATGCACCATTAGCAGAAAAAGGAGCCTTCTTAAGTGATAGAGTTAAGTGTAGAGAGCACGGTGACTTCCCAGTACTAGAACCTCAGGATATCGAGTATATGGACGTTGCTCCTAACCAGATTGTTGGTGTCTCAGCATCCTTAATTCCATTCTTGGAGAATGATGATGCCAATAGAGCCTTGATGGGGTCTAACATGCAACGTCAGGCAGTGCCTTTACTTAAGCCTCGTTCTCCAATTGTGGGTACAGGTATAGAGCAGAAGGTAGCTCAGGATTCTAGAATCTTGATTAATGCCGAGGGCAAAGGTGTGGTACAGTATGTCGATGCCGATAAGATTGTTATCGAGTATGATAGATCAGAAGAAGATGAGCAAGTTTCCTTTGAGAGTAATGTCAAGACGTATACGTTAACTAAGTTCAGAAGAACCAATCAAGGAACGACTATCAATCTTAAGCCTATCGTCAAGAAAGGTCAGAGAGTAAAAAAAGGAACCTTGTTGTCTGATGGTTATGCAACAGAAAAAGGTGAGCTGGCTCTAGGTCAGAACCTGCTTGTTTCATTTATGCCTTGGAAAGGATACAACTTTGAGGATGCAATTGTGCTCTCAGAAAGAGTTGTAAGGGATGATATATTCACGTCCTTACATATCACGAGTTATGATCTTGAGGTAAGAGATACCAAGTTAGGTGAGGAAGAATTGACCAATGATATCCCTAATGTATCTGAGGAAGCAACTAAAGATCTTGATGAAAATGGAATCATCAGATTGGGTGCTTGGATAAAAGAAGGTGATATTCTGATAGGAAAGATTACACCAAAAGGAGAGTCTGATCCTACACCGGAAGAGAAGCTTTTAAGAGCCATCTTTGGAGATAAGGCCGGTGATGTTAAAGATGCATCACTCAAAGCACCACCATCTACAAGAGGGGTTATCATCAACAAGAAACTTTTCGCTAGAGCTAAAAAGGATAAATTTCAGAAAGTTCAGGAAAAGGAATTGTTAGCTAAGCTAGAAGATACGCATGCAATTGCGCTCAATGAGTTGAGAACGACGCTTATAGATAAGATGATGAAGCTTGTGAAGAGTAAAGCCTCAGCAGGTGTCAAGTCCATCTATAATGAAGAGATTGTACCAAAAGGCACGAAGTTCTCTAATAAGGTTCTTAAGGATATCGATTACAGTCAGGTAGATTATTCTAACTGGACTAAAGATGATGAGACAAATAAATTGATCTCTAGACTAATTCATAATTACACGATCAAAGTGAATGGTGAAATAGGAAGATACAAGAGAGAAAAGTTCAACATCAGTATTGGGGATGAATTGCCAGCAGGAGTTCTGAAATTAGCAAAGGTTTACCTTGCTAAGAAGAGAAAACTGAAGGTGGGTGATAAGCTTGCAGGACGTCACGGAAACAAGGGAATTGTTTCTAAGATCGTAAGGCAAGAAGATATGCCTTTCCTAGCAGATGGAACGCCAGTAGATATCGTCTTGAATCCACTGGGTGTACCGTCAAGGATGAATTTGGGTCAGATATTCGAGACCGTTCTTGGATGGGCAGGATTAAAGCTTGGAAAGAAATTCGCTACTCCGATATTCGACGGAGCTTCTCTAGATGAGATAGATGAATTTGTACAAGAGGCAGGGTTGCCTAATCTAGGTCAGACCTACTTGTACGATGGCGAGACAGGTGATAGATTTCACCAAGAGGCTACTGTAGGAATAATCTATATGCTGAAGCTATCGCATATGGTAGATGACAAGATGCACGCAAGATCTATAGGACCATACTCATTGATTACGCAACAACCACTCGGTGGTAAAGCACAGTTTGGTGGTCAGAGATTTGGTGAGATGGAGGTATGGGCACTAGAGGCTTTCGGAGCTTCTAACATACTACAAGAGTTGCTGACTATTAAGTCAGACGACATACAGGGAAGAGCGAAAGCTTACGAAGCAATTGTAAAAGGAGAGAATCTGCCTCAACCAAGTATTCCTGAATCATTCAATGTATTGATTCATGAGTTGAGAGGGTTAGCATTAGACATCAAATTCGATTAAAACTTCAATCCAAACATAGATGCCATTTAAGCGTAATAGTAATCAGACTCAGAACTCTTTTGACAAAATCACGATTTGTCTTACTTCACCTGATGATATATTAGAAAGATCATATGGAGAGGTGCTGAAGCCTGAAACAATCAACTACAGAACGTACAAGCCAGAAAGAGATGGTTTGTTCTGTGAAAGAATATTTGGACCTGTAAAAGATTATGAGTGCTACTGCGGTAAGTACAAAAGAATCAGATACAAAGGAATAGTGTGTGATAGATGTGGTGTAGAGGTAACAGAGAAGAAAGTTAGGAGAGAGAGAATGGGGCACATCAAATTGGTTGTCCCAGTTGTACACATTTGGTTCTTTAAATCTTTGCCTAATAAGATAGGCTACCTTCTCGGTATTTCTTCTAAGAAATTAGAGTCTATCATCTACTACGAACGCTATGCTGTGATTCAGCCTGGTGTGAAGGAAGAGGAGATTGCAGTCAAAGACTTGTTTACAGAAGAAGAGTACTTCGAGATATTAGATTCTCTTCCAGAAGGGAATCAGCAGTTAGATGATTCTGATCCTCAAAAGTTCATCGCTAAGATGGGTGCAGAGGCTGTAAAGGAATTGTTAGAAAGATTGAAGTTAGATGAGTTGTCTTACCAGTTAAGACATCAAGCAGCAAACGAAACTTCACAGCAAAGAAAGTCAGAGGCACTTAAGAGGTTAAGAGTTGTAGAATTGTTTAGAGATGGACAATCAAGAATAGATAATAGACCAGAGTGGGCTATCATCGAATATCTACCGATTATACCACCAGAGTTAAGACCATTGGTTCCTTTGGATGGGGGTAGATTTGCGAGTTCTGATTTGAATGACCTTTATAGAAGGGTAATTATCAGAAATAACAGACTAAAGAGACTTTTGGAAATAAAAGCACCAGAAGTCATCTTGAGAAATGAAAAGAGAATGCTTCAAGAAGCAGTTGATTCTCTTTTTGACAACTCAAGAAAATCGAATGCAGTAAAAGCAGAAGGTGGTCGTTCACTAAAGTCATTAAGTGATATCCTAAAAGGAAAGCAAGGTCGATTTAGACAAAATCTGCTCGGAAAAAGGGTAGATTACTCTGGAAGATCTGTAATTGTTGTAGGGCCAGACTTGATGTTGCACGAATGTGGATTGCCGAAAGGAATGGCCGCAGAACTCTTTAAGCCTTTCGTTATTAGAAAGCTTATTGAAAGAGGAATCGTCAAGACGGTAAAGTCGGCGAAAAAGCTAGTCGATAGAAAAGACCCTGTTATCTGGGAGATACTGGAGAACCTTTTGAAAGGTCACCCGATCTTACTCAATAGAGCCCCGACGCTGCACAGACTTTCTATTCAAGCTTTCCAACCAAAGTTGGTAGAAGGAAAAGCTATCCAACTCCACCCGCTAGTAACAGGTGCATTCAACGCCGATTTTGACGGGGATCAGATGGCCGTACACGTTCCATTGAGCCATGCAGCAATCTTAGAAGCTCAAGTGTTGATGCTATCAGCACACAATATGTTGAATCCACAGAATGGTACGCCGATAACGCTACCATCTCAGGATATGGTATTAGGCCTATACTACTTGACAAAAGAGCACCCAGCACAAAAGCACGGTGTGGATGGAAAGCAGAGATTATTCTATTCTCCAGAGGAAGTAGTTATTGCTTATAACGAAGGTAGATACAAACTGCACAACGGTATCAAAGTAAGAGTACTCGTTGATGGAGAAGATGGTGAACTGAAGAGAGATCTTGTAGAAACTACTGTGGGTAGGGTTCTATTCAATGAGATGAGACCGGAAGGGACACCTTTCATTAATACACTATTGACGAAGAAGAACCTGAAGTTGGTTATATCTGATATCATTAAGAGAACAGATTTTCCAACGACTGCTGAGTTCTTAGATAAAATCAAGACACTTGGTTTCTACTGGTCATTCAAAGGTGGATTGTCTTTCAACTTAGGAGATCTTATCAATCCTACGCAGAGAGAGCAAACACTATTGGATGCACAGACGGAGGTCGATGAGGTATGGGACAACTACAATATGGGTCTCATTACGCCTAATGAACGATATAACCAAGTCATCGATAAGTGGACATTTGCCGATAATAAGATTACAGAAAATCTTATGACTGAGCTGAAGGAACACAAGCAAGGGTTCAATTCAGTGTATATGATGCTTGATTCTGGAGCCAGGGGATCTAGAGCGCAGATCAAGCAGTTGTGTGGATTGAGAGGACTGATGGCTAAGCCTAAGAAGTCAGGAGATGCTGGGGCTTCGATAATTGAGAACCCAATTCTTTCTAATTTCTTGGAAGGATTATCAGTTCAAGATTACTTTATCTCTACTCACGGTGCGAGAAAAGGTCTTGCCGATACCGCCTTAAAAACGGCCGATGCGGGTTACTTGACGAGGAGATTAGTAGATGTATCTCAGGATGTTATTATCACGGATGAAGACTGTGATACTTTAAGAGGTATTGCGATAACTGCCTTTATTGAAAATGATAAAGTTGTCGAAACCCTATCAGCGAGAATCGAAGGTAGATTTGTATTGAATGATGTATTCCATCCAGAGACGGAAGAAGTGATTCTTGAAGCTGGATCATACATAGATATTCCGACATCTAAGATGATAGAGGAAGCTGGAATCGAGAAGTTAAAAATAAGATCAGTATTGACTTGTGAAACAACTTCTGGTGTATGTGGCAAGTGTTATGGTAAGAACTTAGCCACCAACAGAATTGCTGAAAAGGGTGATGCTGTAGGAATTATAGCCGCACAAAGTATTGGTGAGCCAGGTACACAATTGACACTAAGAACCTTCCACGTGGGTGGTATCGCATCTGTATCGAAGGCAGAATCAGAAACTATTTCTAAGCACGATGGTGTAGCAGAGTTTGATAACATAGAGACAGTAGATTTTACAGAAAATGGTACTAAGAATAAAGTAGTTTTGTCTAGATCAGGAGAGGTAAGACTTTATGATCCAGAATCTAATAAACTGCTCACAACGTTCTTTATCCAGTATGGATCTACGCTACACATAAAGGATAAGCAAAAGATTAAGAAAGGAGACTTGATTAGCCAATGGGATCCATTTAACGCGGTAATTCTTTCTGAGGTCGGTGGTCTTGTGAAGTTTGAAGGTCTAGAGGAGTTAGTTACTTTCAGAAGAGAAAGAGACGACCAGACAGGTAATGAGGATTTGGTAATTGTAGAGTCTAAAAACAAGAAACTTATCCCTCAGATAAAGGTTATTTCTCCTTCTGGTGAAGAATTGAAATCTTATACAATGCCAGTAGGTGCTTATCTTTCAGTTCAAGATGGACAAGAAGTAGTGCCAGGCGACAAGCTTGCTAAGATACCAAGAGCGGGTGGGCAGATTCAGGATATCACCGGTGGTCTTCCGAGAGTGACAGAGCTTTTCGAGGCTCGTAATCCTACGAATCCAGCTGTAGTCTCTGAGATTGACGGTATCGTATCTTTTGGTAAAGTAAAGAGAGGAAATCAAGAAGTCTTTGTCTTCGATGAAAAGACAAATCAGAAGCGAAAGTATCTTATCAAGAAAGGTAAGTTGATGCTCGTACAAGATGGTGACTTCGTAAGAGCGGGTACTAAACTATCTGAAGGAGCTACTTCACCATTTGATATCTTGAATATTATGGGACCATTTGCTGTACAGCAATATCTCGTAAATGGTATCCAAGAAGTTTATAGATCTCAAGGTATTGGCATAAATGATAAGCACATTGAGGTGATTGCTCGCCAGATGATGAGAAGGGTTGAAATAGAAGATCCGGGAGATACTACCTTCTTAGAAGGAGAGGCTGTTGACAGATTTAAGTTCCTCGCTATGAATGATTGGATCTTCGATAAGAAGATCGTGGAAGAAGCAGGCGAGTCAGTAAAGTTGAAGCAAGGTATGCTTGTAACGCTAAGACAGTTGCGTGAAGAGAATTCATTCTTGAAGAGAAATGATAAGAAATTGGTAGAATTTAGAGATGCAGTTTCTGCAACTTCTAAGCCACTCTTACAGGGTATTACCAAATCTTCACTAGGTGTTGAGAGTTGGATATCTGCGGCATCGTTCCAGGAAACAACTAAGGTGCTTAGTACGGCTGCAATAGGAGCTAAAGTAGATACGCTAATGGGCTTGAAAGAGAATGTAATTGCAGGAAAGAGAATTCCAGCAGGTACGGGTCTAAGAGAGTTCAGAAATCTACTTGTAAAACCTGTTGAGATCACTTCTCATCCAGATATGGTAATGTCAGATTCTGAAGAAGCAGAGTTAGAACCAGGAGAATAAAATTTCTCTTGTATAGAATAAAAAAAACCTGATTAGCAATTTTGCTAATCAGGTTTTTTTTGGCTTAAATTTTTGAAAAAAGATAACAGACTGGATAAATTATCTTTTAGTTCGTTCAAGATACTTGACAACATACTTGCCGATAATGTCGAACTCCAAATTGACCATATCCTTGTCCTTAAGATGTTTCAAATTAGTGTGTTCATAAGTGTAGGGTATAATGGCTACACTAACTGTATCCTCTGTAACTTCTACTACGGTCAGGCTGATGCCATTAATTGTTATGGAGCCTTTCTCTATAATTAGGTTGGAATAATCCTCTGGGTACTTAAATGTAAAAACCCAACTGCCTTCCTCATCCTTGGCCTCACCTACCATATGGGCTGCACAGTCAACATGACCTTGTACCATATGTCCATCGAGCCTGGTGTGCATCTGGATACATCTCTCTAGATTCACTACAGATTGCTTTTCAAGCTGACCAAGATTAGACCTGTCCAGTGACTCTTTAATGGCTTCAACTCTGTAGATCTTATCATCGAAATCAATCACAGTAAGACAGACGCCGTTATGCGCTATGCTCTGGTCGATATAAAGTTTCTCATCAAATTTATTCTCGAAAGTGAAGATCAAGTTGGTTCCTTTTTCTTCGATATCCACAACACGCGTTGTACCCTCTACAATTCCTGAAAACATTATCTAAATATTTGTACATAGCCCTCGAGGATAGCATATTCTGCAACCCCAGAGCCTTCATTTTCAAATACCCGACACACATAATAAAACGTCCCCGGGTCTAAATCATTTCCCTTTTTGTCTTTGCCATCCCAGTTCAACTGTGGATCTGAAGTTTGATATAACTCATTTCCCCACCTGTTATACACCACAAAATCTACACTCGCTACAAACTTATTTTCACGAGGAATGTATGTGTCATTATCTCCATCACCATTTGGTGTGAAGGTATTCGGTAAGACATATATAGGACAGTTGGGGACGCATATTGGTTCACTCAGCGGTCCTTCATTTCCTAGACTATCTATGGAGGATACATAATAGCATCCATTTATACCAAAATCCGGTAAGTGTCTTATTTCTTTGTTATCGGTCTCAGCTATAAGTATAAGCTCTGAGAGGCTATCTAAAGAATAATATACATTATAGGATGCTAGATCAGCGACAAGACAAGTAAGGTCATCTACCCAAGTAATAATATTTACAAAATCGATGACTTCACCTTGCTCATTATCATCACAAGGGTTGGCTACTGATACTATTGGAGGGCAAGGTCCTATTGTATCTAGAGGAACTCCGCATACTTCTTGCGAATAGTTGAATAAAGTATCTGGTGTATGCTCCAACTGATAGGAACCTAACGCGAGTACTCTGTAACAATTTTCTATATCATTCTCTAAGTCGGTTAGCGTAAAGCTAGGTTCAGTTCCTTGCTCTATGGCTTGGAAGTTATTTCCTTCTCGTCTTTCTAATGTATAATTGTAGTTACTCCAAGGTACCTCAAAGTCTGTAGTGATGGTTTGCGTTCTATCAGAAGAAATCAAAGTTGCCCTCATACTGCTCGCTGGTATAGCAGAAGAGTAGGGTAGGTTCTGAACTTCAAATTCTACATCGTAGACATACTGATTGTTCTCGGTGTCTAGGCCTTGGTCGAGGTAGCTCAGTTCTATATCTGGTCCTAATGTGCTTGTACTGATTTGATTGATTTCATTATAGTTTATGCCATCTAGTGACCTCAGTAATCTGTAACGATAAGGTCCTGGAAATTCGCTCGTGTCAAAATCTGATATCTTGGGCTTCACCCATCTTACTTCAATTTCACCATTAGTTTCGTCAGTTATATCTACAGATACTTTAGTAAGTAAAGGAACATCTTGCCTTAACTGCATGCATATTTCATCTGAGCTGATGCTTTCCACTACGTTAAATGGTTGATTGGTACTGGTCTGATCAGCAAATGTTGCCGTAACCCTATAGCAATATATCGCCCCTTCTGCTACCTCCGTATCATTATAAGTATAGCGACCATTGGTTAGCTGAGTTGTACGAGTTGCTATTACTTCATAACCTCTGACTTCCAAGCCATTTTCACAGCTATCTCTCTCAAAATTGTTGGAGCCAATTCTGCGATAGACTCTAAACCCCAGAAAAAAGTTATTCAAGGCATCCTCACAAGTGTATGGACTCTGCCAATTGATTCCTATTGATTCCGAGTTTGGATTAAGTGTCGATTGTAAGTCTTCTGGTGGTGGACCTAAGATTTTAATCCTTAAGGTTTTCAATACTGCATTTCCAGTCCCCCCTCTACTATCGTCCTGTGCTCTAAATATGACAGTATAAAATTGATCTGCGATGTGCTCACATTTTGTTTCCCAGATAAAGTTTCTGGTCAGAGGTGAATCTCTAAATTCAAAGTCACCTTCTAGAATAGCAGGTGAAAAATCTTGAAGAAAAGGCCCGCCAGTTGCGGATAATCTTACTTGCTGTCCATCATCTATATCAATGGCAGTGACTGGTATATTTATTACCTCACCAGCTACAACACATAGCTCCTCTGCAACCTCGATAATCGGGGGATTATCATCACATCCTAAGACCAATATCTGCATATCCCGTATTACCGAGTTAAGCAATATACCTTCTCGGTATTCATTTATTCTTATTGCAATATTGTATTCACCCAAGTTTGGTGGACTGGCCCAAAGAACATCTCCAGTCTGCTCATCAATGGTCAAAATATTTCCAGGTCCTGGAAATACAAGATCTGGTCTCACATACCTCGGGACAGGAGTACCTTGCGATTGCAATGGAGTTACGAGTGCATAAGAGAGACTGTCACCATCAGGATCGAAGGCATTAGGGTTGTGCAAAAAGGGTTGGCCAGCACAAGCGAAATCTATTGGTGGCTGCAGTAATATCACGGAATTATTAGGTCCTTGAAATTGTGATTCGATTAGTGTCAAGCTAGTTTGCACGTAGAATGGTACATCAACTGAATTTGGGAAATTGACATTCTCTATATTGTTAACTCTATTAGGATCTTGAAAAGCAATGGTATAGCGACCGTTAGCGGGATAGGTATGTTGTTGTATATACGTATTGACTTTTATGTCTTCACCTGGAATTTCTACACCATTCCCATTAGAACGGAATATAAATTCTGAAAGCCCATCTCCCCATTCTACGAAAATTGTATCTCTATCAGCACCTGTAGAACTAGCTTTCGTATAAGTAGTCACAGTAGCCTCGATGGTTAAGGGGCCTATCTGTCGATAGGTCACCTCGCCAGCCCTGTTATGCGTACCATAGCAGGACAAAGAAAAAGAGATGAAAGTCAGTATTAATAAGAGGTTTCTTAATATCATAGGCTAGACTTAGACATTTATCTCAATTTAGTGACTTTAGTCGACTTATGTTATCACTTGTCGAGTTCAAGAAGACAGCTCTGGAGACTTTTTTGCCAGTATGGGATTTTTATGTGGAAATCTCTCTGTATTTTCTCTTTGGACATCATACTCCATAAAGGCCGGGGTGCTGGGGCATTGTATGCTTTGGTCGTGGTTTCCTTAATGTGACAGGATATGCCTTTCATTTTGAATATTGCCTTCGCAAAATCAGCCCAATTGGTCAGGCCAATATTGGCGTAGTTGTATAATCCAGACTTAGGCGATTGGGTGTAAGTGTCAGTATCTAAGTTGCGTATCATCTGCATAATAGTTGTCGCAATATCTCTTGCATAGGTGGGTGTGCCATATTGATCAGCAACTATACTTAGTTCGTCTCTTTCTTGACCGAGCCTCAGCATCGTTTTTACAAAGTTATTGCCGAAGCTAGAGTAGACCCAGGAGGTTCTGAGGACAATTGCATCTGGTCTCCTTTTTAGCAGATAGTTTTCCCCTTCAAGTTTGCTCTGAGCATAGACGCCTCTAGCTTTTGTTTGGTCAGATTCTAATAACGGTCTTCTCGGATCACTATTATAGACATAGTCTGTAGAAATATGGATTATTCTTGTTGAAGGCTGTGCATATTTTCCAATTTGATCTAAGGCTTTTGCGTTTATTTGGAAGGCAGCTTCTTTATCATTTTCAGCCTTATCTACAGCTGTGTAAGCACCAGCGTTTATGAAGTAATCATATGGAGCTGATAGTGCTTTCTTGATGCTTTTTTCAGAACTGAGATCTAGTGCTTTTCGGTTTTTAAGATCGAAGGTGAATGACGGGTATTGTGTGGCAATGTGATTCAGTTCTTGGCCCAACTGACCAGTGCTTCCTGAAACTAAAATGCGTAATTTATTTTTACTCATAGAAGATAAATATAATAGAACGAAACAACTGCTAGAGGTCTCTTTTTAAGAAACTAAAATAGGTTAAGGCTAGAAAAAGGGCTGCATATATAACGGTCAGTATAGAGGCTTCTCCATATTCTAAAAATACATCTGATCCTGTCGAGCCAGTTAGGTTGGCCGCCATTTTGGCGATAGGGGCAGGCATCAGATCTTCTGCAGTGTTCATAGGAAGATAATTGATGTACTTGTTATCTATCACATATTTTTGAATAAGCAGCTTGAGGAGTGGCTCGGCTATTATCATATAAGTCAGATATACAAAAACTGCTATGCCTGATTTTCTGAACAAGAAAGCCAGAAACATAGCAAAATTGAGATAGGCAAATGACATTAACCAAAACCTAGGTATTGCTGTTTCATTGTCAAGTAATGCTGAAAGATTAAAGTCTTCTGTATTAAACCAAGCTACCGAAACTGAAAGAAGTGAGTAGTAAATAGTTGCAAGGAAAGAGTAAAATAGTACGATCAAAAATTTACTGATAAAGTATTCTTTTCTTGATAATCCAGTAATGATATTCTGGCGCATCGTTTTGTTGACTACATCAATAGTTATAGTATAGATGACAAGTACACCTAGAAAAAAGAAAACGATCCAGTTGCCAGCATATCCTAAGTAGTCCCAGATCAGCGGTGCCTCTAATATATTGACATTGAGATTTAGCTTGCCTGATACGTCTTTAAGATATTTCCCGAAATACAGTGAAGTCGGTAGAAATATAAAGAAAAAAGTAGTCAGCAAATTGATAACCGTATTCTTGGAGAATTTGGACCATTCTAATAAAAATAATTTCTTGATCATTGTTTCCCTTTTAGTTGTTTTGTTGATTGACAATTTCAAGAAACTCCTCTTCGAGTCTTCTCTTTCTAGATACTAGATGGTTGATTCTTATTCCAGATTTGATTGCTGCACTGTTGATCTCGGCGATAATTATTTCATGATCGGCTGTACATTCTAGATGGTTGTTGTCTGTTCTATTAATAGAATTTATGCCAGGGTAGGCATTTAGAAATTCCATTAAGGCTGCATTGTTTTCAGAACCTATTTCTATGGTGATGTTATCGTTAATTATGGCCCCGACAGGACCTGATGACAAGAGCTTGCCTTTTTTGATAATTGTCACATGAGAGCAGATTTTTTCTACCTCATCTAGGATATGACTAGCCATTATTACAGTCCTTCCTCTCGAGGCTATCTCTTTAAGTATAGACCTGACTTCTGCGATTCCTTCAGGATCTAGGCCGTTTGTAGGCTCATCGAATATGACGATCTGTGGATTTCCTATCAAGGTCGCAGCTATAGCCAGTCTTTGCTTCATCCCAAGAGAATAGGAGCTAAACGTTGACTTTCTTCGGCCTGCAAGCTTAACAAGTTCTAGCAATTCGTCAAAGTTCTTGTTATCTACTCCTTTTATCTGACGTATGATATTAAGGTTGTCATCTGCATTAAGATAAGGATAGAAGTTAGGGGTTTCTAGTATAGAGCCTATATGCAGTCGATGGTTATCATTGTACTTGTTTTCGAACCACGTGTAGCTTCCAGAAGTTTGATTCAGTATGCCTAAGATAATCCCTAGTGTTGTTGTCTTTCCACTCCCGTTTGGCCCCAGAAGTCCCATTATCTGTCCTTGTTGCACGGTGAAACTGAGTCCATCAAGGGCCTTGATTGGGCCATAGTGCTTCGATAGACTTTCTACACGCAGTACTTCCATTGCTTTGTTTTTCTAAAGATAAGATTTCTATTAAGCTGATGAGTGTTTCATAGACTTAAGGCTAATAATCGTGGACAGATTATCTGTTGTCATCCTATTAAGGTATTGTAGAGTTGGGAGTAAGCAATTATAGAATCTTTGAGATGAAACTTTTTTGATAAAGTTTCATCCCAGTCATTGCGCATTGCTTTTTCCATAATCTCTGATAGACCCAGTGGCGTATGTGTTGACATTGTTAAGTGTCTGCCCGTTACTATTTCTTGTAATGAACCCTTACCAGAAGACAAGATCGGCCGCTCTAAGGCCATACTCTCGACAGCTGTAAATCCAAACCCTTCACTATAAGAGGGAATTACAACGGCATCTGAATCCACTACCAATTGACTAAGAACGGCATAAGGTAACTCACTCTTGATATCTATATGCTGGCTGAGTTCGTATTTGTTTATGGTTGATATTATTTCATTATGAAATTTATTCGGTTCTAGTGGAATGACTAGTTGCAATTTGAAGGCCTTACCTTTTTCTCTGATAACTTTGGATGCCTTAAGCAGTAGATCTAATCCTTTTGAAATGCCTAATCGCCCAAAGTATATAAAGGTAAAGTCTTTGTTTTTATTGCCGCTATAGCTTACTTGCGGCATCTTACTATAATCGATACCGTTATATATTCTAGTGACTTTTTGCTTATTGACACCACTTTCTAAAAGCCTCTTTTTGGTAGCGTCTGATACTGCAACAAAGTGTGTAAAAGGCAGCTTGACAAGAAATTGTTCGAATAGAAAATGTAGTCGTGAAGAGATCTTGCCTATATACGGAAGTCTAAACCAAAGCTTCCCCCAGACTTCATGAAATGTGATAATAACTTTTGTGCCACTTAGTAATCCTGCGAAAAATGCTGGCAAACCCGCATTATAAGATGTCGTATGTATAAGATCGTGCCTCAAGGCTAGACGAAATGCTGGGAAGAACGCGAGTATCGTGAATAGGTACCGATTGTAGAAGGGAACTCGAATTATCTTGACGCCGTTAAGTGTCTCATTCCTAAGAAGAATTTTGTCGTATTGATTGGTAAGTATAGTTACCTCATAGCCCTCATTGACTAAAGATTCTGTTAGACTTTTGAATAAAGTCTCTACACCACCTATGTTAGGATAATGGTTTTCAAGAACAAAAAGAATTTTCATTCACTAGTGATGGACTTAGCCTTTTTCTTCTTTGATCGGTTGGACATACCTTGTGTGTTAAGTTTCTTTTGGAGATTAAGATTTTCTTGTTTTTCCAAGGCGACTTTCCTTACCAAAGTTGTTATTTGTTTTTCTAGACGTTCGATTGTTGCTGACTGATTATAAGTCATAATGAATAGAAATCCCAAGGCGACAAATATAACGGCATTGATATTATTCTTGAATCCTAGAGACTGCGCTAGTGATATTGAAAATTGACCTGGTATAACCGAAAGTAGAATTATTACCATCCAAAAGGATACCCATATAATGGTGCCTAGAAGTAATCTCCTATTGGCTCTAAATTGTGAGATAATCCTATAGATAAAGAACAGGGCGATAATAGGCCCTAGCCATTGATATATTTCTATTTGGAATTTTAGGTACAAAGCGTTTGTTTCTATCTGTGATTTTCGAGCCAGATTCAAAGTTAAGATTTTACTTCATATGGCTTCTCTTTTTTGTCCTAAATGTCTGATTATTAGGTTAGTATTCCAATCAGCTCCTGCATTCCTGTAGTGGCAGGTTGAGTTATAATCTGATGTTCTCTAATGCTCAGTTCCCTTGATATAAAGGGTTTAGGATCAATATAATAGACCTTTGCAGATGGAGGTGCAGCTGAAATTAGCCCAGCTGCGGGATAGACTTGTAAAGAAGTACCCACTATTATCAGGATTTCAGCCTCAGAAACCAACTGCGCTGCTTCATTGAGCATTGGCACGGCCTCTCCAAACCATACGATATGCGGTCTTAGTTGATGACCTCCTGCACACAGATCTCCTTCGTTAAGATCACCGGGCCACACTTCTATGTCTTCAGGATTGACTGTAGATCTAACTTTTAGCAACTCTCCGTGGAGATGTAAAACGTGCTTAGAGCCAGCTCTTTCATGCAGGTCATCTACATTTTGGGTGACTATCTTCACGTTATGATGTTGCTCTAGTTCGGCAAGAGCAAAGTGTGCCGCATTGGGCTCGACTTCAGTTAATTGCCGTCTACGCTGATTATAGAAATCTAAAACTAGTGCTTGGTTAGCGGCCCAGCCTTCGGGTGAGGCTACTTCCATAACATCATGGCCTTCCCATAATCCGTCTGCGTCACGGAAGGTTTTGATACCACTTTCTGCGCTTATTCCAGCTCCTGAGAGTACAACTATGTTCATTTATACGCGATTACATATTGTTAATTGGGACAACCCATCTATAAGAATGTTGCCTTTCCAAGCCCTTTGCCCACTATCGTTATAAGCCTCCAGAATGAGATATCGTGCCGCTTTTAGGGGTATAAATTCAAATTGGTAGAAGGCCCAGTCTTCATCTTCGATTATTGGGGACTCATATACTAGCTGTTCTCTCTTGTTTTTCTTGTTAGATATGTAGACTCTCAGCTTGAGAGGTTGATTATAGCCAGTATAATTATCCGAATGCGCCAAATACAGACCTAAGGTATAACAGGTTTCTTTACTGAGAGGTGCTCCAAGGCGCTGGGCTATACTTTCAAATGATCCATCAGGTCGAGTTATCAAGCCGACATAACTGTTTCCGTCTTCTGGCTCGGCATATACTCCCCAGAATCCTGGTAGAATGTCAGGTGTCGTGCTCTTGCTTGCTGAGAACCAGCCCGATGGCATAGTCGCATCTGCTGGCTGATCTTCCATAGAAGGGTTGGTAATCAGAGCCTGTGATAGAATAACTTGAGAAAGTGTTAATAAAAGAGATATTGAAAAAACTTTAATATTATAATTGTTCATATGTTTGTCGAATGGCAGATTTGCTACAAAATAAGCCCTCCATACTTTTAAACGTAATTTCGACGAGCTTACTTCAGTTATTGTTAATGCTCATCATATTCAATTACTTCTATACGCCTGAGGTAACAACCCACGAAGGTAGCCAAGTAGTGCTTATTGAACTAAGCCAGACCGTCACAAATACTGAGATAGAGATAGTAAAAGATAGACTTGAGGACCTTTCTATCAAGCATATAGACTTTATCTCCAAAGAACAGGCTTGGAAGGCGCTGACTTCCACTATGAAATCCGATCTATCTGAAGAAAATCCGCTTAAGGACTTATTGTCGGTTGAGGTCAGCAGCCATCCTGATTTTATTACAGAGTTAGAATCTTCGGTTAGTGATTTAGGTTATGTAGATGGGATCTTTGGTGCTGAGGTGTCACCAGCTAACTGTAGTAGGCCGCATTTGCCACAATCGCTTAAATTGGTTCCGAGTCTTTTAATACTTATTCTGGCGACCATTTTATATTTCAAATATCTATTTAGGGTCATCAATCGTAACAATGGACCGTTGATCAAATCAATGCAATTGTACGGTTCGGACACTTCTGAAGTATATGATCGTATCAAAAAGTCTGTGCTAAGTACCTCTTTTAAAGGGTGGTTATTGGGTATATTTCTATTTTTGGTAGTTGTTTATCTAATCTATGGGAGCTTTGGTGTAAATAATGGAGACATTAGTACGATAGAGTTCGTAATTACGATTTTGGCACCATTGCTAATAACTTGGATTGTAGCCTCATTTATGGCTCGGTCTGCATCTAACATTAAATACTAGATACTACTGATATGGCTAAAAAGAAAAAGATTGTCCCATCCAAAGCTAAAGACTCTCAGAGTGATAGATCAAGCATCAAAAAAGTTGTGGCTACTCAGTCAAAGCGAGGGACCTCTAAGGAAGCGGTCACAGCAACCAGCGAGACGCTAGTATTTAATAAAGAGAATTACAAGTGGGTGGCTATAGGTATCGCTCTCATTACGTTAGGAATGCTACTGATGATGGGTGGATTCAATGAGAACCCAACAACTTGGGATGAAGGTGAGATTTATAGTTTTAGAAGAACGCTATTAGCACCTATAGTCATCTTGGCAGGCCTTGGTGTAGAGATATACGCCATCTTCAAATAACCACAGTTTTAATTATTAATTGATGGGTGAGTGGATTGAGGCCTTTATACTTGGTGTCGTACAGGGACTCACAGAATTCCTCCCAGTGAGTAGTAGTGGTCATCTAGAATTGATGAAATATCTACTTAATGATGACAGTCTCGCCGAGCAGAGTATGATGACAACTGTCTTTCTTCACTTTGCTACTGCTCTGTCTACTGTAGTGGTTTTCAGAAAAGATATTTTTCAGCTCCTTGCCAATATTTTCAGTACACAAAAGCCTAGGGGTGGGGAAGCTAGAAGGTTTGCTCTGTATATCATCATCAGTATGATACCTGCAGTTATAGTGGGTCTCTTTTTCGATGAACTTTTAGAGACGTTATTTCACAGAAAGATAGTACTTGTAAGTGCACTTCTCATTGTAACTGGGATTTTATTGCTTGTCTCAGAACGGATCAAGGTAAAGCAGAATGACCTTAATCTGTCATCATCCTTTATAATAGGTCTGAGTCAGGCTTTTGCTATACTGCCGGGTTTATCACGGTCAGGTTCCACTATTGCTACTGCTCTACTTCTAGGAGTGGATCGATCTCAAGCAGCTCGATTTTCATTTTTGATGGTTATTCCTCTCATACTCGGTAAAATGTCTAAGGATCTTCTTTCTGGGGATCTAATGTCCAATGCGCCCTCGATGACATATTTAATCATCGGTTTCATAGCTGCTTTCATTACAGGAATTGTAGCCTGCACCGCGATGATTAATCTAGTCAAAGCCTCGAAACTTTCTTGGTTTGCTTACTATTGCTTTATCGTAGGAGCGGGAATGATTATCTACAAGCTTACAATCGGATGATGCACATATTGAAGAAAGGTAGTGACTTTAGTGAGGTAGATTATGAGGCAGGGGTTGCTATCTTAGTCAATAAGCCATTAGGGTGGACCTCTTTTGATGTGGTGAACAAGATCAGACATAGACTCAGACACAAGTACGAGAGAAAGAAGTTTAAAGTCGGGCACAACGGTACCTTAGATCCATTGGCTACGGGTCTCCTGATGATATTTACAGGTAAGTACACCAAGCGTATCCCACTAGAAGAAAATCACGATAAGCGCTATACTGGCACGGTCAAGTTGGGTGCTACTACGGCTAGTCTGGACCGAGAAATGGAAGAGGTTGATGTTGTCGATAGCTTGACTGTTACCAAGGAGCAAGTCCTTCATGGGATGTCTACATTTCACGGAGAGATGACTCAAGAGATACCCATTTATTCTGCTGCTAAGATAAATGGTACAGCTATGTATAAGCTCGCCCGTAAGGATAAGAAATTCAAACCCAAGTCCAAGCAAGTCTTCTTTCATGAGGTGACTATGACGGATTGCGATCTCCCATATGTCAACTTCGACATCTTATGCGGAAAAGGAACCTATATCAGAGCATTTGCAAGAGACTTAGGGGCAGTTTTGTCAACACCTGCGTATCTTTATGCCCTACGTCGCACAGGCATAGCATCCTATGATGTCAATGAAGCCCTAGAAGTGGACGAGATTTGTCAAGCAATAAATCCAGAATCTTGAGCATAGTTGTCGATGCATTAACAAAGTCTTATGGCCAGCAGAATGCTATAGATACCATTAGCTTCTCAGCGGCTAAAGGCGAGATAGTAGGTCTCCTTGGTCCCAATGGTGCCGGGAAGACAACGACTATGAAAATCTTGACTTGCTTTATGCCACCTACGTCTGGAACAGCGCAAGTCTGTGGACTGACAGTCGGAAAGGACGATATAGCAATAAAGAAGAAAATTGGTTACCTCCCAGAGCATAACCCTTTGTATGGCACTATGTATGTCAAAGAGTATTTACGGTTTGTGGAGCGGATACATCAATTAAGCAAAGATATAGGACGGATACCTCGACTGATTGAATTAGTAGGATTAGGGAGAGAGCAAAACAAAAAGATATCTCAATTATCCAAAGGATATAAACAACGTGTAGGTCTAGCGCAAGCGATGATACACGATCCAGAAGTACTTATTTTGGACGAACCTATTTCTGGTCTCGATCCCAATCAATTAGTAGAAATAAGAAGTCTGATATCCAATCTTAAAAAAGATAAGACCGTTATATTTTCTTCCCATATACTACAAGAGGTAGAATCGATTTGTGACAAAATTGTTATTCTAGACAAAGGCAAAATTGTTGCTTCAGACAGTCTCACTACGCTGAACAGCACATCTGATAAGACACTTACAATTACAATAGAACTTCTTAACGGGATCAGTGCAGATATCTTAACTAAAGTAGACGGAGTAGAGAGAGTAGAGCCTATATCAGATAAGGAATATTTGATCAGTTCTAAGTACGATAATCGTGCACAGATTTTTGATCAGATCGTGGGCTCAGGTAATAAGTTGGTCGGGATGACAAAAGAGAAAAAATCTCTCGAAGCCGTATTTAAAAATGTAACTCAAGGAAGAAAGTGAGAAGTATTTACTTAAAAGAGTTGAGTAGTTTTTTTAGTTCATTGACGGGCTATATGGTCTTGGTCATATTCCTCCTCATTACTGGTTTATTTGCGTGGGTATTTTCCAATACAAGTATTCCATCATACAATTATGCTTCCATTGGTCAGCTTTTTGTAATAGCACCGATGGTGTTATTATTCTTGATTCCTGCGTTGACGATGCAAACCTTTGCACAAGAAAAACAACAACGGACAATGGAGTTTCTTAATACCAAGCCACTCACAGATACGCAAATAGTGTTAGGCAAATATTTTGCTTGTATGACCTTGGTTGCCTTAGCGATCTTGCCTACACTTATCTATTATTATAGTGTGTATCAACTTGGTAGCCCTAAGGGTAATATAGATAGCGGTGCGACTATTGGGTCCTATACAGGATTGTTCCTTTTGGCTTCTGTATTTGTATCGATAGGATTGTTTATGTCGAGCTTGACGGATAATCAGATCGTGGCATTTATATTGACGGCTTTTAGTTGTTTTCTAGTGTATTTTGCATTTAGCTTTATTGGGGATTTACCTAGCCTATTTGGGAAGTGGGATGATCTGGTGAAGTATTTTGGGATAGAGTATCACTACGATAACATAAGCAAGGGGAGGATAGATACACGTGATGTTATTTATTTCGTCTCATTGGCATCTATGTTTATTTGGTTGACGATGGTATCACTAAGTAGAAGAGGATGGTAAGGAAGAGTGGGCTAAAAAGAACAGCATTTATACAGACACTCATTGTCATAGCAATAGTGATTGTCGTGAACCTGATAGGAAGAAATTTGTATTCCTATCTCGATCTGACAGAGGATAAGTTATTTAGTCTGACGCCTTCTACTGAGAAGTTGCTTGGCAGCATAGATGAAGTAATCTATATAGATGTTCTTCTTGGTGGTGACTTACCTTCTGGATTTAAGCAGTTGGAGTCGAGAACTCAAGAGGTAATTAGACAACTTCGTAATGCTAATCCTCAGCTTGAGTATAGATTTAGAGATGTAGGTGCTGGGACGGTAGAGGAGATAAATCGAATAAGAGAAAATCTATCTAAAGATGGCATTCTACCTATGACTCTATTCGTGATGGAAGAGGATCAGAAAGTAGAAAAGTTGATCTACCCCTACGCCATCATAAGGAGAGGATCTAGGCAGATAACAATTAATCTTCTGGCCTCCCGCGAACAGACAGATTCTCAAGAGATGATGATTAATAAATCTGCTAACCTCTTAGAATATAAGTTTGCCAATGCTATAGAGAATCTATTTAGAACTTCTAATCCTTATGTGCTTTTTACAACTGGAAATGGAGAGCTAGATCATACGCAGACAGCTACAATTGAGCAAGAAGTGTCTACAACAGTAAGGACTGGTAGAATCAATTTGGACAGTGTTGTACAGATAGACTCTAAAGTAGATGTGCTTGTGGTAGCAGGACCGACAAAGACAGTTTCTGAGAGAAATCAATTCATTATAGACCAATATCTTATGAATGGTGGTCAGGTAATTTGGCTGGTGGAGTCGTTGATAGTTAACTTAGATAGTATTAATAGAAATGGCTTGTATGTTCCTAAGCCCAATGAGCATGGGTTAGATGATATGTTCTTTAAGTACGGTGTGAGAATCAACCAAGATCTAGTGCTAGATCTTGAAAATTCTAAGATACCTCAAGTGGTCGGTCAGGCTGGTGGACAAGCGCAACAGCAGTTATTTGATTGGGTGTACTATCCTATATTGAGGCCTGGCTCTAATAACCCTATAGTCGACAAGATTGATCCTAGTTACTCTGAATTTCCGAGTTCTATTACTCTCCTAGATAGGCCTAGCTTAAAGCAAACCCCGCTGCTGACTACTTCAGAATATAGTAGGAGGCAAGTATACCCTATGCGGTTAACTTTTGATGTCGTCAGAGTCGAGCAAAGAACTAGTGCTTACAACAAATCTAATATACCAGTGGCTGTATTGGTAGAGGGAGAGTTTGAATCTTTCTTTAAGAATAGGGTTTCTGAGTCTATGGAGAAAGGATTGAAAAGTATAGACGCGGAGTTCAAAGAAAAGTCTGCGCCAACTAAGCAAATTTTCATTTCTGATGTTGACATTATCAAGAACCTTTTTAATCCTAGTACAGGTAAGATTACCCCTATGGGATTCAATATGTGGGAAGGTTTTGTGTATCAAGGCAATGGCGAGTTTGCAGTCAACTCTCTGGATTATCTTACTGATGAATATGGACTCCTAGAGTCCAGATCTAAGACTTCTGAAATTAGACTATTAGACCAGGTGAAACTCAATCAGAGTTATCTCAAGTGGCAACTTATCAATATTCTTCTGCCGATATTGCTGGTAGTTCTATTTGGACTTGTATATAATTTCATCAGGAAGAAAAGGTTTGCTACTTAACTACCTCCAACCTTAAAGATTTTCTAAGTAGGTTTTGAGCATTACCAATGCCTCTGGCCAGCCCTCTGTAACTGCTTTGTAGTACCATTCGTGATCAGGCCCTTTTTCAAATCCTCCTTGCTTTACCTTCAGTATGGAGTAGTGTGAGTGCTCTTCTATATCATAAGTGATAGTAAATGGTCCTAGAATCGGCTTGTCATAATTGATGTAGAGCACATCCTCCAGGTGTAGATGAGACCTTCTATCGAAAAATCTAATCCTTCCAGTACTTATAAACTTAATACCTTCTATAGTTCTGAGCCAAGTTAAGGTATAGAGCCCACCATCTTTTTTTTGTACAAAAGCTTTGTATACACCCCACCATTTCTCAAGGTCTTCTATGTCGGTAAACGCTGCAAGTATTCTCTGACTGCTTGCCTTTATTCTTATTTGAGATTCTACAAAAAGTCTCATTGTTCTTTTGATGCTTCTTTACATTTCTCTAGCATTACTTCTATTTCGTTGAGCGTATACTCTTCTTTCGATCCATTGAGATCGCCGAGTATATAGTTGACAATATTTGTAATGTCTACACTTTTAAGAGCAGGGTTAGGCGGCATCTTGATGAGACTCGATTCTTTATTGATACCATATCTGATAATGCAAGCTAATTCACTAGTCGTTATAGAGGTATTTATTGTTTTGAGTGCTGGATATAGATTCTTAACACCACTACCATCTTCCATATGGCAATCTGCACAGACCATATCATAGGTCCGCTTACCTTGCATATACTTGGCCTCATTACAAGAGAAGAAAAAGAAAACGACAAAAGCCAGAAATATAAATTTTAATCTAGTTGCTTTCATATTCTTTTAGTAGTTGATCAATATCTTCCATTAAATGCTCCACCTTCATCGGGTCAGTACCTTCAGCAAAGCTCCTCACGTGACCTTTTTTATCGACCAAGATGATTTGTCCAGAATGGGTTATACCTCCTGGCGCTTCAGAGTCTTCGACAGCAGCTATAAAATAATCGTCCTTGATGTCATAAATGTGCTCCTTGTCCCCAGTCAGAAAAAGCCACTTTGTGTGGTCAATTTCTAGATTGTTGGCATATTGCTTAAGAGCGCTCGGTGTATCTCTTTTAGGATCTAGTGTATGACTAACTAATTTTACTGAAGGATTGGCTTCGTATTTCTTATACAGTCTGAGCATTTGCTTCATAACAATAGGACATATAGTCGGACAATTCATAAAAAAGAAATCGCTGACATAGATATAGCCAGAAAGATCTGAGTTGCCTATCTGTACACTATCTTGACTAAGTAGATTAAACTGGCCTATTGTATGATAAATAGTATCACCCTGTTCTATGATTGTGTGGCCTAGCTTTGGGAGAGGGTGCTTAGTTTGGGCCGATTGACAGCTGACATAAGTGAGTATAAGAAGCGTCAAGTAGACAATAGATAACTTCATATTGGTTTTTTACATAAAAGACAGTGGTGTTATATACACATTTGATGACCTAACTTAGAAGTTATGTTATCATCTGCTGGTAGGTACACTCTATCTATGTATTGTCTTAGTTTAAGTGATACTTATACATTAAAACTTAACTATGGATTTCTTGTTTATTATGTACCACAAATTAATCAAATTGCCTTTCTATGAAACGGTCAATAGTCTGGTTTAGAAACGATCTTAGGCTGCACGATAATGAAGCACTAGTAGATGCCCTTGCTCACAATGATGAGGTCATACCCCTATTTGTCATAGATCCTCGGCTCTTCGATGGTAAGACTTCCTACGGTCTGGACAGGACAGGAAAGTATAGGAAAAGGTTTATCCTTGAGAGCTTATTGGACTTGAGGAATAATCTCAGATCCAAAGGGAGCGAGCTCTATGTAAGGGTAGGGGAGCCTGAGCTTATAATACCTGAGATAGCGCGACAAACAAAGACCAGTTACGTCTATTGTAACAGAGAACGGACTAGAGACGAGGTACTTGTTCAAGATGAGCTAGAAAAGAACTTGTGGGTTATTGGACAAGAGATGCGCTATTACAGAGGGAAAATGCTCTATTACACGGCTGATCTTCCATTTCCAGTAACACATTGTCCAGATACTTTCACACTGTTTAGGAAGGAGGTAGAAAAGTTTGTAAAGGTGAGAAAACCCTTACCTACTCCAGTATCCTTGCCACAACTCTCAGTCGACATTGATTCAGGTGACATACCAGACGTCGATAGTACTGGTGCTGAAGTCAACCTAGAATACTTGAGGGGAGGGGAGACAGCTGCATTGCGAGAGCTGAATTATTACTTGTGGGAGACCGATCATATAGCAGATTACAAAGAAACTAGAAATGGTTTGCTGGGGCGAGATTATTCTTCTAAGTTTTCGGTCCATTTATCTAAAGGAACCTTATCACCAAAGTTGATATATAGTGAAATCAAGAAGTATGAGTCTGAGGTTAAGGCGAATAAATCCACATACTGGTTGGTATTCGAGTTGCTTTGGCGAGACTTCTTTAGATTCATAGGCAAAAAACATGGGAACAAGATTTTCTGCCAAGATGGAATAAAGGGAAAGTCTGAAATGACGCTTTATAATAATAAGACCTTGTTTGAAAAATGGACTAGCGCAAAGACAGGTGTGCCGTTCATAGATGCCAATATGCGAGAACTAAATGCTACAGGATTTATGTCTAATAGGGGAAGACAAAATGTAGCTTCATTTCTAGTTAAAGATATGCGTATTAATTGGGTCTGGGGTGCAGAATACTTTGAGTCTCTGCTTATAGATTATGATCCTTGCAGCAATTATGGCAACTGGAATTATATAGCGGGTGTGGGTACGGATAAGAGAGAGGATAGGTACTTTAATATTCCTCTACAAGCAAAAAAATACGATCCACAGGGTAACTATATGCGCCATTGGCTTCCAGAACTAAAAGATGCGCCATTGGCCTTTTTGATGAATCCTTTTTCCGTGCCCAAATCTGAATATACACACGATAATTTCTATCCCAATCCTTGTATAGAGATTAAGAATTGGTATTGACTTTATTGCCAAAGAGAGCTCCAGACTTCATAAATACGAGTGGAGTCGAGATTAAGATACCCCCGTATAATGAATATTTAAATATTGCTGATAGCGTAGGCCAATCATTAATTACTTGGTGAGAAATCGGTATTGATAGAAGTATTAGTGCCACAGAAAATGAGAGCCTGGATACTAGACTTTGAAATGAAAAGTAAGTTGCTCTTTGGTTCTTGTTGATACGTGGAGCAATTTCTGCATTAATTGGTGCGGTCGTCAGAGACATAGATATACTCCTGAGAAAAATGAGTAAAATAATCCAAGACTCGAAGAAGTAACCCAAAATACCTATTAACAACAGCTGCATAGTTATTGATATAAAACACAGCATTTTGAGACCTAACAATTTCGTTAGTCTTATACTTTGTCCTGAGGCAATAGCACCAAAAAAACGTGTGCCAGCAAACAAAATTCCAGAATACATTGCTGCCTCAAAAGGAAGCGAGAAGTCCCCCTCTTCTAATAAACTTATGTATGGCTGATAAAATTCGTAGGGAATGTGAATGAGCACATAAATAATAACGGAATACCAGAACATCCATTTGAGCTCAGGCAGTTTTGTATAATTCCATATAGTTTTTGCTTGCTGTACTACAGAGTTATGATACTCTTCGTCAGACTTGGTTTCTTCAAATCTTAAGGTGATCAGTAAGGCAGGAATCATAAAAGCTAAGGAAATGAGGTAGCCATAAGAAAGTTCTATACTACCTAAATAACCACCAATGAGTGCTGCAATGGCACCTGCATAACCTGCCCAACTCTGTACTTTTGCTTCTCGCTCAGGATACACATCAGCTAAGCCATCTCTCTGTAGAGATTCAAAGTAAAATGAAGTATCTGTGCCTGACATAAAAGAGTAGCCACAAGCAAATAAAACTTGGGCAATTGCAAAGGACAAAAAACTTGGTGTGCCTAATCCAAAAATAAAGTAAGCAGCGCTAAATGTGATAGAAGAAATAATAAGGGTAATTTTTCTTCCCAAACGATCGGAAAAATATCCTGATGGAACTTCCAATACGACCACAGCGATGTAGTATACCGACTCTAACAAGATTATGTCTCTTATGCCTAGACTCTTATTGTAGAATAGAAAGAAAATAGGCAACCAAGCCATCATCGAGACTAAGGACTTGTAAGCGGGGTAGTATCTTGAGTTAAATGACTCCACCTCAATTGTTGATGATGAGGCCATCTGACATTTCTAGTAAATTATCGCTAAGGCTCGCGAGTTCCATATTGTGGGTAACAATGACAAATGATTGTCCAATTTCTTCCTTCAGAGTCACAAATAACTTGTGTAAATCTGATGAAGTTTGCGTGTCTAAGTTGCCAGTAGGCTCATCAGCAAAGACTAAGTCTGGCTTGTTGATTAATGCTCTTGCGACTGCTACTCGCTGTTGCTCTCCTCCTGATAGCTCACTGGGTTTATGGTTCTTCCTAGGACTTATACCAAGATATTCCAGTAGCTTTTCAGCTTCTTTTTCTACTTCTTTCTTTCCTCGTTTCTTGATAAAGCCCGGAATACATACATTCTCTATTGCTGTAAATTCAGGAATTAGGTGATGGAACTGGAATACAAACCCAATTTTTTCATTCCTGAATGCGGCGATTTCTTTTTTACGCATCTTATTAATGGCAACACCAGATATTTCTACGACACCTTGATCTGCTAGATCAAGTGTACCTAGTATGTGGAGTAGGGTGCTCTTGCCTGCTCCTGACTTTCCGACTATACTCGTGATGCTGGGACCTTCGATCTCTAGATTGACACCCCTTAGGACGTCTAAGTCTTCATATGACTTCCATATATTGCTCGCTCTTAACACAAGTCGAATCTAGACAATTTATATGTAATATGTCTAATTTGTCAGAGTTCCTGTTTTTTGCTCTTTTGCCTTACTTTCGCAACTGTGAAGATTCTATTGCTCACCAAGAAAGTCCCCTTTCCTCTTACTGACGGTGAGGTGATTGCCATACACTCCCTCAGTAAAGGTCTAGTCGCCCAAGGGTGTGAATTGCATCTTCTTGCGCTCAATACACAAAAGCATTTTGTTGCTTTTGACAGGACGCCTACAGAATTAAGCCATTTTACAAGTATTGAGATAATAAATATCGATACGCGTATTAAGCTAATGCCAGCTCTCGTATGTCTTCTACTGGGTAAGTCCTATAATATTGATCGATTCATATCTCAAGAATTTGATAACAAGTTAAGGCTCAGGTTAGAGAAAGAGCAATTCGACATAATCCAGTTAGAGACACTGTATATGGTGCCTTACGCAGATACAATTAGAAAGTCTTCTTCTGCTATCATTTCATTAAGATCGCATAATGTCGAAAGCGAAATCTGGAAGAACTTATCCTCAGAGTCTTCTGGCCTTAAAGGATGGTATTTAGGTCATTGTGCTCGGATGCTAGCTCGATTTGAGAAAACTTCACAAAGTAAGTATGATCTTCTACTACCGATAACCCAGATTGATGCAGGTCATTTCGCAGATAGGGGAGACCAAGCACGCGTCAAGGTGGTATCCGTTGGCATAGATATGTCTAAGTATATTGCTGGAGATCTACCTGTCACCCTGTGTAAGATTGGATTCTTGGGCTCACTTGATTGGCAGCCTAATCTTGAAGGTATAGACTGGTTTTTGAATGAAGTATGGCCTAGTATTGTCAAAACAAATCCGCATTTAGAATTTCATATTGGTGGAAGAAATATGCCACCCAAATTTTTAAAGTTAAAAGCGCCTGGTGTTACGATTCATAGAAAAGTTGAAAACGCTAGAGCTTATGTCAATGAAATGGATATGATTGTAGTGCCTTTGTTTTCTGGAAGTGGTATTAGAGTTAAAATTCTAGAAGCTATGTCGCTTGGCAAAGTGGTCTTGTCAACGCCAAAAGGATTTGAAGGTATCGGTATCAAAAATTTAGAAAATGGAATTGTTTTCGAAAACAAAACTGACCTAATCGAAATAATAAATCAAATCAATAGCTTAAATATTAGTAAAATTGGTGATGCAGCTAGACGCCATATACAAAATAATTTCAGTTCTAAATCTATAGCTAAGGATCTATTGAACTTTTATCAAACTCAAAAAAATGAAAAATAGTTATGAATAAGTTTCCAGAGCCTAATGCTCTTAATGATGTTGCAGAATTCCATACAACCTTTGAGTTACCAATAGTCAAAGCTCCAGAGATACCATCAGCAAAAAGATGCGCACTTAGGGTTAACCTTTTGCAAGAAGAGCTTAACGAACTCAAAGAGGCAATAGAACAAAATGACCTAGTGGAAGTGGTGGATGCACTTTGTGATATCCAGTACGTATTATCAGGAGCTATTTTAGAATTTGGTCTACAGGAAAAGTTTAAGTCTCTTTTTGATGAAGTGCATAGGTCAAATATGAGCAAAACTTGCAAGACCATTGAAATAGCAAAAGCAACTCAAGCACACTATGCAGCCAAAGATGGTACTGATTCTAATATAGTGAAACGTGGTTCTGAATTTATCGTATATAGAGAAGCTGACGGTAAGGTATTGAAGTCCGTAGAATATTCTCCTGCTGATCTTAATAGTTTAATCTAGTATAAAAATAACTCTAGATATCCAGGATTATAATCTATATCTAAGACCTGCTGTCATTCCATACTTGTAATAAGATTGCTTGATAGCATAAGTACTTAAACTAAAATCATCGGGGTAGTAATTGACACTGAGGCCAACATAACCAGAAATATTTTGTGTAGCCTCTACTAGAAAATCAATGCCACCAGTATAACTTAGATTGAGATTGGTTTTGTACAGACTATTGATTCTTTCAGAACTATCGTAAGCAACCAATCCGTCATTGCCTATGATTTGACCTGAGTTAGTAGATGATAGATTAACCAGTATTCCGGCTTTAGCGGCAAGGCTATATCTGTCGGTCAATGCTATCTCGTAACCAAGATTCACAGGGATGTTGACTTGTCTAAACCTATTTTTAGAGTTCACCATTCGGGCACTTGTTGTGATTGTGTCCATAGTAATAGGAGGCATCGAGTCTATGACAATAATAGCACCAGCTGGTTGTAAATAGCTTAAGGTAGTTGAGATTGCATCATAGTTCAAGCCTGATTCTAATAGGATTCCAATGTTCCATCTCTTCCCTATTCCAAGATTAATACTTGAAGAGAGAGCACCTGATTCTGTTTGATTTCTTTGAGCTATAAGATCATTGATTTCTGCATTATTGGATTTGTTCTCTAGCTGCTGATTGACTAGACCAGTCTTGTAGTCAACATAGAAATAAATTCCAGATCTGAATGCCTGGAAGCTTGGACAAACTGGAGAGGCCTTTTTTAGCCCCAATAGTTTTCTTATGTCTTCTTGTCTATCGTAATTTAATAGACTCAAATTGTTTCTGTCAAAAATATTTTGAATTGCAGTGACACTCTTTACAGTTGTAGCACTTTGGAATACTCTAGATTTCTCAATCAGCTTGAAGTTATTTGTTGAAGTCGGGCCCTCTGAATTGATATTTGTATCTAAAGACTTTTTAAGAAATTTTAATTTTTTCTCACGCTTATTCCAATTGACTCCAGTATTTTTCAAACTTGAAATACCAGTTGAGGCTACATCTATGGTTTCTTTGTTAGATGATTTAAGATTTGATTTTTTGGCAATGAGAGATGAATATGCGCCAGTATAATTTGTTCTGTCAGTACCTGAATTTGCATTTGAGTTTACACGATCTACAGCAACTTTATTAAGTAGTGGTAGGGTAGGACTTGAGAAGATGGTTGTCTTAGCCTTCGTGGATTTATTTTCAATATCCCTCTCTGTTAGCTTGTCACTATCCGATCTTGAAGAATATATTTTTGTGTTGTTAGTTTGTGCGGTTTCTTGAACTCTTGCTGAGTCGAGAGAACTTTCGGTGTGCTGCTCTCCTCCTTTGCTTAATGGATACAAAAGAAATGGTAGGGCAAAGAGCATTACCAGTAATAACATCCAATATTTGGGCTTTTCCTGTTTTACAGGTATTTGAGCTGCTATACTTTCCCACATACCATCTGATACAGGCATCTCAGCATTGGATAGTTTCTTCTTTATTTTTTTGTCAAAAATGTTCAACCTACTAGTTTGATCTCGTTAAGTAATTTCTGTTTCAGAAGGTTCCTCGCTTTCACAAGTTGTGACCTTGAGGTGCTTTCACCGATATTCAACATTTGCCCAATGTCTTTATGACTGTAACCTTCAATAACATACAAATTGAATACTGTTCTGTATCCATCAGGAAGTTCTTGAATGACCCTTAATATTTCTTCCTTTGAAAGTTCTTCTATAACTGTAGGAGCAGAATCGATAATATGGAGGTTGTCAATCTCAGAAAAGTTATGTTTTGTTATATTTCGTTCCCTGTACTTGATCGCCATATTGATAAATACCCTCTTCATCCAAGCCTCAAAGGAACCTGTACCGCTGTAGAGATGTAACTTAGTAAAGACTCTTATGAACCCTTCCTGAAGAATGTCATCCGCTTCGTTCCGATCCCTAGCAAATCTGTAGCATACAGCCATCATCTTAGCAGAATATAAGTCAAATAACTGCTTACAAGCATATCTGTCTCCCTCCATACATGAAGCGATAAGCTGCTTTTGAGTCAAATTATTCAAACTTAGTGGGGACATTAATTAAATCCTGTTATTGATATGACACGAATAATCACCATTACGCTGCTTGATTAGTTATTCTTCGATAATAGCATCGTCTATTAGCTCGTTTCCATCTCCATCTAGGTCATCGAATCCCGTTGCAGGTGGCAATTCTTCAAATTTCTTAGGCGCTGCCACGGATTTAGTACTCTCATCAAGTTCCATCTTTCCTTCACTAAATGCTCCGTAATCTCCTCCTGCAAATTTATCGGCCTTAGAAAAGAAATCATCGGTACCTTCTAGAAGGGAGCCACTTGCATCGATTGTATCCTCTGCAAACTCTGGCTTAGGATTTGCTTTCTCATTTGCTGCCCACTCATCAGCTTTTTGCATCGTATCTTCTAGCTTGACGGCAAGTTGATCTTTTACTTCACTGGCCTTTTCCATAACCTTGTCCTTAGCCTCTAGGACTTTGCCACCAAGTTCTTCACTGACTTCCATTCCTTTATCCATCAGTACAGAACCTTTATCCATTACGACTCCTCCGACGTTTTCAGTTATTTCCCCTGCCTTTTCGAGTAGATCTCCACCTTTATCTATCACTTTACCCCCTATGTCCTCAGTTGTGGAACCTAGCTTTTGAGTAAGCGGATTATCAGCTATTTCATCTCCAATTTTTCCTAGACCGCTCTTCGTCTTCTCTATCCAATCACTAGAATTTTCTACTATTGTTTCTTTAAGTCCTGATGTTTTCTCAATTATCGCTTCACTTGATTTTCCAGCCAAGTCTTTCGCTTTTTCCAATATCTCATCACCTTCTTCTTTTACAAAATCAGTCGCTTTTTCTGTCGCAGATTTCCCCAAGGCACTGGCACCGAAGAATATGTTTTTAAGATCATTAATAACTCCCATTTAACTTTAATCTTTTGTTTTTTATAAAACTAACTAATTTGCAAGACAAGTTATATATAAATAAAGTTCCAGAAGACTGGAATATGACAATTTTGGATGGAAGGATTATCGGAAATACAGACCCAAATACAAGCGACGATAGGGGAGTTAGAAACTCTCAAAAAGATCAATTCACATCTGACAGAGATAAATAGTCAGTTGCAAATGTCTTATTCGAAAATTGAGATAATGGATGCGCAGCTTGATAAGGAGCTTCGAGATATTGATGAATTAGAAAAAATAGGCGTTAAAGCCCTGTTTCATAGGACTTTGGGAAGTCAAGAACAGCAACTGGAGAAGGAGAGACAAGATTACTTGGAGCTGTCCCTAAAATACAAACAAGTTAAGGCAGAGGTAGAGTTGATGGAATATGAGCGAGAATTACTAAAAAAGAAGTCGGTCAAACTTCCTCAAATTCAAAATAAGCTGATTCAGCTCAAGGATTTACGTCAGAAAGAGATATTGAACGGATCAGATTTACAGCTAAGAGAGGACTATCTTACAGTTCTGGATAAGCTCGATTTGAATGTTGCTATAAGTAAGGAAATTGATGAGGCGCTCGATACTGGTCAAGAATCGATAAGATCCGTAGAAAGTATAATATCTGCTCTAAACAAGGCCAGTGATTGGGGAGATTGGACACCAGAACGAAAAGCTAAATATGCTAAACAGCGTGCAATGGATGATGCCATCAGACTTTTACCCATTGCTAGACATCGTCTTAATCTTTTTGTCAAAGAAATGGCTGATCTAGGTGAGAATGATATCCAGATCAAACTAAATCCTTTACAGTTTAATAGCTTCACAGATTTCTTTTTCGACAACTTGATATCTGATTGGATCGTTCAAAAGAAAATCGTCTCTACTCGAAATGACTTGATGCGTACTTTGTCCTACATTAAGCGGCTAGTTATGACGCTTAACAGAGAAGCTCAGCTTATCCAGAAAGAACAAATTAGCCTACAGCACCAAAAAGAAAATATCTTGTTGAAATAATTGCTTAGAAAAAACATTGATAACCTTTCTTTCGTAGTTCAAAAAATAAACAAAGAAATTTTGGTACAAACTAATATTTAAAATTAAATTTGGTGCTACTAATGGAAGTTGTTCTATAATGATTGGCTAGTGTTCGGAAAGCCTTTTCCGACACTAGTTTTTTTTTGTTTTTTACTTACTTCAAGCTGGTTTGAAAACACGCTTATTTTGCCTATAATTTATATTATGTTAAATAGGGTTTCTAGCAATAGCTGCCCTCCCCGTCATTTCTATTAATAAATAGATCCAAAATGAACAGTCTAAGGTTTCTTGTAGCTTCTGGATTTTCCTATAGCTCTTTATCAGTAGTATTCTATCCAGCTATCAGCAGAAAAGCACTCTTATAATATGTTAATGAAAACATCTAGGGTTTTTTGTTGCTCTATTTATTTAATATTTTCAAACTATAAAAGACCTCTCTATTATATCTAATAATTGCTAATGCTTATTTAAATGAAGCCTAAGGTTTTTTTTGTTGTTCCATACTATTCGGGATCTCACAAATATTGGGCTGATAATATCTGTAGATTAGGTACTTTCAATTACCACCTAGAGACTATGTCAGGAAGACATTGGAAATGGAGAATGCACGGCTCAGCTATCCATCTAGCAGAAGTATACAATCAGATGCCCAATGAATTTGACTTAGTCTTATGTAGTACAATGATGGATGTTAGTCTATTCAAGTCCATATCTAACTGTACTGTCCCTATAGTATATTATATGCACGAAAACCAACTGACTTATCCCTATTCAGATTCTGATAACAGAAGCCAAGAAAATTTTCATTACGGATTTATCAACTACAAGTCCTGTTTAGCTGCAGATTCGGTACTTTTTAATTCTGAGTTTCACAGAAGTGAATTTTTAGCTGCACTGGGAAACTTATTGTCTAGATTACCAGACTACATTGATAGTCAGTCAGAAATACAAAAAATAAGGGAAAAGTCTCAGGTTAACTGGGTTGGTTTAGATTTAGAAGATATGCAACTTGAAGGACCTATAGAGAGGCCAACTGCGCAAGCAGAGCCTACCCTCTTGTGGAACCACAGGTGGGAACATGATAAAAACCCAGCTTTGTTTCTCGAATTATGTGATTACCTTAAGGGTAAGGGGCAAGCTTTTAACCTGATATTACTAGGACAGGAAGGAAATGCGTCTTTTGTGAAAGAACAGTTTCATCATACCTATGAGCCACATATCCTTCATTCTGGATACGCAGATACTAGACAAGAATATTTTAAACTACTCGGTAGAGCGGACCTGCTGCCTGTTACTGCTGACCATGACTTTTATGGATTGAGTGTACTGGAAGCTATCTATTTTCAAGCCACTCCCCTACTGCCCAAGGGCAAGGTATATGGAGAATTTATCAATGAGTCTCAGTATCATCAGAATTACTACACCAGCAAGCAAGAGTTATTTGATAAGACACGTTATCTACTCTCCAGCTCTCCCCCATCTATAGAAAGGACCTTTTTTAGCAACCATAACGTAAAGATTACAGTAAGTAATCTAGAATCTATCTTGTCTAATGTGGCCAACAACACAAATTAGATAAATGGATAATTCAACTATATTTCTTTTTTTATATTGATCTATTTGCCTTACATTTGACCAATCTACTAATACAAACGTGGATTCTGCCTTTTTCTTGGATAACCAAGATGCTGATCAATTCCTAGCTTCCTTTATAGGTTGTCGATTTACGACATACTCGACTCTGTCGATTTATTTACACGATTCAAAACTTATTTTGATTTGACTGTATATTTAGAATATTCAAACAAACTGCCGATTTTCTGCCCGATTTACTGCCGAGTAAATTTTGTCGATTTGCTGATTTAATGCCGATTAAACACTGTCGATTTATACCGATTTAGACAACTGCTGATTTCGTTGTCGATTTACAACACTGCTGATTTACTGTCGATTTAAACTTTTTTACTGCCGATTTGCTAACTGTCGATTTGGACAATCTGCCGATTACTGCCGTTTTAAACTACCGATTTACTGCCGGTTTAAAACTTTAGCTGTATGCGTATTCTCTGTGTTTTATATTCAACACAATTCATTTTTTATTTATAGTAACCAACAAAAGTTAATAATGGTAACAGCATTACTTTTAGGTATGGTTTTGTTCTTCATAAGCGCAAAATTCATATCTGGTCGTGAACGTTCATCTTTGTTTGCTTTCGCTCTTATGGGATTGATGATTTCATTCAACCCTGAGGCAGAAGCACAAACTCCAGCTCTTAAGCTTGGAGATAATATGAATGTTATCGACGATGCATCTCTACTAGAAATGGAAAGTACTAACTCGGTATTCGTACCCACTAGACTTACCATCGCTCAGAGAGATGCTTTAACCACTCCTCTCGAGGGTGCTATCATTTACAACACAGATCTAGATTGCCTACAAGTGCAAAAAGGATCTAACACTGTACCTGATTGGCAATGTGTCGAAGGCAGTTTATTACAACTAACTACTGCTCAGATTAATGCATTGGCTAATTCAGCTACAGGTAGTTTAGTTTATAACACGGATTTAAACTGTGTGCAAGTAAATAGTGGTACTACAGGAGTACCGTTGTGGTCTTGTATTTCAGGTTCAGTAGGTCCTCAAGGTCCGCAAGGCCCAGCAGGTCTTACAGGCCCAGCAGGACCTCAAGGATCTACAGGTGCTCAGGGACCAGCAGGTCCAGTAGGACCAGCAGGTGCTCAAGGTGCAACTGGTCCAGCAGGACCAGCAGGTGCTCAAGGTGCGACCGGACCAGCAGGACCAGCAGGTCCTTCAGGCCCTAATGGTAATGATGGCTCTATAGGACCTATGGGTCCACAAGGACCAACAGGCCCAGCCGGTGCAACAGGTGCACAAGGTGCTACGGGTGCTACGGGAGCACAAGGTGCAACGGGTGCTCAAGGCCCAGCAGGAAACGATGGCGCTACAGGTCCAGTAGGACCTCAAGGAGCGACAGGTGCAGCAGGAGCGCAAGGTCCAGCAGGTGCTAACGGCGCACAAGGTCCAGCAGGAACTAATGGTGCTGATGGTGCAGTAGGTCCTCAGGGTCCACAAGGTGCAGTAGGACCAGCAGGTCCTCAGGGTGCACAAGGTGCTACGGGTCCAGCAGGACCAGCAGGTCCTTCAGGCCCTAACGGTAATGATGGATCACAAGGACCAGCAGGACCAGCAGGTCCAGCAGGTGCTAATGGCGCACAAGGTCCAGCAGGACCAGCAGGTGCTAATGGTGCTGACGGTGCAGATGGTGCACAAGGTCCAGCAGGCGCACAAGGTCCAGCAGGACCAGCAGGTGCAATGGGCGCAACAGGAGCGACAGGAGCTGCAGGTGCAGCAGGTGCGCAAGGTCCAGCAGGACCAGCAGGTGCTGATGGAGCAACAGGTCCAGCAGGCGCACAAGGTCCAGCAGGTCCTCAAGGCCCAGCAGGTCCACAAGGAGAAACAGGAGCCACTGGTGCCGCAGGCGCTAATGGTGCAACAGGTGCACAAGGTCCAGCAGGTCCAGCAGGTGCAGCTGGTGCTGATGGCGCACAAGGTCCAGCGGGTGCTCAAGGTCCAGCAGGTGCAGCCGGTGCAAATGGTGCTCAAGGCCCAGCGGGTCCAGCAGGTGCTGATGGTGCAAATGGCGCTCAAGGTGCAGCAGGTCCAGCGGGTCCAGCAGGTGCAAACGGAAATGATGGATCAGTAGGTCCTACAGGACCTCAAGGTCCAGCAGGAGAAGCAGGTCCACAAGGTGCACAAGGTGAAGTTGGTGCAGCTGGTCCAGCAGGTGCAGCCGGCCCACAAGGTCCAGCAGGTCAAAATGGCGCACAAGGTCCAGCAGGTCCAGCAGGTGCTGACGGTGCTACAGGCGCAGCAGGTCCAGCAGGTCCAGCAGGTGCACAAGGTGCTGTAGGTCCAGCAGGTCCAGCGGGTGCTAATGGCGCACAAGGTCCAGCAGGTCCAGCAGGTGCTGATGGTGCACAAGGTGAACAAGGTGCTACAGGCGCAGCGGGTCCAGCAGGACCAGCAGGTGCTAACGGAAATGATGGTTCAGTAGGTCCTACAGGTCCACAAGGACCAGCAGGCGCAGCAGGCCCACAAGGTCCAGCAGGTGCTACAGGTGCTGCGGGCCCAGCCGGTGCAGCAGGTGCTGACGGTGCAGCCGGTCCAGCCGGTCCAGCCGGTCCAGCAGGATCAAATGGTGCAGTCGGCCCTATGGGTCCTCAAGGAATTGCAGGTACTAATGGAACTAATGGTATTGATGGAGCAGCAGGTCCAGCGGGACCACAAGGCCCAGAAGGACCACAAGGTCCATCAGGAGCTCCTGGTATAAATGGAACAAATGGTACTAATGGTATGGACGGAGCTCAAGGCCCACAGGGTGAGCAAGGTCCAGCAGGTCCACAAGGTCCAGCAGGATTAAATGGAACAAATGGTACTAATGGTACAGATGGTACAGATGGAGCTCAAGGCCCACAGGGTGAGCAGGGTCCAGCAGGTGCTAATGGCTTAAATGGTGCTGATGGAGCCCAAGGTCCACAAGGACCACAAGGTGAGCAAGGAGCACAAGGAGCCCAAGGTCCACAGGGACCACAGGGTCCAGAAGGTCCACAGGGTCCAGCAGGAGCACCTGGTGCTAATGGATCAAATGGAATCGATGGAGCCCAAGGTCCACAGGGTCCAGCAGGTCAAAATGGTGCACAAGGTCCAGCAGGACCAGCGGGTCAAGCAGGAACCGCAGGACCACAGGGACCACAAGGACCAGCAGGAATTAACTGTTGGGATACAAATGGAAACGGTGTAGGCGATGCAGGTGAGGATACAAATGGCGATGGCCAATTCAACTCAGCTGACTGTCAAGGTCCAGCAGGAGCACAGGGACCTCAGGGTCCAGAAGGTCCACAAGGACCAGCAGGTGCACCAGGTGCAAATGGAACGAATGGAACGAATGGAGCACAAGGTCCTCAGGGAGATCAAGGCCCAGCAGGTCCACAAGGTCCGGCAGGATTGAATGGAACGAATGGAGCACAAGGTCCACAAGGAGACCAAGGTCCAGCAGGTCCACAAGGTCCGGCAGGATTGAATGGAGCAGATGGAGCGCAAGGTCCAGAGGGTCCACAAGGTCCAGCAGGAGCTAATGGATTAAATGGTACTAACGGAGTTGATGGTGCACAAGGTCCTCAGGGTCCACAAGGTGACCAAGGACCAGCAGGAGCACAAGGTCCAGCAGGTCAGAATGGAGCACAGGGTCCACAAGGTGACCAAGGTCCAGCAGGAGCACAAGGACCAGCAGGTCCACAGGGTCCAGCAGGATTGAATGGTACTAATGGTACAGATGGAGCGCAAGGTCCAGAAGGTCCACAGGGTCCAGCAGGTCAAAATGGAGCACAAGGTCCACAAGGTGATCAAGGTCCAGCAGGCGCACAAGGCCCAGCAGGTCCACAAGGTCCAGCGGGAGCTAATGGATTAAATGGTACAAATGGAGTTGATGGTGCACAAGGACCAGCAGGAATGAATGGCGCACAAGGTCCAGCAGGACCAGCGGGTCAGGCAGGAGCTGCAGGTCCACAAGGACCACAAGGACCAGCAGGAATTAACTGTTGGGATACGAATGGAAACGGTGTAGGTGATGCAGGTGAGGATACAAATGGCGATGGCCAATTTAACTCAGCTGATTGTCAAGGTCCAGCAGGAGCACAAGGTCCACAAGGCCCAGAAGGTCCACAAGGACCAGCAGGTGCACCAGGTGCAAATGGTACTAATGGAGCACAAGGACCAGCAGGTCCACAAGGTCCAGCAGGCCAAAATGGAGCACAAGGTCCACAAGGAGACCAAGGCCCAGCAGGAGCGCAAGGTCCAGCAGGATTGAATGGAGCAGATGGAGCGCAAGGTCCAGAGGGTCCACAAGGTCCAGCAGGAGCTAATGGATTAAATGGTACTAACGGAGTTGATGG
>CALFUU010000025.1 GCA_937929835.1 uncultured Saprospiraceae bacterium | reverse complement strand
ATTCTTATGATTTCGTTCTACTAAATTCAGAATTGGGATACCACTTAGGCCAATCTCTAGAATTAGCCAAGGTCTTGCCTATATCAAAATAGAGCGCTCCATCTTGAAGCATCCCTTCCATAATCCACTCGCTCGGATCATATTCATCAGCTGGTGCATGGTACCGCTCATTGATAAAATTATCTCGGAACTCTTTGGCAAATTCTTTTCCTTTTGTCTTGTGGTCATAAGCCCCTTCTGCATAGAGCGCCGGCACACCTTTCTTGGCAAAATTGAAATGGTCAGACCTGAAGAAATAGCCCTTCTCTGGCTCTTGCTCTGCCATCACATAGCGGTCTTGTTTTCTGGCTGCTCGCTCAGCATAGTCATCCATCTCTGAGTGTCCCTTGCCAGTGATGGTAAGGTCATTCATTTCGCCTATAGGATTGACGCCATCCATATTGAGATTGCAGACAGTCTTGTCTAGTGGGAAGATCGGATTCTCGACATAATATTCTGAGCCTAGCAGTCCTTGCTCTTCGGCAGTGACGAGTAGAAAGACGACTGATCGCTCTGGAGGCGTAGGTGCTGATTTGTAGGCTTCTGCCATAGCGAGGAGGGTAGAGACCCCACTGGCATTATCGAGAGCACCGTTATAGATAGAATCGCCGTCTACAACTTTACCGATGCCGATGTGATCCCAGTGTGCAGTATAGACCACATACTCGTCAGGATATTTTGCGCCTGGGATATAGCCAGCGACATTATAGGAGATACATTCTTTGTGCGCATTGTCGACCCCCATAGTGACCTTGGCCCCTAGAGATTTTGGTTTGAAGCCTGGCTTGCGGGCGGCCTTAAGTTCGGTCGTGAAGTCGAGACCTGCTTCTGTAAATAATTCTACCGCTTTATCTAAGTGTATCCATCCTTTTATGCCACAGTCTTGACTTCTGTCTACTCCTGAGAGCCCTTGTTGAGGACCAGTCCACGAGCTCTGGATGACAAACCAAGGGTAGCCAGCAGAGCTTGTTTCGTGTATGATGATAAGGCCAGCAGCACCCATCTTATCTGCGGTGTCATACTTGTAGTCCCATCGGCCTGCATAAGTCATAATGTCCCCATTGAAGAATTCTGGATCGTCACCACCATAGCCGGGATCATTGATGAGGATCACAGCCGTCTTGCCTTTCATATCTATGCCTGCATAGTCATTCCATCCTTTTTTCTCGTCGACGATGCCGTACCCACAGAACACCAACTCTGAATCTGTCAATGAGACTTCTTTATCCGTTCGCTCAGAGTGGATGATGAAGTCTTTGCTTTTCTGCCAGTTGAGTTTCTTGGTACCGAAGTCTACAGTCATCTCTGGTCGGATCTCAGATTCCACTGTGAGCAAGGGAACTGCTTGGAGGTAGCTCTCTCCCTTAGCCGCTTTGAGGCCTAGTTTTTTCATTTCTGACTCTAGATACTTGTAGGTTTTGATGCCGCCTTCCGTGCAGGGCATACGACCTTGATAAGCATCACTAGATAGTTCTGCTAAGTGCTTGCGGATGGTTTCAGAATTGAGGCTTGAGGCAGTTGTTGCGTCTGAGCTTGTGTCAGCATTATACGTAGCTGTTTCTGATTTGCAACCTATAGCGAGAATGGCTGCTGCAGCAATGAGTAGGAGATAATATTTCATATGTGGACGAGGTGTTATGAATACAAAAACATTAAACTACAAGAATTGGTATTGTTTTCTAGAAATGCAGGCCATAAAATAACTGCTAAGGCTTTATGAAAATAAAGTATATTGGATTCCATTATAGAATAAAAACAGACGTATTGAGATTATTTCTAGCACTTGTCATAGCTTTTACTCTGGTCTCTAGTCTCGATGCCCAGAATCGGGATTTGGTTGATAGACATCAGAACAAACTGGATTTAGGCTTTAATATGACTTCCGTTATCTCCAGTTTTTCGGGCAATGGAAATTTCCTAGAAGCTGAGGACCTACCCTTTATTTTACGATTGAGGACAAAAAAATCTTGTCTACGCCTGTCGCTGGGCATTTTAGGACGGACCACGGAGTTCTTTGATAATATAACGGGTTCTTTTCGAGAGACTAGCGAAAACAAGTATTTCGGAAGGGTGGGCTTTGAGTATGATTTGTTGCGTGAAGGACAGTGGGATATGTACATCGGCCTTGATTTTGTGGGGACGTACCTCACCGATAATGTTCTGGTCAATGGTGCCAATTCCATTTCCCAAGACATACTAGGGGCTGGGCTGAGTCCATTTGCGGGTGTCAAATTTTATTTAGGTTCAAGGGTTTATTTGGGTACCGAAGCCAATTTTACTTTCTTATTTGAGAGTAAGACCAATACAGAATTTGATCCATTTACGGGGAGTAGGACGGAGGTCAAGACAGAGGGAGAGCAATTTTCCTTGAATCCTCCACTTTTTCTTTATGTCAACTTTAAGCTATGAAGAAGTTAGTCGTGATTTGCTCGCTTCTACTTTGGAGTTTTTATGGCCATAGTCAGACGAGCATCCTTCAGAATGATTTTGAAAAACACAGACAAGTAGGATTCAATATTTCTGAGATGATCAACCTTTTTATACCCTTCAAGGGACGGATACCTTCTGGTCCGTTTGGTGCTACATGGAGAGCAGGTAGAAATAACAAGTATTTCAATCTACAGATTGGTGCTCAGATACTGGGTGACAATGATGATTTCGCCAATATTCAAGTCGGTTATCTCAAGAAAAGGCCCCTCAATGACAAGATAATCTACTATACGTCATCCAATTTGCTTCTATCTGGAGGTGGATTAAATCTGCCTGGTACAGAGAACGATCTAGATGGTGGTTGGGGATTGAGTTTTGGAGGTGGATTTGAGTACGTCTTAGCCAAGAATGTTTCTGTGGCTACAGAAGCGTTTTTTGTTGTCCTGGTAGGTGGATTTGACCCTGGTATACAGATTGTTCCGCCTGTAGGTATCTTCCTCCTGGGCAGATTCTAGATGTTACTTTAGTATTAATTCATACGTTTTCTAACTGTTTGGAGGCCATTTGGGAGTTAATCTTTTAAAAAAATGGCCCATTTAAGGGCCCAGCATAATAAATCATAGCTCTAAAAGTTCTATATTTAGTCATTACAATAACTTCAATTTTACATAGAGCAACGTAAAATCTATTCAAATGAAAAAGCTTCTTTTACTTCCAATTTTGGGTATTCTGCTTGTCTATGCTTGCAATGATGCAGAGTTACAAATCGGTGAACATGTACCCAATCTGCCTAGCAGTACATATGATTATGTTGGCTTTTTAGACGACTTAGAGTCTTTTGTATTGCCAGACGAGGTATCTTTTGGAGATCAGACTATAGTTTTTGGAGAACATAACAACGTAGTTGGCGGTGCCAGTCTCACGACCCATTTTAATGATAAACACAATGCTGAGGCGACATTGGGACGTGTCTTGTTTTACGACAATAGAATGTCAAAGAACAATTCCATAGCCTGTGCTAGTTGTCATAGACAAGATCTTGCCTTCTCGGACGATGTTGCGGTCAGTTCTGGATTTGGAGGTCAACTGACTACAAGGAACTCAAGCTCTATAGTTAATCCAATGTTTGGTAACACATTCTTCTGGGATGGTCGATCAAGATCACTGGAAGACCTAGCACTGAGACCTGTATTTGACCACGTGGAGATGGGTATGGATAGCGAGGCAGATTTAATACAGAAGTTGGCTCGAGAGGATTATTATCAAGCTTTGTTCAAGGATGCCTACGGCAGTCCTACTGTAACAGGTGATGGTATCAGGAGCGCCTTAGCAGCTTTTGTTTCTTCTATGTTTTCTGGGGATTCTAAATTTGACGAAGGGACCAAAAATGATTTTGCTGAGTTTTCGCAGCTAGAGAGACACGGTATGGCACTCTTCTTTAGTGAGCAGACACAGTGTGCCTCTTGTCATAGTGGAATCAACTTTGCTTCGCCTTCGGGGATCGGTAATGAATATCAACAGACTTCAGGTACAACCAACATCGGACTAGACGTTGTCTATGACGACCCAGGTTTTTCTGATGGCAAGTTTAAAATTCCTTCATTGAGAAATGTTTCCTTGACTGCACCTTATATGCACGATGGGAGGTTTGAGACACTTAGAGAGGTGGTAGGCCATTATAACGAAGGCGTGCAACCGCATACAGACTTAGATCGTAAATTGACTATCAACGGCAGTCCAGTTAGAATGAATCTAACAGAATTGGATAAAGATGCACTCGTTGCTTTTATGTCAACGTTGACAAGTAAGTCCTTGTTAGTTGATGAGAAATACTCTAATCCTTTCAAGTAGAGGAGAGATATAATAACCAATAAAAAAAGGAGCAAAATCATTTTTGCTCCTTTTTTTATTTACCCAAGATAATTTATTCCACCCAGTCGGCGATAAATAGATTGGTGTCTCTAGTACCACCATTGTTTCTGTTAGAGGCAAAGACCAACTTCTTACCATCATAAGAGAACATCGGGAAAGAATCAAAAGTCTTGTCAAAGGTGATTTGCTCTAGCCCCGTTCCGTCTACATTAATCATAAACAGATTGAAAGGGAAGCCTCTCTTAGATTTGTGATTAGAAGAGAAGATAACTTTCTTGCCAGAAGGGTGGAAGAAAGGTGCCCAGTTTGCATTGCCGAGGTCAGTAATCTTTTTGAGGTTAGCGCCGTCCACATCACAGACATACAATTCCATCTTGGTCGGCTGGACGAGTCCTCGCGCCAAGAGACTTTTATATTCCGCTTTTTCTGCTTCCGTCTGAGGTCTCGATGATCTAAAGATAAGTTTGGTGCCATCAGGAGAGAAGAAAGCGCCACCATCATACCCGAGTCCATAAGTTACCTGCTTGACATCACTACCATCTGGCTTCATCGTGTAGAGCTCCAGATCACCAGTCCTAATAGAAGTAAAGACAATGAGTGAACCATCAGGACTCAACGTCGCCTCTGCATCATAGCCCGGCTCATCTGTTAGTTGTGTAATGAGATTGCCCTCTAGATCAGCAGTAAATATGTCAAAGCTCTCGTAGATAGGCCATACATACTTGTCACCACGTGGTGGCTCTGGAGGGCAGGCGTCACCACCTAGGTGAGTAGAAGCATAGATGACACTTTTGTCTCCAGGCATAAAGTAAGAACAGGTTGTTCTGCCGAGGCCAGTACTCAAAAGCTGAGGTTGGTGGCTTGGCGATATTTTGTCACTATAGGGATCAAGTAAATAGATCTGGTCACATTCGGAGCCCCACGCATCATTCCTCGCTTGGAATACAAGGTGCTTGTCGTCAAAGCTCCAATAAGCTTCCGCATTATCACCACCAAAAGTGAGTTGTCGGACGTTCTTAAGATGCCTTTCTTCTGGATAGTGCAGTACTTGAGGCATATCACCCATACCGTGACCAGGTCGCTTATTTTCACCTTTAGGAGACATAGGACGGCCTTCACCTTTTGTGTCTCCGATGGCACCGTTCGCCTCATCGGGTCGTGTTTCTGCAGTGCGCTCATCTTTGGCCTTATCGATTTTTTGAATGGGAGTGGCGATTCGCGATTTTTCAGAAAGCATATCTTGCGTTTCTTTCTGGCTCTTACAGCTCCAAAAGACAAGTCCCCCGCAGATTAATAATAAGAAGGTGTATTTCATTTTTATTTTTGTCATAACTAGTCTAATATAAAAAGATGCAAAGAAACATATTTAAAGCCTCATTTCTGTTAGTTTTCCTGTCGATTTGGGCTTGCAAGAGTACTCAAGTAGCGACCACTCATCTGACTCCAGCGCAGAGCCAATCTGAGCGAAAGCAGCTGGTAGAAGATATCACCTATCTAGCCTCTGACGAGTTAGAAGGAAGAGAAACTGGGACAGAAGGGGAGCGATTGGCAGCTGACTATCTCCTGACCAGATTTAAAGCAATCGGACTTAAAGGCATCTTTACGGGTAAGGAACCCTACTTCCAATATTTTCAGAAAACGATCAAGTCTAATCCTCATGCGGATAAGCCTAATCCAGATGATCCGGTTATTATTGGCAAGAACGTAGGGGCTTTTCTAGATAAGGGTAAAGCCCATACAATCATTATCGGTGCACATTATGACCACTTGGGTTACGGGAAGGAGGGCTCCCTCTATACAGGTCCACCGGCGATACACAATGGGGCAGACGATAATGCATCTGGTGTGGCAGCTATGCTTTTGTTGGCCAATTACTTCAAGGATAAGGATCTGAATAACAACTTACTTTTTCTTGCATTTTCGGGAGAGGAGAAGGGTTTGTGGGGTTCTAATTTCTTTGTAGATAACAGCCCACTCTCTATGGGAGATATCAACTTTATGATCAATATGGATATGGTCGGTCGCCTTAATGAAGATCGTCAGCTAGCTATCTACGGCACGGGCACTTCGCCGAGCTGGCCTAAGTTGATGAAGTCTGTACGCTATCCTGCATTTAAGCAGACGATCAATGAGTCAGGTATGGGACCTTCAGATCATACCAGTTTCTATCTTGAGGATATGCCTGTGTTGCATTTTTTTACAGGGCAGCACGAAGACTATCATAGGCCTACAGATGATACCCATAAGATCAACTTTGATGGTATTATGGATATTACAAATTACATCTCATCTATAGTGACCAATGCTGATCAGCTCAAAAAGTTAAAATTTACCAAGACCAAGGATGAGCAGCAACAAGCTCCAGACTTTAAGGTGACTCTAGGTGTGATACCCGATTACCTCTTTGATGGGAAAGGAATGCGTATAGACGGTGTGAGAGAGGGTAGGACAGCTGATGTTGCCGGTCTAAAGAAGGGAGATGTCGTGGTCAAAATGGGAGACCTTGAGATAGTTGACATGATGTCTTATATGAAGGCTTTGGGGGCTTTTGAGCCAGGACAATCTACTCAAGTGACGATAGTGAGAGAGGGCGATATGATGATGCACAAAGAAGTTACCTTTCAGTAGGTGCTGCTTTCAGAGTGTTAATACGCGTACTTTTTACGGCATAGGCATATATTTGCTCCAAAAAAAAACATAATTATGGAAGGCATATTAGAAGGAGATATACTTAAGTGGGCAGTAATGATTTTGGTAGGAGCGCTGAGTGGCTCCTTAGCTGCTAGAATCATCAAAGGAGATAGCTTTGGTTTTGCTATAAATGCTATCCTCGGTATAGCTGGGGCAATTGTCGGAGGCTTTATTTTTGACCTATTGAACTTTGATAGTCCGGGAGCAGGCATCGTTAAAGTAGTCGATGATCAATTTGGGGTGACGCTTCCTCAGAATATTGTCGGAATGATCATTTCAGCTACAGTAGGCTCAATTATTATCTTGTTCCTATCCAATGTGCTCGGCTTAGGTAAACGAAGAAGAAGCTAAGAAACAATTAAAAAAGGGGTGCCAATTTTGGAACCCCTTTTTTAGTAGTCATAATTTTTCTTATGCTCTAGGCAGAGTAAAGAAAAAACTAGTGCCTTTTCCAACCTCTGACTTTAACCATATCTTATGGCCGTAGTATTCTACAATACTCTTGCACGTCGCTAAGCCAATACCACTTCCAGCATATGTGCTGTTGCCATTTAATCTCTTGAAGATGGTAAAAATTCTATCAAAGTATTGCTTCTCTATACCGATCCCATTATCAGAAATAGAATAGGTAATCGTGTCTTTGCCTATGTCCACAGTGTCAATCTTGATAACTGACAGATCATCCTTCTTTCTAAACTTTATGCCATTGGCAATAAGGTTTTGAAACAATTGTGATAGGAGGTTTTTATGAGCCTTTACTTCATATAAGTTTTCTGAAATCTCTAGACGGACTTTTTCTTCTTGTATGACACTTGCGAGATTGTTTCTTACTGTATCCAATACATCTGCTATAGATACGACTTGTGCAGGTCCTAGATCTTGATCTATCTTAGAGAAGGCTAGGAGATCATCAATCATCTCTGTGAGCTGCTTTGAGCTATTGGATACAAACTGAAGCATCTGCTTGTCTTTATCTTCTAGCTTGTCTTTGTTTCTCATAGTGAGCAACTGAGAGTATGTCGATATTGTCCTTAGTGGCGACTTCAGGTCATGGGCTGCTACAGAAGTAAAGTTATTGAGCTTCTGATTTGTGATTTCCATATCCTTGTTCAGTAAGGAAAATTCTGCATTTAACTTAGATAGTTCTTTGTTGGCATTTTTGATTTCCTGAGTCTTTTCTTGTATTCTTTTTGTGTGCTTACCTCTCAGTACATATATAAATCCTAATAAGCCTAGCCCCAAGAAACTGAGTATGGATACGAGGGCATATATTCTAGAGTTGAGTCTTTCTTTTTTAAGAAGTAATTCTGTCAATACATTTTTTTGTAAGAGTAGAGCATTGTCTTTCTCTATCTCATTTTTCTTCTTTTGGAACGTGAGATTTTGTTTGTTAGCTATCGCTTGTATGGAATCATTTACAGAGATATATTCTTGTTGAAATATGTAGGCATCTCTGTAGATTTTTAAGGCATTTGATGTCTTTGTGATACATTTGAGCGCATCTTTTTTGACGTCGAGGGTTTCTGTTTTTTTACTTATTTCATAACACTCTTTGCAGATGTTGTGCGCCTTTTGGTATTGGCTTAACTCGATCAGAATATCTGCCTCTATCTTCTTGCTCCTCACAATCATATCTACGTAGTATAATCTCTCAAATATGGGTGTCGCTAGATGGATGGCATCAAGGGCTTCATAATTCTGTCCCAATTTGAGTTTTGTATAAGCGATATCGTAGTGTATCTCTGCAATGCTTCTAGCATTCCTTATTTTTTTTGAAATATTGAGCGCTTTAGCAAAGTATCCTAGAGCGATATCGTACTCCTCCATATGTGTGTAGACCTTAGCCACACTGCCGAGGAGTTGGCTCTCGAGAAATTTTGAATTGGACTTCGTATCGTCTTCTATTTCCTTACAATACATTAGGCCTTTCTGAAAATGTTCTAGAGCCTTATCGAGATGCTTTTTGTCTGGTTGGATGTCGTTACCTACAGCAATACCCTCAAAGCTATTGTAGGCTGTACCGATGTTAAAACAGATCTTGGCCAACTGGCTGTAATTTTTTGTATTCTCGTAAAATTCTAGTGCTTCAGAATATTTTTCTAGCCCTAGAGCTTTTTCATTTTGCATCATATGTAAGCTGCCGAGATGCATAGAACAATCTATGGCGCTTAGACTGTCACCTTCTTGAAAAAACAATAGTCTACTTTCATTGAACATTAGTGAAGCTTCCTTGATCTTGCCTTGATAGGCATATGCTATTCCAAGCTCAGTTCTTGCTTTGGCAGTAGCAATCTTATTGCCTTGAGCTTCGTAACATTGTAAGGCTTTGTGGCTTTGCTCCTGGAACAAGAGCAGGTTGAGTTGTTCTTTGTAGATCTTGCCGATGAGCTGAAAGTACTTGCACTGGGATTTGTTATGAGTAGCCGTTTCAGTTTTCAGGATGTCAGAGTAGTATAGGGCACTATCTTGGTCAACTGAGATATAGTTTGAGACAAGCGATTCTAACGTAGCGATTCTAGTGTCTACTTCCTCTGTAGAGGTATAGAGCAGCTGCTTGAGGCTATCTATAATAGGTGTGTTGGCTATTGCCGTTGTGGTACTCAACGCAACAATAAAAGCAACATATAACTTTTTAATCATTCTATTACGATCAAATGGTTTGCAAAGTAGGAGTCACTATTCAAGAATCAATTATCGTGTCAGTGTGTACGCAGAAGTGTCAACTATCATACACAAGCTATACAAAGACTATACAGAAACCCACTAAGGATCTACATCTACAATGATGCGAGCACTTTTGAGACCCGGTATTTGATTCAATTCAATCTTAGTAGAAAGTACCAAAGCTTTTACCTTTTTGACCACTTCTAGTTTTTTCTCCATCTTGATGAGGATATTCTGTATGTAGAATCCCCTCACTCTAGATATGCCAGGAACTGAAGGTCCCATAACACGATTCCCTAGTTTGGCTCTCAATTTGGATGCAAGTACCTTGGCTGTTTCTTCGGCAATTTCAGGTTTTTTATGCTTTACAGTAAGGCTGATCAACCTATAAAAGGGTGGATAGACAAATGCTTTACGTTCTTTAAGTTCACGTGCATAAAAGGCTACATGATCGTGATCTCTAGTTTCTCTGATGACAGGATGCTGAGGATTAAAGGTCTGTATAATCACCCGCCCTTGTTTGGCACGGCGCCCAGCTCTCCCTGCTACCTGTGTAAACAGCTGAAAAGCCCGCTCATTGGCCTTGAAGTCAGGAAAAAATAGAATCTTATCAGCCGCGAGTACGCCGACAACTGATATGTTGTCAAAGTCTAATCCCTTAGTAATCATCTGCGTACCGACTAGGATGTCGATCTCATGTTGCTTAAAGGCACTTAGGATTTTCTCATAGGCATTTTTGGTTTTTGCCGTGTCGAGATCCATCCTGGCGACCTTTCCTTGTGGAAATATCTTTTTGATTTCGTCCTCTATCTTTTCTGTACCAAAACCCAACTTATCCAGTTTGTCAAAACCGCACTGCGGGCAGAGATGCGGGAGCTTGTGTCTGTATCCGCAATAATGGCAGCGTAGCTCGTGGAAGTATTTATGTACAGTCAAGCTCACATCACAGTTAGGACACTCTGCGTGAAAATCACAGACTGTGCATTGTAGCGTTGGGCTGTAACCACGTCTGTTCTGGAAGATAAGGACTTGCTCTTTCTGAGCCAGTGCTGTATCGATGGCATCCTTGAGGTCCTTGGAGAAGAGAGACCGCATCAGTCCTTTTTTGTATTGATTTCTGAGGTCTATGATTTCTATCTTAGGCAATACAGAGGCGCCATGGCGTTCCATCAATTTGACTAGACCATACCTTTGCTTGTACGTATTGAGATAGGTGTCGAGTGATGGCGTGGCTGTACCAAGTAAGACTTTGGCCTTTTGTAGACTAGCTAGATAGATAGCTGTATCCCTGCCATTGTATCTAGGAGCTGGATCGGATTGCTTAAATGAAGGGTCGTGCTCTTCGTCAATAATTATCAGGCCCAATTTCTTAAATGGTAGAAATATCGCCGAGCGTGCCCCCATGATCAAGCCTTTACCATCCATACTGGCTTGCCACAATTCTACACGTTGATTATTGCTCATCTTACTATGATAGACACCGATCTCTATTGCAAAGGTGTGCATCAATCTATCTACAATCTGTGTCGTCAGGGCTATCTCTGGCAATAGGTAGAGGACTTGCTCTCCTCTTGCGAGAGTCTCCTTAATCAAGTCAATATAGATTCTTGTTTTTCCGCTCCCCGTAACACCAAAAAGCAGAACCTTTTCTTTACTCTCAAACTGTTTTAGAATTTCCTCTTTGGCTACAACTTGATGTTCATTGAGCGGTGGGAGTGGCTTAGGGATGATCAACTCATTGCTGATTCTACTGACTTCTTTTGTCTCGAGAACAAAAATTCCTTTCTTGACAAGCGCTTTGATGACCGTGTTATCTACGTCTGCGTGATTGTAAATTTTCTTTTTGTCTACCCACTGATTATCGCGTCCTAGTTGTGCATAACTCAACAAAGCTCGGGTTTGCTTTTCGCTTCTAGTCACAAGATCAAACGCTTGCGAGATGGCGTTCTCTTCATGTGTATAAGCCGCATTAAGTCTTACAAACTCAGATGTCTTCACTTTGAATCCTGCCTTCAATTCTTCTTTGATTAGAATGATGCCTTTATCCAATAAGGCCTTGATATAGGGGTAGACAGTCTTTTGATCCAGAATATCCTGGACTTGACTGATCGTTAGTTCGTTCTGTATAGATATGGCTTCCGCGAGGATGTACTCCTTGTCTGATAACTCTCCTGAGAAGTCATCGATATGCGCTCTAATGATAAGCTTGGTCTCACTATTGAGCTTAAGACCAGAGGGGAGGGCCACATTCATTACCTCACCTAGGGTACAGGTATAGTAGGAGGACATCCAATTCCACAAGTCATATTGCTGTCTCGTGATGATGGGGTGCTCATCTATGATGGCTCTGATAAAACGAAGTTTCTTGAGTGCAGAGGTGTCTTCTTCGACCTCATCTATCATCACGGCAGAGTAGAGCTTGTTGCGGAGGGGTACTTCTACTCTTATACCAAATTGCAAACTAGGCCACAGGTCTTTTTCGACCTTGTAACTATATTCCCTAGGTATGGCTAGAGGAAGTAAGACATTGATGACTTTATATTCTTTTTTCACTGCTTGACTGACCAATACTACTCAAAATCGTTCTTTGAGTGAAATCTATTTGCATCATAAAGATGCGTATAACAATAATCAGAAATATAGTTCTTGTGCCGTCCTGTAGGTATTGGCGTGTGCTTCGATGATGTCATAGATTTTTTCTGAGTAGCCACCACCCATCGCTACGACCAGCGGAATGTTGTTCTTTTGACATTGTTTCATTACAAAGGCATCCCTCTGTTGGCAGCCTTTCTGGCTGACAGAGAGCCTACCCAGCTTGTCAGTAGCCAATATGTCCACGCCAGCTTGGTAAAATGCAAGGTCAGGCTGTACCTCATCTATCAAGCGGGGTAAGGTTTCTTCCAACAGACGGAGATAGGCGGCATCTTCTATTTTATCAAGCACACCGATGTCCAGATCCGATTGCTCCTTCCGCAGCGGGTAGTTTTTGGCACCGTGCATACTGAATGTAAACACTGCTGGCTCATCTCTAAAGATGTACGCATTGCCATTGCCTTGATGGACATCTAGGTCTATAAAGAGGATTTTCTTTACTGTACCTTCTTGGAGGAGCAACTTTGAGGCTAGCGCCATATCATTAAAGACACAGAATCCTTCTCCGTGGTCTGCATAGGAATGATGTGTGCCTCCCGCTATATTGAGACTAATACCTGCCTTTAGGGCATAATGGGCACATTGATAAGTGCCGCTTGCGATGTATTTGCCCCGCTCTATAAGGCTCTTTTGTACAGGAAACCCGATGTTGCGTATTTCCTTCTTGGATAAGGTGAGGGTCTCTAGCTTATGCAAGTACTTTGGCGTATGGACGGTAAGCAATTGCGCCGTAGTCAGTTGATTAGGCTCAAAGAAATTCTCTTCAGTTACCGTACCTTCATAAAGGAGTTGCTGGGGTAATAGCTCATATTTGGACATTGGGAACCTGTGGCCATCAGGTAATTGGTAGACGTAGATATCAGAATAGGCGATTTTTAACATACGTATGGGTGAAAATACCTAACAATTCCTTTTCAATGGCTATCTATCTTTGTTGTTGGCACCAAGCTCATATGACAACTAATTTCATATGAAGATAATTGGGCCACGACGTAGGGTATCTTGATTAAAAGTTACTTTTAAGTCGTGAAAGATAAGGGTTCACCCAAACGATTTTACTTTCTAATTACGTTTTTTATAGGTGCTAAAAAGTCTGTCAAATATAAGTCTAGGTCTACTGATGTTGCTATTGGCAATGCAATCCGCTGTCGTGTCTGCTCAGATAGATACCTCAGGACTGTGGGTCAATGTAGATTCTATACAGATTACAGCGACTCGGATCAGTAAGACTTGGTTGCGCTCATCAAGGGCGGTGTCAGATATTCAGCTTCCCGTTACCAAATTCTTGCCCGACTTGACTCTGCAAGATAGGCTAACCCATATCCCTGGTGTTTTTAGCCTCAATGCACAGAATATGGCTCAGGACCTGAGGATAAGCATCCGAGGATTCGGGACGCGATCGGCCTTTGGGGTACGGGGCATTAAACTCATTATCGACGGTATACCTGAGACTACCACAGATGGACAAGGACAGTTGGATGCTATTCCCTTAGCTCTCATAAGTAATCTTGAAGTTATCAGAGGACCCGCTTCCTTGCTCTATGGCAATGCATCTGGAGGGGTTATTTCTATGAAGACCTTAGGGCCTTCTAACTCTAATCTCCTTGCGAGACCCTTGGTTCTGGCTAAGCTGGCTTATGGTTCCTTCAATACGCTTCAAGCACAAGCGACCTATGCCGCCCAATTGTCCAACACTTCAATTCTAGGACACGGCAGCTATAGTCGTTCCGATGGATTTAGAGCCCATAGCGGTTACTCACAAGCACAATTCAAACTGAGAGGCGATCACCGCTTCTCCAAGTATTCCAAACTGACAGCTTCCGTGGATTATCTCACGAGTCCGCGAGCACAAGACCCGGGAGGATTGGACCTTGCACGCTCTGACTCCATTCGCAGTCTGGCTCGACCTGACAATGTAGATTTTGATGCAGGAGAGGAAGTCCAACAATTAAAGGGCTCAGTGGCTTACTCCTATAAAGTTAGTCCTACCAACACCTTTGACACCTATGCTTTTTACGTTAACAGAGGCTTTGATGGGCGATTACCATTTGGGACGAGTGGGGTGATAGCGTTAGATCGGGATTACTTTGGTCAAGGTGCCAGCTATACCGTAGTGAGAAATAAAAACAATCTCAAGCAAACGATTAAGTGGGGATATGATGTGTCTAGCCAACTAGATAGTCGCCAGCGATTTGATGTGCTCCTAGGTGTGCCAGGCCGGTTGCTCTCTACCAACCAAGAAGAAATATTCAAGAACGTAGGAGTCTATGTGATCAGTGATTTCAATCTAGGAGCCTTCTCCTTTAATATGGGTTGGCGCTTTGATCACAACAATATCAAGTTGGTTGATAATTTTACCGACACTGGTGAGCGCTCATTCAGTGAGGATTTTACAGCCTTTAATCCCAGTATAGGAATCAACTATGAGTTGCCCTCAAGTGCAGCTTTATTTGGCTCCTTTTCTACGGCCTTTGAGACACCTACGCTTAATGAAGTCGGTAACAATGTACTCGCGGGACTTCCTGCCAATCTAAGACCTCAGCGTTCAAGAAACTACGAGGTGGGTGCTAGGATGGAGATAGAAAAAAATCTGAAGGGCCAGATCGTGCTCTTTCAGACCAATACCCTAGACGAGCTTTTGCCTGTTGCACTAGATAGTTTTCCCAGCCCTGTTTTCGAAAATGTGGGGACCACAATCCGAAGAGGTTTAGAGCTGGAAGTGGATTATCGTCCCTTTCCAGCATTCAGGACACAAGCTGCTTATAGCTATGGACAATTCGCATTTGATCAACATACAAGAACAGAACTTTCTGGAAACCGACTACCTGGCTTACCGCTACATACGGGGACACTAACCACCACATATGAGCATACGAGTAGTGTCACTGTTAGCTTAGAAAATCGATATGTAGGAGATATATTTTTGGACAATGAAAATAAGGTAGGCGAGCCAGCCTATCTGCTTGGACATTTAACAGTCAGTTACACGTATAAGAATGAGCACCTTAGGGCTTCACCTTTTCTCAATGTCAGGAATCTTTACAATACCATCTATCACGATAATCTGAGAATTAATGCTTTCGGGGCGCGGTATTATGAGCCAGCGCCAGGTCTGCATTTTTTTGCAGGTATAAACATTAAGCTTTAAGGAAACCGCGAATCGTCTTTTTAGAAAAATCAGACAAAACCAATTGACCACTCTTTGCAGCACGTTCAGCTAATAAGGTATCCCAGTTGTCCGTCCCTTCCCAGAACACTTTCTTGAGACCAGATAATGCTTCAGGATTCATTTCTTTAAGCTTGTCTACAAAGTGTAGGAGATACGCATCCAGTTGCTCTGTAGTTGCAAATACTTCGTGGAAAAGTCCTCTGCTCTTACCCCATTCCGCAGTGTACCATTCCGTCGCATTTATAGCCATCTGAGAGAAAGCCGAGAGCCCCATTTTTCTTTGTACCGCAGGACCTATTACAAAGGGGCCTATGCCCACAGCAAGTTCGCTTAGTTTTATAGAAGCATACTTAGTAGCCATACAGTAGTCAAATGCAGAGGCGAGGCCCACACCGCCACCGACAGCTTTGCCTTGGACCCGTCCGATCACGATCTTTCCACAGGTTCTGATAGCATTGATGACATTGGCAAAGCCCATAAAGAAGGTCTTACCTACTGCTTCATCTTCTATGGCAACCAGTTCATCAAAGCTGGCTCCAGCACAGAAGGTTCTATCGCCACTACTCTTGACGATGATGAGGACGACTTCTTCTTTTGCACCTTCAGCTAGTATGGTTTTGGCCAGTTCAGAAAGCAACTTAGAAGGCAGGGAGTTGTGAGAAGGATGCTGGAATTCTATCGTACTGACCTTTTCGTTATAGGTTACCTGGACGTGTCCCGCTTGCGTGAGATCTTGTGCTTCCTTCATATGATGCTTCTTTATTGGTGTCAAAGGTCTACTTTTGAGTCAATTAAATCTATATGCCTCAACAGAATTTTGTCGATTATGTAAGAATCTGCGGTCGATCGGGCGCTGGTGGCTCAGGTTCTGCACACTTCTTTAGGGATAAGACCACAGCACTAGGTGGTCCTGACGGTGGTGATGGAGGTCGTGGGGGGCATATTATACTCAAGGGTAACAAGCAACTGTGGACACTGCTCCATCTGAAGTATCGCAAACACGTCATAGCTGGTGCAGGTGGTATCGGGACTGGTAACAATAAGAAGGGTGCCCAAGGTGAGGATATCATCTTAGAGGTGCCATTGGGCACTGTAGCCAAAGATGCGGAGACCCAGGAAGTGATGTGGGAGATTACAGAGGATGGAGAAGAGCGCATTCTTGTACCTGGGGGTCTTGGGGGATATGGCAACACTTACTTCAAGTCACCGACCAATAGAGCGCCGCGCTATGCACAGCCTGGAGAACCGGGCAAGGAGGAGTGGAAAATATTGGAGCTGAAGTTATTAGCGGATGTCGGCCTAGTGGGTTTTCCGAACGCCGGAAAATCAACTTTACTCTCAGTCGTCTCTGCAGCAAAACCCAAAATCGCCAATTACTCTTTTACAACACTAGTGCCTAACCTGGGTATAGTTTCTTACCGGGAAGGGCGCTCGTTTGTTATGGCTGATATTCCTGGTATAATAGAAGGGGCACACGCAGGTAAGGGGCTGGGAATCAGATTTTTACGACATATAGAGCGGAATGCGCTTTTGTTGTTTATGGTGGCGGCAGATGCGGATGACATCTCTCAGGAGTATCGCATACTCTTATCAGAGTTGGAAAAATACAATCCTGAGCTTATCGACAAGCCTAGAATCTTAGCCATCAGTAAAGCTGATATGCTAGACGAGGAGATGAAAGCCCTATTGGATGACGAGCTGCAGCTAGACTTACCCCATCTATACATTTCCTCTATCGTACAGCAGGGCATCACAGAGTTAAAGGATGCTATCTGGGCTAAGATCAATGAGGATTTCTGATAAGAAGATGGGCAGGCAGCATCCTTGAAGAAAAACCAATAAAACCAGCGCAAGTAGGGGGATGGAAGATGCAATATCACAAGGCATATCTGGCTAGATGGGCAGCAGAAGTGCATCCTGCCCTTGAGTGGGAAGTGTTGTGGGCTGTGCGAGAGCAGTGTATTGCAGCCTTGGAGAATCGATAGTGTCGGCTCAGATTGCTCCTCATATCATCGTAAAGAGTGTCTGCTGTAGGAATTTCAATGATTTTCGATGAGGCGAAACTTCAAAAAATGGTGTATTTTCGGTTTTTAGAATAGGGAAATTTCATTTTCTCCCTTTTCTGGGTGATTTTTAATAATTAGTTAAAAAATAAAGGCCTGGTAACTCCAGTTATTTAGATAGCGTATATCAATTGTTACCTTACCTATGAGTTAAACCTGAATTCATGAAAAATTTACTTTTAATAATTATTGCAACGTTTGCCGCAGTAACTATGACTGCACAAGAATCTCTAATAGCAGGTATTATGCAAGTAGACCCTGTTAATATCACTATCGGCGAAGCGGATCAGAAGAAAGTTGATGAGTATGATGCAAAATTTGCTGAGGAGACGACCAAGTTAGATGAGGAACTCGCAAAGTTGGGAGAAGCTTACGCAGAGAGTGTTACGAAGCTCATACAGAAGTTTTCGGATTCTATGACCAAGGGCGAAGAGCGTATGATCAAGAATGAAAAGCAGAGAGTAGAGACGATGTCGAATTCCCT
>CALFUU010000024.1 GCA_937929835.1 uncultured Saprospiraceae bacterium | reverse complement strand
TTGGACTTCCTCTAGTGAGGCAGGCATACCTTTGGCGATGAGCTCATCATAACGCCGCTGGGTACGGACTTCTAGGTTGGCCGTAACAAACAGCTTGAGCTCGGCTTGAGGGAAGACAACAGTCCCTATATCTCTACCATCCATTACGACACCTTTTTGTTCTCCCAGAGACTTCTGTATCTGTACGAGTTTGGATCTGACGGCACTCATAGCTGCTACTTCGGAGACGATAGAGGAGACATCTAACTGGATGATGCGCTGAGTTACATCTTCTGCATTGAGGTAGATGGTAAACTGTCCATCAGGATAAGCTATGGTAATATCGATATTATCGAGCACAGCCAGTACTGCTTGGAGATTAGAAACGGATATGTTGTTTTGGATGAGATGGAGCGCGACGGCTCTATACATTGCTCCAGAATCTATATAGATGTAGCCTAGTGCTCTGGCAAGGGCCTTAGCGAGGGTAGACTTGCCACAAGAGGAGTGTCCATCTATAGCTATATTGATTTTTCTATCCACTATCGGTGGGCTAAGCTAAGCAAATATGATGAGCTAATAGTGAAGACAAAACTGATTATTGGGCACGGTGATATAGAGCTAGATTGTTAACTTTATCTCCATAATAATTCCACAATGGGCAAAGATAATTTTCAAATTGAAGAGTTTAAGACGTATAAGGTCTTTCTCTTTAGAGATAGTTACAGCATACATATCACCTTAAAGTCGGGTAAGGCTATATTTCGGTTTGTCACAGGTCGACTCGAAAATAATAAGGTCACAGATGCGGGGAACCATCGCTTATATGAGGTCTACCAGCCCAAGGATAGCTATGCAGCCTTTATAGATATACTGAGAAATGAGAAGCCGTTGTTCTTCTTTTTTAGTGATATCGACCATAGCGCTTATATCACCACCTCAGATGAGCCTGTCGGTGAGGGCGAAGGTTAAAAAACCCTGCTATAGCGCATATAAGTTAGTATTCAAGAGGTAGAAAAGTTGTCATTGCCTTTCATATTAGTTAAATTTATAATATGAAGACAACTTGGTTTCTAATGGATGTAGGAGAATCAGATGCATTTTCGGTATTTGATGCGTTGCCTACAGGATGTATACTTGTCGATAACGAGAAGATTCTGGCTACCAATCAATCATTTGTAGAGTTAGTAGGTGCTGAGTCCAAATTATCTATACTCGAGCTAGATCTAGCCAAATACTTAGATCATCCTAGCCCTCTGAGCAATGATGTACTTGAATCAGCTGCCGCTACAAAGAAGCAACTATATCTAAAAGTAAAAACGGGTACAGGGACCATCTCGGCTACTGCACAAGTCAGCCGACAAGTAGATGCTCAAAAGAATAAACGTGGATTTCTGATGAGCCTATCCGCAGCGCAGGTACAAGCCAGTCAAGCGAAAGAAGACAACAATGGCGAAGACCGGGATAAGATGCTGTTTAGTTCATTGATGACCCTAACAGATAGCTATTACATTTATTATAATCTGGATAAAGAAGTTGTCGCGTTTAGTCAGACGGCCTTTGCTTTTCACAGTGACATCTTATGTGTCACTTTAGAAAAAGGCCAGCACTACTCTTTGTTGGCATATCCCGATGACATCAATAAAGGCAATAATGATTATCTCACTCAAGCTAGAGCGCTAGGATCTATAAAGAGACAATGTAACCTCCGAGATGCTAAAAACAATAAGAGATACTTCGATATTGATTATCAACTGACAGTGGATGCCGAGGGCAATCCCACCGGGTATGTTGAATTTTGTAGAGAGGTAACTTCCTCTGTAGAATTGGCCATTGAGAATAAGAGTGCCCAGTTTACATTGCAGGGTCTCATAGATAACAGTACTGATATTGTCGTCATCTATGATACAGATTTGAATTTTGTATTTTTCAATGACGCCTTTATAAATACACTAGAATCTTATTGGGGTTTAGTGCCCAAAGTAGGTGCTAATTACCAAGACATTTTTGTTGGCATACCAGACTTAGAAGCCAAGTTAGATGCACATAGAGCCGTTGTCAATGATGGTGAAGAGTGTAAAATCTCATTTACATTAAAGAATAAAGACAATCGAAATCATTATTTTAGAAATCATCTCTCCCCGCTCAGAAACCACAAAAACAAGATAGTGGCAGTAGTGAGCAGAACTGTTGATGTAACAGAGGAGGTGAGAAAAAATAGAGAACTCGAGAAATCAAATTCTACACTCAAAGCGATTATGGAAAGTTCCCTTTCGGGAATCTGCGCCTTTGACGCCAACTACAATGTTGTCGCTTACAATCAGACCGCTTATGGAGAGTTTTTGAGGTATACCGGTGTAGACTTGTCTCTGCCAGGCAGCATTAGGGAACAGCTTGATCCTCAAGAGCTTTTGAGATGGGATAGAGATTTGTTTAGTCGTGTATTGAAAGGGGAGAGCTTTTCTACTATCGTAAGAAGAAAAGAGGATGATCGGGTACATAGAAATAATTACACGCCTGTCATCAATAATAAGGGAGAGATTATAGCAACGCTAGAGATGAGTCAGGACATCACCGACTACGTTAGGTCTAAGACAGAGTTGCAGGAAAATCAAGATAGAATGAAAATGATTCTTGATAGAAATCCTGCAGGCATAGCGAGGTTAGATTTAGCTGGAAGGATAAAATATGTTTCTCAAAAAGGTGCTGCCTTTTTAGGTAAACAGCCCAGTGAGTTAGAGGGAAAGATTGCAAAGGAGGTAGTAGATGCATCTATATATACCTTGTTCGAAGAGAAAGCCAAACAGTTGATTAATGGAGAGGATTCTGTCTTTCTAGATCTAGAATTTGATAAAGGAATAAAAGAGCCTAAGATTTATGCTCAAGGGATAGCAACGTTGATCAGAAAAGATAATGGAGACCCCGAAGAGTTCTTCTTATCCTTCCTTGATGTGACTGAGCGGCGTAGGAGTCTTTCTTTGCTAGAAAAAAGTCAAGATACCTATCAGATGCTCTTCTCCAATATGCTGGATGCTGTCATTGTGTGGAATAAGACAACTAGAAAAATAGAGGTTGTCAATAAATCTACCGAAAAACTACTCGGGCGCAGCGGTAAACAACTACGGCAAACTGAGTTTTATACCTTAGTCCCAGAAACTTCAAATTTCTTACCAGGTAAGGAAGTGCGAAAAGACTTTATGGCTTATAAGGAAAGAATCCTTAGAGGTGAGCAAGTGGCGCATAAGAATTTTGTAGTGACGAGGGCTGATAATACTGAGCGACTTGTAGAGTTGCAGGTTCTTAACCTCAAAGAGGAAATGGAAATCGTCTATATGACCTTGGTCGATGTGACAGATATCTACAGAGCGCAAAAGGAAATCATAAAGAATTCCTCAATCTTCGAATCGTTAATTCATAATAGCTTTGATGGTATAGATGTCATCCGCTATGAAAAAGAGAAGGGCTTATTTGTGAATCCACAACTTATCGTCCGCAATGAGCAGATGGATGAGATGTTGGGCGAGGGAGCAAAGGGGGAGGTTTTTGATTCCTTAGAACAGTATATGAGTATCTCTCCAGAGAAGCAGCTGGACGGCGAGAAGAGTGAAGTCAGACTTAAGAAGGCTTTTCAGAAGACACTGAAGACAGGGCAGAATCAGACTGAATTTCGACTCCAGCACAGCAATGGAAGAATTATAGATGTCGTTGCCTCCCAGAAAATTGTACCAGTCGATAATGATATTTTCCTTATCAAGAACTTGAGAAACATAAGTAAAGAAGTAGAGGCGAGAAATATCATACAGTCGCAAATAGAAGAGGCACAAGAAAAAAACAAGGAGTTAGAAAAGTATATCGAATCAAATCTACAGTTAGAAAATTTTGCATACATCGCCTCTCACGATTTGAAAGCGCCTATCCGATCTGTGATATCTTTTGCCCAGCTGCTCAAGAATAATGTTTACAAGGATCTTGACGACAAAAATCAAAGATTCTTAGATATTATGATCTCTGCCAGTACCAATATGCAGGTACTAATTGATGATCTATTGGCTTATTCTAGAATCAATACACAGGCTATAGAATTTGAAAAACTTGATGTCCAAAAGCTACTAGATTATTTACTTATAGAGATAGGTTCTACAATAGCTGACAAAAATGGTGAAGTTATTATTGGGAAGATGCCTCAGAGTATAGTGGCAGATAATACGCGGATACGACAGGTGTTTCAAAATCTCATCACCAATGCTATGAAGTTCCACAAGGAAGGTGAGTTACCTAAAGTAGAGGTATCCTATCAAGACTTTCCTAGTCGCTATGAGTTTTCGGTCCGTGATTATGGAATAGGCGTGGAAGAAAAGTACCTATCCGAAATTTTCTTGATGTTCAAGAAATTGCACAGTGAAAACAAATTTAAAGGAACAGGAATAGGACTTTCTATCTGTAAGAAAATTGCTGAGCAGCACGGTGGCACTATAAGAGCAGAGTCTAAGATAGGAGAAGGTACAACTATCATCTTCTCTATCTCGAAATCACTCGAAGTCAATATCTAAATAATTGTGACTGTATGAAGTGAACCGCCCACTATGCTTCTATTGCCAAGGGAATCCTTGCAAATGGATTGATATGGGTTGTGGGATGATGCTATCCATTCATCTCAACTAATATTCAATATAGATTACAGTCATCTGCTCTATTATGCTGTGCAGGTAGACGTCTCCGTCTAGGGTAAGGGGATGCGCTGAGCTGTGTCCCGAACTATGTCTTGAAATAAGTTTCAGAAAAGCGTATAAAGCTGAGTCGAATATCTAGGATACCTATCGCTGCCTTGCAACTCTCAAATAAGAACAACCACCCACTCTATTCCTTTTCTATAGAGACAGAGTTCCTTTCATTGGGTATGGAAGGCTGCGTCGAGCCCTTACTCAATAAGACTGATGGTGAGGTCTAAATGGAGTGGATATATTCTCTTAGACTTTGATCTTGACCTAAGGCCAATTTCTTTTTTAATCTATATCGGGTCATCTGTAGACTTTTTAGTTCTACATTGAGAATCTTAGCCAACTCATAGTTCTCTAAGTTCATCTTGATGTAAGCACAGTGCTTAAGGTCTAGAGTGGTCAATTTCGGATTTTGCTTAGTGAGCTTCGTAAAAAACTCTTGATCCATACTCTCAAATACATCTTTGAATTCGCCCCAAGAGTGATCTTCGTTCATCAATTCGTTGACCTTTCTTTCCAGTTGTCTGAGTCTTCTCAGCACACTGCTTTCTGGGCTCTCGCTTTTAAGTAGGGTATAGGCTTCCTCTACCAACGATTGTATGGATTTGATATTGCTGGTGACCTTTGTGTTGTCTAACTCCATAGTCAACATCTTCCTCTTGACCTCACCGATATCTTTTTTATGTTCGTTTTGAGTGGTATCTAAGAGTTCAGTCTTTATAGATAGAGATTTCTTTAGCTCTTCTTTCTGACTGACGATTATGTTATTTAGGTCTAGCAACTCTTTTTTCTGATTGAGTAGTGCCTGCTGAGCATCACGCAGCTTGATGGCATTGTGCACTCTTGCCCTTAGTTCTATAGAGGTAACTGGCTTATTGAGAAAATCGAAACTGCCAAAATCAAAGGCTTCTTCTAAGACTGACTCATCTTTCAATCCAGTAATAATGATAATGGGTAAGTTCTTAAAAGCAGCGTTACGCTTTATGAGCTTGAGTGTCTCTAGCCCGCCTTGGCGCGGCATCTGCCAGTCTAAGAGAATAAGATCTGGATTTATGGAGGGCAGCTTTTGCAGTACATCATAGCCATCATCCAGTTCATCAAAGACATAGTTGGCATCTCCGAGGTACTCTTTATATATAATTCTGTCGTATTCCCTATCATCTATGATAAGGATCTTAGGCAATTCCATAGTATCATTCATTATCTAGCATTGTTTGGTACAATAATGATTCCGATTTTTATTACAGTTATTGATATATCTTTCAAACGATAGTAGCTTTAATACTTAATTTTGACCTCACAAAGCTTTGTTATGAGTCATTTTAATCTTGATTTTAATCATTCGCATTCTGAGGAGCCCCATATCCAAAGGACTAAAGATATTATCCGCAAATATCCAGAAATAAAGCAACTTATGGGAAAAAATCCTAATACGTTTTACTACGCTATTGGGGTAGTCCTATTTCAGATAGCTATTGGGGTTGTTTTGGCTACTACTGGACAACCTTGGTGGGTAGCTCTTATAACAGCTTACCTCGTTGGTGCTTTTGCAAATCACGCCTTATTTGTGCTGATACACGAGTTCACGCATAATATGGTATTTAAGAGTAGAATATTGAATCTGTGGGGCGGTATTATGTGCGACTTGCCGAATGCTTTTCCGAGTTCTGTTTCTTTCAGGAAGTATCACTTGAAACATCACGCCTTTCAAGGGCACTACGATATAGATGCTGATTTGCCAAGTAGATGGGAGGCCAAGCTTATAGGCTCTAACTTTGTCGGTAAGTCTATATGGTTATTGTTCTTCCCG
>CALFUU010000023.1 GCA_937929835.1 uncultured Saprospiraceae bacterium | reverse complement strand
AAATGATTATAAAGCAATTAGTCATTTGCCTCGCCGGCGGGCTTTCATTTTTGTCTTGAAACAAAAACGAAACAAAAAATTCAAGGCTTATTTCATTTCTTAACGGTTCTAAAAACTACAATTCCTAAACGGTCTTAAACTCGCCTCCGGCTCAAACACAAGCCCGTTCTTAACGGAATTCTAGCCTTTATAACCTAAAATGAAAGAGGCCAGAGGCTAAGTTTCACTTCTCGTAGATTAAAATTTTCAGTGTTACCTAAGTGAGCGATTCGGTATTTTTTATCTGGTCGTGTACTACTTGATAATCAAGATATCTTGAGTGATTTCATTGTGACCATCACTAATTTTTACTTTGTAACTGCCTTTGTCTAAGATCTTTCCGAGATCAGAAATAAAGTGTTCTATTCTAGAAGTATTGATAACTCTTTCGAAGGTTTTGTTCTTATTGTAGATGACTGCAGTAGCATACTTGTTTCGACCAAAGTTGGCTATTAATTTTTGCGGCAAGTTGCCAAGGTCTACTTGCTTATGATTACCACCATATCCAGGGGCAAATGTCGTACAAGGTTCTATTTTCGCTTCGAAATCTGTACCTAGTATGACTTCAAAGCCGGGTTTTAATTCTATAGAAGATCCAGCTGTAAAGAGTATAGCATTGCTACTATTTACAGTCGCTGTAGATTCTAGTGAGATTTCTGCTCTATAGGTGCTTTGCGTAATTGTATTGATGACAAGGTGGGCGCCATCACAAGGATCATTTCCACCACAGCCCTCATCTACTTGTCCGTCACAGTTGTTATCTATGCCATCACAGACCTCTGTGGCATTTGGATTGACACTGGCGTTATTGTCATTGCAATCTGTGCTGTTTGTGACAAAGCCACTTGGTGCCGAGCAGGCTTGGGTAGCGTTATTGGCGTTACCGAATCCATCTCCGTCATTATCAGCGTAATAAGTTGTCGTGACGCCTTCGTCTATCTGTCCATTGCAGTTGTTGTCGAGGCCATCGCAGATTTCTGTTGCACTTGGATTGATATTGGCGTTGAGATCGTCACAGTCGGTGTTGTTTGAGACAAAGCCATTAGGAACTGAGCAAGCTTGGGTCGTATTATTAGGATTACCGAATCCATCTCCATCGGTATCGGCATAGTATGTTGTCGTGACGCCTTCATCAGTCTGCCCATTACAATTGTTATCTAAGCCATCGCAGATTTCTGTAGCATTTGGATTGATATTGGCGTTGTTGTCATTACAGTCGGTGTTATTGATAACAAAACCACTCGGCGCGGAGCAGGCTTGTGTTGTCGCATTGGTATTACCAAATCCGTCTCCATCATTGTCAGCGTAATAAGTTGTCATCACACCTTCGTCTATCTGTCCATTACAGTTGTTGTCGAGGCCATCACAGACTTCTGTCGCTCCAGGATTAACATTGGCATTGTTGTCATTACAATCTGTATTATCAGAAACAAAACCAGCTGGTTGTGTGACGGCAACGGTAGTGTTGAGCAGGTCACCAAAACCATCATTGTCGGTGTCTGCATACCAGACAAGTGCTGAACCGAAAGTACAGCTCCCATCATCTATAGTCGCGGAAGGATCAAAATTATTGGCAGTAGGATCGGTACAACCTAAGACTTGGGGTTCCTCAAAGTAAACGGAATAATCCTCTACCTGTCCTACAGCAGGGGCAGTACAACCGTCATTGCCTATTGTTGTACCCATAGTCGCTACAGTTATTCTCATTCTCAGTAATTCGCCGAGCTCTGGATTTGCTGGTGTATTTAGTGTCAAGCCCAAATTTCCAGATCCCGAAAAGCTATAGGTAGGGGAAGATTCGTTAGCATCTAGGAAATCACCATCATTGTTATAATCGACAAAGAATCGTAATCGCTGGACACCAGTTACACCGACGACTAGACTGTAAGCTGTATTTGCCACTAGAGTTGATACTTCGTTGCACGCAAAATCTTCGTAGACGACACCAGAGGCTGAGCTGCTTGAGCTCATTCCAGCTAGCGATACATTTGTTATACCCCCTGCACCTCCATTGCCACCGCTAGGTGTACAAGGTGTCGGTGGTGCAGCTTGCACATCGACATAGCCTATGTACTCATCATTGCCAGTGCCGTTGTCTGACGTGATCTTGACAGCGTACAGGCCTGCTGTGGCGTAAGTCACCGTCTCTTTTTCATCTATGCCAGTTGAGGGTGAGCCACCAAAAAATTCCCAATCTCGTGTGGCACCCCATTGAGATTGGTCTTCATATTCTACAGTGTTGCCAGAACAAATGGCAAAAGCTGACTGAAAAAAATTAGCCGTTGGTGCTCCGAGCGTAGAACAATTATCTAAGTAGCTGAGACTTGATAGTCTATTGTCGATATCCGCCTTAGATGCTGTAGACCAGACATCTGTAAGTGTTACGGATGGTGCCATTATAAAAGTAGAACCTGATGCATCATGCCCCGCACTAAAATTATGACCCTTCTCATGTGTCACCATTGCTTGCAGACTAGGGGCTGCTGCAGTATAATCCTCGAGGACGTGATGCCAACCTGGAGTATAGGCCAAGCCTACGGTCCCACTACTACCACCAAAGGTAATATCCGTTGCGGTCCATAAGGAGGCCATCGTATAGTCTACATTAAATTCTCCAGTAGCGCCACCTGAGTTGCCTCCACCTGAGTTGCCTGGACCTTGTGCCCACGATCTAAAATTAGATAGTAGAGTACTGGCATTGGTGGTCGTTGTATTCGGCGTGTAGGGATTCATTGTTGCATTTGTAGGGAAGTAATGTGCAACAACCTCAAATTCTATATTATCATCAAACTCAGATCTATAATTTGTCTGCACATTATTGAGTACAGCGAGATTGTGATTTTCTACGTCTACATTCGTTCCGTACTTGGTGACCATATCGTATGTATTGGCTATGGCTAAGTCTATAACTTTACAAGTGGTTATAGTTCTAGTAGCGTAACTCTCTTCTTTTTCTCTTGTCTCTGTGACGCCACAGGTATGTGTGCTATCTTCTATAACATCCCGCGATTCATACACGACATATAAGTCTCTAGGTGAAGATGGATCAAGGTAATAGAGCGGCTCTATAAAGAGATCTTGAGAACCATATTTGATATTCCCATAGATGAAATTATCATTGATCGTGAGACTGACGCTACCACCTTTGGTCATCGACCCACCTAAGAGAAGGGGCTGGCCAGCACTTTTATATGTGGTCGTCAGATTGTTTTGGAACAAATTGAGCTTATAAGTTTGCTCGCCAAGTTTTAGATTAAGGAGAGGCGCCTCAGGGGATACAGATATATCTGATTTGTCCACGGCAATCCTAAAAATCTCATAATCCTTAATAATCTCGTCTACCAGTGGGTATGGCGATATATGAGGACTATTGAGATAAGATCTTTGTTTGAGGTTTTCTCCTTCTATAAGACTCTGCGCATGGGCAAAGGTGTATGATAATAGGAGTGCGGAGACGGTTATTAGAATTCTGTATTTCAACATAGAGACTCAGGGGTTTGTAGTCAAAATTATAAAGATCCAAATGCTTATATATCGGGGTTTTTACCCCTTATTGGCCAGTTGTCCGCATGCAGCATCTATATCCTTTCCTCTGCTCCTACGTACAGTAACCATCACACCACGCTGGGTGAGATATTTAGCAAATTGATCTAACCTTGACGCTTTAGACTTCTCAAAATTCACGCCACTTACATTGTTGTATTCTATAATATTAACGCGGACAGGGAAGAGTTTGCAGTATTTCAAGAGATTTTCTGCGTCTTCGAGGGTGTCATTGAAGTTATCAAAGGCTATGTACTCATAGCTGATTCGATTGCCTGTTGTCTTGTGAAAGTAAGTTAAGGCATCCATCAAGGTGCTCAGATTATTTTGTTCATTGATAGGCATAATTGTACTCCGCTTGACATCATCAGCTGCGTGTAGAGACAAGGCTAGGTTAAATCTGACCTTGTCATCAGCTAGTTTGCGTATCATCTTGGCGATACCGACCGTGCTGACCGTTATCCTTCGCGGGGACATCCCTAGCCCCTTAGGAGAGCTGATATGGTCTATACTGCTGAGGACATTAGCATAGTTGAGCAAGGGCTCACCCATACCCATATAGACGATATTGGTCAGTGGGTGATCGTAAGTCTCTAGACATTGCTTATTGACCAAGGCTACCTGATCGTATATCTCAGAGGCATCTAGGTTCCGCATACGCTTCATCTGGCCGGTAGCGCAAAAAGCACAACTGAGACTACAGCCCACTTGCGAGGACACACAGACTGTAAAGCGCTTGTCGTTCTGTACTGGGATAAGTACCGACTCCACGAGGTGGTCATCAAAGAGCTTCATTCGGCTCTTTATGGTGCCATCTATGCTCTTTTGGACCTTATCTACAGTGACAGGCAGTATGGTAAAATTGGTCTCAAGGAATCCGACAAGGTCTTTGGGTAGGTTCTTAAACTGATCAAAGGTGACCCGCTGCTTGGTCCATACCCACTCCCAGATCTGATCCGCACGGTATCGTGGCCAGTTGTTCTCCTTCATCAGCATCTCTAAGGCATCTTTGCTGAGTCTTCTGATATCGGATTTGATGGTCTCCTTCATAGCTGGGATTTATAGGGTGGGTATCCCTATCTTTAGGGCTCAAAGATACAGACACAATTCGCTAAATAATGGCCTTATTTCTAACGATACTCTTCTTTTTGGTGCTTTCGGCTTTCTTTTCGGGGTCAGAAATTGCTTTTATCTCTGCCAATAAGCTAGGTATAGCGGTCAAGAAAGAGCAGAATACGAGACGCGGTAACCTCATTGCCACCTTTTATGAAGAGCCTAAGAAGTTTCTCGGGACGATGTTGGTCGGCAATAATTTAGCGCTGGTTGCCTTTACTTCCTTTGCTACGATGGCTCTGACCCCGCTTGTCGAGCCTTATCTCGGCGAAGGCGCTCCTTCTTTATTTGTCTATACCCTAATCATCACGATAGTTGTCTTGATTTTTGGGGAGTTCTTGCCCAAGACGAGAGCCAGTATGAAGGCCAATAGTGTCCTCTACAGAAATGCCTACCCACTCGCCTTTTTCAAAAAGATATTGTCACTGCCTACTTTTCTGATGATAGGCTTGTCCAATTTTCTCCTTAGACGCTTTATCAATGTACCTTCTGATGCTGCTGGCGAAGCCCTCAATAGAGTCGATCTCGAGCATTTCATTGCAGACAGTCTGAGTGATGACCAAGATGACATCGACAAAGACATATTGACCAATGCCCTCAATCTGGGCCACAATAAAGTGTCCCACTGTATGGTGCCGAGGACAGAGATCGTATCGATAGATAAAGACGCCTCGATAGATGATCTTATCCAAGTCTTCCGAGAATCAAAATTGTCAAGGATCATTGTCACAGATGGCGACGTCGATTGCATAGAAGGGTATATCCACCACCAACAGCTGCTCGACAATCCTAAGAGTCTTAAGAAAATAAAACTAGACATCCTTTTTGTGCCTGAGGTGATGAATCTCAAGGACTTGATGTCACAGTTTATCAAGAATGGTTCCTCTATTGCCTGTGTCGTAGACGAGTTTGGTGGGACGGCAGGTATCATTACGTTAGAGGATATCCTAGAGGAGATCTTTGGTGAAATAGAAGACGAGCACGATGTAGAAGATCACGTTATGCATAAGATAAACGATAACGAGTATCTCTTTTCTGGTAGACTAGAAGTCGATCACATCAATGAAACCTATCCAGAGCTAAAAATTCCTGAAGGCGAATACCAGACCCTCTCTGGCTATATCGTGATGACCTCAGAATCTATCCCATCACTCTACGATGAAGTGGAGCTCGGTAACTACTGCTTTAAGATAGAGGAAGTCGACGAGACAAAAATCGAAATCGTGCGGGTGGTCAAGATTCACGAGGATGAAGAAGGAGAGGTGTAGGTAATGGTGCCCGTCAGAAAGACCTTAGGCGGTATTATAACCTATCGCCAAATGTCGGATAGGATATAATTACAAGATTTTCTTTGTAGTTTTTTTTTTATTAAGTTTGGAGTCTAACGGATGTATGTGGTTTATAAACTACCCTACAAAAGCATCTGGAAGAGCAGCTATTATAACACGGAATTGGAAGATTGTAGTCTGACCTAGATGTAGGTTGGGGTAGCATTCTATTATATTTATAAACTTAACAAAGCCCAAAAAAAGAGTCCACGATAACCATCGAAATGGTAAAGCAGACCCTCACTCCGTTCAAAGAGGCTGCAAATATAGGGATTGCTCGATTTAGACAGGCGTTTGTAAGGTTGTTTTTAATCTTTTAAATCGATAAAATGAAACAAATTAGCTTAATTGTTATTTTGGTATTTCTTTGCAACCTTGAAGCGTTCAGTAGGATAGCAACGCCTAGTTGTCAACCCTATACTGTAAGTGTCAAAGATTGTGAAGGAAAAACTTCAATTTACCTCAAGATTCCTAAATGTATACCTCCGGTGACTGGAATTGGTTCTTATGTGCTAGCCACCTTGGAGGGGTATTCACCAAAAAACATTAATGCACAAGACGAGGATTTGATTTTTGACCCCTCTGAATCCTTCGATAATGTACCTTTAGGCGATTTTAATTTGCGGTTAGCCGTAGGTGAATTTATTGGGTTAGCGGGCCCTTGGGACCCTAAGTGGACTTCTTCAGGATGTTGTAGCGCAATATGGCCAGAATGTCAATCCGAATGCGCCTACATCTCAGGTTGTGATGACCCTTCCATAAATTATGGCACAATTACGCCTGATGATCTTAAGTATAATTTATCTAAGGTTGACGTGGCTTATAGTAATCGCCAAATTATTTTTACGAAGCATAGAGCAACTATAGGAGAACACAACAACGTATCTTTGTCGTTGCTCGATATTCAAGGCAAATTATTGTTTCACATCGATGAACTTTCAAATTTCACGAAAACAATAGCTATGCCTCATAACTTAAACTCGGGAATATATTTAGTCTCTTTAACAAATAAGATTTCTGGGGAAGTCTCTACTAAAACAATATTTGTCAATTAAATAGTACAAACTATGAAGTACAATAAACTATTATTTATAAGCCTTTCTATACTATTAACTTTATTAATATACAGTTGTGGTGATAGTGAAGTGAACACTAATTTATGTGAAGACCAGACTAGCGGATTTGATCCGACCTGTGGTTGTCCAGGAGAGCAAGTAGGATTTAATGGCTTTTGTACAAATCCAGAAGGCTTGCCGAATTTGGTTTATTATTTTGCTAAGGTAGACTTTCAGTGCTATGTCAATGATTCTATCGCAATAGGAATAGATATCAACAATGCAACAATGTACCCTGCTATAAGTAATAATGTTCTAGATCCAGATATGCGTTGGCACTCTGAAATTGGGAGTCAAGAGTATTCTGGAGGAGAAATATTTAATAGTAGTATGAGTGGTGGTTGTAATGATCCAGACATACCTGGTGCTCAAGTAACTTACTTCAGACCGAATGCTACAAAAGAGGAAATAGATCTGTTGCCAGATGAATTAGAGTTTCACTTTATTCACAAAGCTGAAGGTACGCCTGCAGATTTTATAGAAACAATTGATAGTACGACGTTTGTGTTTGTTAAAGATGCTGATAGACGTTAAAGAGTTCGCCACGTAAGATATTAATTGAGAGAGGCTGCCTAGTTGATACGGGTGGCCTCTTTTACATTTTCGTGCTTTTATTATTTATTCAGCAAGAGGTAATGAAGTTCAATCCGATAATATCAATTATTGCGCCCTATTGCAGAGCTATATTTTTAGCATCTTATATTTTGAATAGTGCAGTTGGATTGAATTTTTTCTTAGCTGTTGCTTAACCACACTTATTTTCACACTTACTGGAACAGTCTTGTCAATAGTTGGTATATTGAAGTCGCTAATAGTAATCTACCGCATAAAAAAGTCAATGATATAATTCGAAAGTATGGCTTAGATTGCGATGGGTCGTTGAGACATTGATCTCGTAAAAATTAAACTAGTTGTAAATATTTGAGTAGACATTTTTGATCTCAAATTAACAGCTTTGAAAATTTGAACGTTAATCTATATGTAGGTTCACCTAGGATAGAGTTGACTTTGGCTAACAATGAATCATAATATAACTTATGAAGCATCGAACATTTTTAATATTAATCATAACCATCAGTTTCAGCACATTGCTCTTTTGCCAAGGCTTTATTTATGATGGAGGAAAAAGTAGATATCATTATCACTCTTATGATGATTGCACTTGTCAGGTTTTGCCAGGCAGTGAAGATTTAGGACGGAATGATCCTTTATTCATTCCTGGCCCATTTAATGAAGTTGTAAGCATTCATCCTGACAGTACTTTTGTATATGGGGTTAGTGGTTCTATTCTGAGCTGGTGGAATACCAATACCTTGGAGATAGGCCAAGATATCTTCGCTTTCGGTATGTTCGCTTTTGATCCGATAGGGGAATGGACTGATATAACCATTCGCCACGATACGATGTACCTAACAGCAAGAAATGGACACGTAGGCGTCTATGACCTTAATACAGGAGATTTCCAACAAAGAATCTTTCCCAATGAAAATCTGGGAAGTGGGATCACTTTCTATAAAGACCAACTTATTATTGGCCAGCAGCGAGATGCTTTCAATCAGTTACTCCCTAAGCCCCGATATTACACCTTGAATACAGACTTATCTGGCTCTCTTGAGTTGCTCGGTGAGATAGAATTGGCCGCCGCAGGTATGCCAGCCAACATAGTTAGTGAATCCTCTTTCTGTGCGGCGCAATATCATTGTGAAGATGTCAGAGTGTATCTAGAAGGCAGCTTTAACAACACAGGGCTGGCCTTTTCTTATTTCTATCCTGAGACGGGAGAGGTTTTTTATGAATGTGATATCCTCAGTGATAAAGTATCCTCGATAGGCTTTCCGGACTGGTCGTCTTGTCGGTTGTCTATAGATCTGGATCTAGATGATGAGCCGATACAGTTTAATAGAGATTATGCGCTAGAGGCCAGTTGCCATACAGAGTTGCAGATGGTCGATGAGTCGTTGCAAGTGTTTGCCAGTGTAGGCTCTATAGATAGTATCACAGTCTCCATAAGATCGGCAGAGGCTACGATGCGCCTGGAAGGACAACCTACGCCAGAGCTGAGGCTGCGTGGTAATAATACAAGTAGCCTCACTGTAGTTAATCAGGGTATAGCAGATTTTGATAATTACGAGGAGGTCTTGAAGTCTCTTCGATTTATGAGTGACCTACCAGGATATGTGGGGTTGATTGAGATAGATTTTAGGGCTTACTATCGGGGTGAGATGGGTCCTGTATCTACTTCACGCTTACAGATCGATGCTGGTGGTCTTACTGCAGCACAAGACACGATGATACAAGTCTGCCGAGAGGCAGGACAGATTGATGCTTCTGTTTATAATGATGCTACAGGTGGTGAGTGGTTGGAGAGTGATTCCTTGTTTGTCCCTAGTCTAGAT
>CALFUU010000022.1 GCA_937929835.1 uncultured Saprospiraceae bacterium | reverse complement strand
TTAACGAGCACTTTATGTGACTAACCCTCTTTGCTGCGTCCAAATGGTATTAGATAATACAGTAAAACACAAAAAACATGTTTGGAAGTCTTAAGCAATTAGCAATGAGGAAATTAATGGAGAAGATGGCATCTAATGCACTAGGTGGGGCAGAGACCTCAGCAGCAGCAGAGGAAGGCGCAGGTGCTCTCATTGAATCTATAAAAGCAAAGTTGGCTGGTGGTAACATTGGCGAAGTACAGGAAATGTTCAAAGGGGAAAACCTAGAGAATAATGGTCTTTTCGGAGAAGCTAAAGGCAAATTGGCAGAAATATTACAAGCGAAGGGGATGTCTGCTGATGATGCGCAAGCTGAGGCAGAAAGAACAGCTCCAGACTTAGTTGCTGGATTGAAAGAAAAGTTTGAGTCCAATGCTGAGGAAGACAAAGAATTTGATCTAAGCAGTTTGGCTGGAATGAATCCTGCAGAATTACTAGGCAAAGCACAAGAATTGCTTGGAGGTAATGCAGGTAGTATCTTAAATCAAGCAAAGAAATTATTCTAAGCTAGATTTTTGGAATAAAAGATAATGAGACTGAAAAGGGGCTTGCTGGCAACAGTAAGCCCTTTTTTTGTTGCTAAATGCGTTTCCAAAATGTCAATAGACTAGGATTGTATATCAAGTATCGCCAAGCTGTAGCGAGTATCTGGAGTAAAGGTCTTTATTTTTTCATCAGACACATCTAATAGTTTGGCTTTTATGTATTGCGCTGCTGTCTCTTGTAGATCATCACTACTAAAGAATGGCTTATACTTGAATACAAGACCTACTTTCCTGATGAAGAGTTCTGGGTCAATGGTCCACAGTTGGTCCCAGTACATTCTGGAGTAAGCCACAGTCGGTTTGTCTTTTATCTTATCGAGGATGGAGTTGTAAGATTTTTCTTTATGCCAATAGAGAAACTTCATCTGAATGTATTCGTAATAGGCACCATAATTAGAACTAAGAACTAATTTTTCTGAGTATTTTTTCAGAGCGGTTTTTTCATCTTTCGTCAGTTTTAATTCGTAAAGCTGTAGATAGTCCCGGTATAGTGGAATAGAATTTAGTTTGCGCATAATAATTTTAAAGAGCTTTCTTTCGTCTTTTTGAATTACTGCTACTTTGGTAAGAAATTCAAAGTACATTCCCTGATACTTTGGCGTATTTTCGCCAATGCTTCTTTCGCATTCTGTCGTAACTCTGTCGTAGCATTTTGCGTCCATCAGGGCAGATAGCAAAGTTGCGTTGTATTTGTTTTGGTAGGAAACCAGTTTAAAGGAGTCGGCTAGGTCACTGAAGACTCCAAGATTTTGACTTAAGGTTATGTAACTAATTGGAATCTTTTCTTCTGTCATGTATTTCATAATGGGTCCTATCCTCGTTGTGAGGATTTTTATAAGTTGAGTAGGACTGAGCAGTTGTCCATAAGTGCTGAGAACTGGATGGAGTAGATCTGTCTGATTAAGGTCTGTTGGGGCTGCTTGTGCCAATAGTTGACATAATGACCAGATGTGGTCTGGGTTGGAAGGGATTGAGGGGAGTGTGTTTTTAAGGCAGTTTTTGACAAAGGTCGCTGTTCTAGTAGTTGCACGTTTCGGCAAGTACTTGAGGGTATGGCTGATCTCTAGAAGTGTATGGCATAGGGGAGTTGCTTTTGGATCATTTGGCTGGTTAAATATTGTTGTGAGTGCTTGTTCGTAATCTTTTTTGAAGAGTTTGAGCATTTGTGGGAGTTCCCCTGCGGCAGCATATTTTTTCCTACCTATGATAGTCTTGTAAGCGGACTGGTATTGCCTTTGGAGTATCTTTGTGTCCATTTTTGATACGGCGTCTATCAAGTCTTTTTCAAAGGCCAGCCTTAAGATTTTGTCTTCATTTAGTTTGTCTCTGATCCAATCTAGTATCTTGTCATCATCACCGACTGAGGACATCAGCTTATCGGCTTTGGTTTTTTTGTTAGAGACTATCTTTCTTGCTAAGGTGCTGTTGCTTGTGTGGCCTTCTTTGAGGTAGGTGAGGAAGGCTATTTTGTGAAGGCATATTTTTTTTCTTGATTTGCAGTCGCAGCTGAGTTCCTTTATTTTCCCAGTTTTGGGGGTAAGGGTGAGTCGCAAATCCCAAGAGTCTGCACCCTCATCTATAAAGGCTACAAATACACCTTTTTCTAATTCTTCAAATTCACGGATGTGATTTATGGATGCTTTTGCTGATTTTTTGTCAGCACTACTGATTTGTTTGAGTAGGTTAGGTATCGTCAATGTCTAGTATTTTTGAGTTGGTAAAGACCTATGCTTTTCTTCAAAATGATTGGGCATAGGAGATAGCTATTCCCGTATTAGACTAGTCAACTGTTTGTATTTGTAGTGACAGGTTTATTTGTATGGGGCAATAGATTTATCTGTGTATTACCTCTCCCGCACTGTACCAGAAAAAACGCTAATTCTCGAATCTATAGGATTGCCTGAGGCTCTCCTGAATGTGACTATCTGCCCGACGTGCCAGAGGGCATCGGCGATCGGGCCATTGAGTTGATGCCAGAAAGGAAAGTTGCTCGTCTTGTCTCCACGCTGAAATACAATCTCATAAGCTTCTAAGTCTTCTTGACTACTGGTCAATAATACGTCTGAGGTATGCTTCAAATTATTGAGAGTCTCTGCCCGCAGCTCTGCCCAGCTCAAGTCTCTTTTTTCTGTGGGCCTTACATTGGGTCGCTTATCTATACTGTTGACAATAGTCTGAGAGAGGCCGTGGATATGCTCAAGGGTTGCCAGACTCGTTCTTATAGTCGAGTCTATCTGGTAGGCCAAGTCTGTATCTGTGAGGCCTTCTGTCGCCCAGTAATATCTAAAACCTAAACCATCTATAAGCCGTGCACATACTGCCCCCGCAGTATACGCCTCTGGATATTCTGGAATAGAAGCGTAAGGAAGTCCGGATGTCATTGGTTGATTCATTTGGTTATCATCTGTGTTTTGGGTCTGTGCGGAGGTAGGACTACTGGTCAGGCACATACAGAGTACTATAAATGGAAGTATTCGTTTCATAAGATATTATATAGAAGACGTTATGTATTTGGTTGCCATCGCAAGTTAAAAAGTCTTCGGCAATTATAAGTGCATTATAGATGTGGACCTATATAGCTGTGGGCTTTGCAGCCTTTGGTTGTTGATTGTTGATCTTTCGCTGGGCTGCCTCTAAGATGTAGGCATTTCAATAGTAAACCCATCTAGGATCTTTTTATAACGCCTAGTCTTTATTATTATATAGATGCACCTCTATAGAAGCATAGATATAAAAAGCTCGAAAAGAAGCGATATGTACTTACGCGGACGGTATTTAGCACTTTATTTTTTCTGAAATAACCAACTGTGCTCACCGTCGATTGACTTCAACTTTAGTACATAGCTACCTGTAAGCAAGTCTTCAACTGAGATGGTTTGACCCTGGATATGTCGACCATTGGAGAGGAGTTGTCCCATCAAGTTTCTTATTTCATATTTATAGACGGTGTTGTCTGCTATGCCTGAAATTGTAATTTGATCCACGGATGGGTTGGGATATACCGTCGCTATTTGTGCAAAGTGCTCTTGGGAGGTAGCGGTCAGTGCGCAGGTCATCGGCATACTTGTTTGCCATTGTCCTGCATCAGAGTTGTCCGAATCTAGGGTGATGGCCATCCCTTCTTCGATCGACCCTGCACTCGTTTGTGGCGACCACAGACCTGCCGCCATAGCCTCTTCTTCATAGGCTTGGCCGATTGCACCCCATTGGACAAAGTCTCGGATTAATTTTTCTTCGTGAATAGATTCAGTGTGTAAGGCAATAGAGCCACTATGATTGTCTAACTCGAAGGGCAAAGGAAGAATCAAGTAATCAGCTGGATGACAAATAAGGTTGTCTCCACATAGATCTGTTAGCTCATCAACTTTTATTGTCTGTCCTTGATGGCTGAGCCAGAATTCTGAGACCTCTATGGCCTCTGTCCCTCTGTTGGTTAAGGTAATCGCGTTGGTTGCACTAACCTGATATAACTCTATATCGTCGAGTAGAGATGGACACAGGTTATTGGTTATGCTGATGCCATCAGATAGTGAGAAACATCCGTCTAGGGCACTGAGCGGCAAGTTGTCACCCAAGCCAGAAATAGGTCCGTCGTAACTGAGGTGATACAGAGTGTAGGTGCCCGGTAAGGCCATATCAAAATCTATATTTGCATAAGAGCCAAATGGTGCCTCTGTAATGAGGCCCGCTGCATCGACGACGAGCCACTGACTGTTGGCACCAGAATTGTCATTGACAGTAACTGAGCCATCAGGAATGAGATCTGGCATCCCATCTTGTACACAAAAAGTAAATGGCCCCCCGCTTAATGTCCCTCCAGTATTTTGTAATCTAAAAATAGATATAAAAGTATCTGATCTATCAGAGCATCCTTGTAGTTCTGTAAGGTTGGCCCCTATCTGTAAGTCAGGAAGACCACCTATGGAGCTGACATTCCATAATACACAATTACCTACGGGATATCCATCGAAGTCAATATCGTACGGAGAGTCAGGCAATTCCAGAACCTCTGTGCCCGAAGTGTTCGTGATGACCCACTGATGTGCATCGCCAATGTTACCTGTTAGTGTAATGGATCCTGCTGGAATAAAATCCGGCTCGCCATCTCCTACGCAGAACTGAATGAAACCGACACCATTATCTAGATCACCGCCATCCACTTCATTTCTTGTTATAGTAATGGCATTAGATAGATCGTGACATCCTTCTACGGCAGCTAAGCGCTCATTGATATTTAATCCAGTAAGGGCATCGCTATAACTTAGGTGATATACTAGACACTGGCCACTCCCTGCTGCATCAAAATCTATAGCATTGATATTTTCATCTAA
>CALFUU010000021.1 GCA_937929835.1 uncultured Saprospiraceae bacterium | reverse complement strand
TCTGATAAGACCATCAAGCTCTTATCTGCTCTTATCGTCATCTTTAATAAGCTCTCGCCTGCAGAGACTGGTAAGGCCATTTTTTGAGCAGTGAGATCTGGGGATATTTTGATGAGTGCATCTTTGGCCAGACAATAGATAAAGTCACCATCAACTACAATTTGCGTTATGGCCTCCAAGGTGTGCTGAGAGAGGTCCAGTTGGAATTCTCCTATAGAAGATATGCCGCCATAGTGCCCTACATAGACGCGGGTACTCCCATTGCGACTAAGAGCAGTACAGTTGTCACTAAACAATCCACCACTCTGACGATACTCTTTAATTAATATTTCAGACTGGCCCATCGGCTTCTCAGCGCTGATCAAGCCTCTGTCTTCAGTTGCTAGCCATATGACCTGCTGATGGACAAATCCATCAGTGTAAGCGTAGACATCAGGATTATATTGCTGAAAGAGCTTATAGGCTAGTTGGTTTTCTTCCTTGGTTTTGAAGTAGATCTTATCTGCAATCTTCCAGCTATCTCCATTGGCGTACTTGAGGTATATACCTCTGTCTACTCTGTCCAGCACATCTATCTGTCCATCTTCATTCAGATGTGCCATTGACCCATTATTGAGCGGATACAAAATGGGCTGTTCATAGCCAGATTGTAATCTACTCTCCAAGCGCAGAGAATCGAGAGCAGAGATCAAGAAGGTTTCTTTCTGATTGAGGATATAACTTCCCTGTGTTGTAAGTAATATCGTCTGACCACTGTCTGTCACATAAAAGTCTAAGTAATGACCATCTACGACTGGCTGAAAGCTAATTGATTGACCTACAGCTGCATTAATCTGTAAGCTGGCGCATACAAGAAAAATCACAGAGTACAGGAATAGGCAAATGCGGGTCATCCTTACTTACAAATCAAAGAATATACCAACTAACACTATATAGACGGTAGCGTAAAAATAGATGTCGGTTTGGAGAAGGGCTTGAGAGGGGCAGGCTATAGCCTCACTCAACAGATGAAGAAAATAAAACACCGTTAGTAAAACTACCTAGGTGGCTTAGAATCCTGAGTGCAATCAGAACCTCAGATCCTCGATATGGACACCCTCATATTGTGTAGCATCAAACTTAAAGGTGTTCTCATTGGTGTCATAAGGAACAACTTGGGAGAAAGTAAGGGTATGTCGAGAACCGTCTTTCATAAATATCTTTAGGTGATGCACTTGATTGGATTTACTGATAACAGCCAATCGCATCTTAGCATAATCCGCAAAGCTATCTGTAGGTTTACACTCTACATAGGTCACATCTTGACCCTCCTCTTTCCCGTACTGGGTGATAGCAAATATAAGCTGGTCCGACTCATCTAATTTGAAGATATCTGAAGGAGACATAAAGTCCTCTGAGGTCTCAAAGTCTGCATCATTGATCTGGACCTCATTAAGTTCTTCTATGTACATCCATACTTGTTCTGTATCTGAGATGATCTTTCTGCCTTGCATCTCCAGTACAAACTTCTCACCCGACTGGATAAGCACTCCAGGTTGTGACTCCTTAGCTTGACCAGGAAACTCCATATCCAAGGTAAAATCGATCTTCTTGGCCGAGTCACTTAGATAATTTTTCTTGACTGCCTTAAGCAAAGCCAATGCATCTGGATCAGATTGCTCCTTGACTTCTTGCGTTTGCGCTTGCGCTGTATAAATAAAACTGCCACATAAGAGGATGAGTAAGTAGAATCGCATAGTCAGTAGTTTAGTCTAGTAACCAGATATCAGTCTAACAAGTAAGTTGTGGAAATGTTAATCATTTCTCATTAAGATAGTATTCTGCATAAGTAGGAAAGGCCGCACTTCCGATATGGCTAAAACAACTTGTGTCTAGGGTATCCATCTTGTAGACGGTAACAAATTTTCCTAGGAATATGGTCAGCAGATCGAAGTCCATATTTCTTGAATTGGGCTTGGGGAAATAGACCAAGTGCTTGATTGTCCCATCTGGATTCCAAAATACATTTAACCAGATCTTGATACCCTTAATGTCAAATTCTGAGCGCTCAGCATACTGTTCCATATCACTGAGCATCAACATCCAAGTTCTATACGCCAAATCCATAGAGTCATTGCACACGGTAAGTAGCGGGTTGCTACATGCTGAGACAAGGGACTCGTAAGCCTCTTCATTCTGACCAATCTGAAATACAGTAGGTAAAGAATCTATGGCCATTCCACTTTCTGACAAATGGTTGCCACTGGCCATTGCAGACCCGTAGGTAAGCACAACGAGGGCTATGCCACTGAGAATTGATATGATGAAAGAAGGGATTTTCAAACTTTAACTTCTGGGTTTAAATATATGAAATTAACGAGCACAAAGACTTTTAAGTAAACGACCTTTCAGCGCTTTAGGGTATCCTTAACGCCTCAGATGGATGACTGCACCTTACCACCTAAGGGTTAATATTCTCGTATTCTGAGCGATGCGGTCTATATTTGACTGCACAATACATAACTATGGTCTTAGATATTATCGTTTGTCTACTTGCCGCATTTGGGTTCTATCAAGGATGGAGCCGCGGCTTGATAGCAACAGTATTCGCAAGTTTATCTCTGCTCGTAGGTATCGTTGCAGCGCTCAAGCTCTCACCCATCGTGATTAATATCTTACAGAACGCCTTCTCTATCAATCCTGCCATCACTTTTGTGGCTGGCTTTGTCTTGACCTTTATCGTCGTGATGGGATTAATCAGATTTGTAGGGAACAAACTGGAGAAACTGCTAGAAGCCGTCAAGATAGGCGGTATCAACAAGCTCGCGGGAGGCCTTCTCCTAGGTGGTTTTTATGCTCTTTTGCTCAGTTTTGGTGTTTACTTTATGGACAAGGTGTCATTGGTCTCAGACGAGTTTAAGGCGAGCTCATTTACCTATGCCTATCTAGAACCTCTCCCAGAAATGTCCAAAGGTGTAGGCCAAAAGCTACAGCCCCTCTTTACAGGCTTCTGGGACAAGATGATGGAGACAATGGACACCATTAAGGAGAAAGGAGATACACTAGAAGCTGGATAAAAAAACAGATGGCCACCCCACTAAGGATAGCCATCTATATATTAGGTCTTAATGCTTAGCTTTCTAGCCTAGCCGTTACTTTTGAGATGTTCGAAGTAGTGGGTCAGCTCCATTTCTGAAGTAAATAATACCTGTCGGGGCTTACTCCCATTGGCCTCTCCTACTATACCGAGATTCTCTAACTGGTCCATTATACGACCCGCTCTATTGTATCCTAGAGATAATCTTCTTTGGATACTTGAGGTCGATCCTGACTGAGAAGAGACGATGAGTCTAGCCGCTTCTTCAAATTTTGGATCCAATTCTGACCACTTCAGATTAGAACCTCCTACTTCTGTATCATCCACCACTTCTGGAAGGTGGAATGGCTCCGCAAAGCCTTTCTGCTCACTGATGTGCTCTATGACTCTCTCTACCTCTGGTGTATCCACAAAGGCACACTGGAGTCTTACTAAATCACTGCCAACATTGAGTAACATATCCCCTTTCCCTATCAGCTGCTCCGCTCCTTTAGAATCCAAGATCGTTCTAGAGTCCTGAAGAGAAGTCACCTTAAAGGAGATCCTTGCAGGGAAATTGGCTTTTATCATACCTGTAATAATCTTTACAGAAGGCCTCTGCGTAGCTATGATCAAGTGGATACCTATCGCTCTTGCCAACTGTGCTAGTCGCGCAATAGGCATTTCTATTTCCTTACCAGCCGTCATAATCAAGTCTGCAAACTCATCAATAACCAAGATGATATATGGCAAGAATCTGTGCCCATCATTAGGGTTCAATTTTCTGCCAACAAACTTTTTGTTGTAATCCTTAATATTTCTCGCCTTCCCTTTTTTGAGTAGGTCATATCTCTCATCCATTTCTATCGTCAGAGAGTTGAGTGTATGGATAACCTTCTTGGTGTCTGTGATTATCGGCTCATCATCTTCGCTAGGTAAGAAGCCGAGATAGTGCTTATCCAGTGAAGAGTAAGGGAAAAGTTCTACCTTCTTAGGATCGACCATCACCAGCTTGACCTGAGAGGGGTGCTTCTTATATAGTAGAGACATCAAGATCGTATTGATCCCTACCGACTTACCTTGTCCAGTAGCACCGGCAACGAGTAAGTGGGGCATCTTAGCCAGATCAGCGACAAACACTTCATTGCTTATTGTCTTACCCAATACGATAGGCAGGTCCATTTTAGCATTCTGAAATTTATCAGAATTGACAACCTCTCTAAATGAGACAATTTGTTTTTTCTTATTCGGCACCTCTATACCTACCGTACCTTTTCCGGGCATCGGTGCGATGATCCTGATACCTAGCGCTGCTAGACTCAAGGCGATATCATTTTCAAGACTCTTAATCTTACTGATCTTCACGCCAGGTGCAGGGACAATCTCATAGAGTGTCACAGTCGGACCTATAGTCGCCTTGATCTTTGTGATCTCAATTTTATAATTGAGCAACGTCTTGATAATCTGATTCTTATTCTCTTCGAGCTCTTGTCTATCTATGGTGACTTGATGCTCAGAATAATTTTCTAGGAGGTCAGTCGTCGGAAACTTATACTTAGATAATTCCTTGGTAGGATCATAAGGCTCTACATCCGAGGGTCTATTTTCCTCTTCTACATATAGCTTAGTGCTATCCATATCTGGACCCTTGGTCGGTCCATCTTCGTCGACAAGTGGTGTCTCAGGATCAGCTAATTCTAATTCCAAATCATCACCTTGTGGTGTCGGTTCTTCTTTAGCGGCGAGCTTAGCTGAGAGTGCAGATGCAGCCATAATACTAGCTGCCTTAGCAGAGATAGAAGGCTTAGCTTCTTCCTCAGGCGCTCCACTACCGACCTCTATATCGAGTTCCAATCCTTCTTCGGGTGCACTTTCACCTTTGTCCTTACTTAAGTCTTTAGGCCTCAGTGTCTTAGGTTGATCAGTATCATTCTCCGCTTCTACTTCTGTGTCATCAAAGGCTTTCTTTTCTGGCAAGAATGCAGATAGACTTTCGCTTATGAAATCCATCTTAGGAATAGAAATCCGATCTGTCAGTCCAGCGAGATTAACACCTTGGATCTGCATCAGAGGGTTTACCACCCAGATAAATGTAGCGAAGACAAGCAGTATAAGGAGTAACACCAACCCTACTTGGCCTACAAAATTGATCAAGTAATTGCAGATAGAATAGCCCATCAAGCCACCCCAGCAAAATGCAGAATCTCTTGTGATGAACTCCATAAATACAGAGAAAAAGCAAATCAATAAAAAAGTATGTAGGGCAAAATTGAAGTATTCGTTGAGGGGTGTCTTTCTAAATAGAGCTATGCCTAGCTTGGCAAACAGCAAGACGAAAAGAAATGAACTCAGACCAAATCCCCAATAAAAGAAGAAATGAGAGGTGAAGGCGCCTAGCCTACCCAACCAATTCTGTACACTAACTTCACCATCAAAAAGAATCCCTCCTGAGAGTGACAGTACCTTATCTTGGTCAAATTTCCACGTGAAAAAATAGGAGATGAAAGCTATCGTCAAGTAGATAGCAATGAAAAGACAAATGACACCAATGATTTTGGTTATACGTTCATCTCTAAAATTAAACTTCTTACCACTAGACTTCTTCCTTCTAGTGGACTTCTTCTTTGTCCTTTTTGCCATTATGAGTAAATCGGTTAGGTAAATCTGTTAGGCTTGTCAAATGTATGTTAAATCTTCATATGATGAAAATATGTAACATATAAAATGCTGATTTATAGATATATAGTAATAGCTCTTAACTGTAACTCTTTGATTTTCAAGACCTTTGAATTAAGGGAAAACACCTAGACAAGAGTCAAAATTGTTCAGCCACTGGCCCCCTTAACGTTTAACTGTATACAAAGGAGTTACTCATTAGGGAAAATAGACAAGGGTATATCTACATTTGCGGCTCATAATTAATACAGTATGCGTCATAAAATACTTATCGCTGGTTCTGGAGGAATCGGTTCAGCAGCAGGTCTCATCCTACAAGCATCCGCAGAATTAGATACAGAAGTCATTATGGCGGATAGATATATGAGCGCAGCGCAGAATGCAGCCGACTACATCAATGATGGAACCGATGGCAATGGCGCTAGCCCTTTAGAAATGCCTGCCTCAGGCTTATCGCCGGAACTAGAAGCCGCTCTGAAATCTGCTGATATCATACTAGACTGTCTTCCAGGTAGTCAGGCGCCACGAATGGCTACCTATGCCAGAGACTATGGCTGCCACTATGCCAACCTTACAGAGTATGTCAAGGAGACAGACGAAGTCACTGAAATCGCACAAGGATCAGATAAGGGCTTCATACTCCAGACAGGCCTCGCTCCTGGTTATATCAATGTAGTAGCGCATCACCTTTACAAAAGATTCTGTGACAAGCACAGTGTAGAAAAAGTTGAGGCTATAGATATGCGGGTAGGCGCTCTATCTCAAAACGCCAAAGCACCTTATTTCTATGCCTATACCTGGAGTCCTATAGGCGTCGCCACAGAATATGTCAAAGACGCCATAGTTGTGAAGAACTACAAAACAGAAATGATCCCTTCCTTATCTCAGACAGATACGATTATCTTAGATGGTAAGACTTACGAAGATGACTTCACCTCTGGAGGAGCTGCCGACCTCCCCAAAGCCCTTGCGGGAAAAGTAAAAGATCTGAGCTACAAGACACTAAGATTTCCGGGGCACTATGCTTGGGCTAAAAACATTATCACCAATACACCAGCTGGAAAAGATAAAGTAGAGCATCTCAATGAAACGATGCTCAGTAAGATACCTGCAGTAGAGGATGATGTGGTCATCGTCCACGCTTCTGTAAAGGGCCAAGACAGCAAAGGTGCATTGAGAGCAGAAGAAGCCACCTTCCATATCTATCCCTCTCAAGTAGGCAAGCACACACTCAGAGCGATACAAACAACAACAGCTGGGCCTCTTTGTGAGGCAGCTAGACTATTGCTTACTGGAGAGTACTCTGGGCCTGTGTTCCAAAGTATGATAGACACCCATTCGTTTCTCAATGGGCCTTTTGTAAAAGGTATTTACGGAGAAGTAAAATAGAACTTAGCTAACTGCCCAAGGTCTTATTGAAGAGGGCTTTCGTCAACTTTTTCGCTAGCTGGTACGGCATAGTAATCCGTCGTATTGCTATTGACAAGCTCTTTTAGTGCTTCTATGTTCTCTTCTTCTTGTTTCTGAAAGGAATTGGTAAACATTTCCATCAAAGCAAACATAGACTTCATCATCAAGCCCTCGCCCATGACTGTAGAGATGGTCGTGATCTTGGTGCCTGATTCATTCTCAGCGAACTGGATTTTCTGATCAAACACCATCATATCACTATCAAAATGTAAATCAACTTCTTCAAATTCTCTGATAGCCGTTACCGTCTCGATCATTTCGAAATCAGGTTGGCCCTCGCCTGGCTCTACTATAACTTTATATGTACTGCCGACCGCACCTTCCTCTCCCGAGAGCAACTCCATACTCTTAAATCCTTTGAGCCATTGCTTGTACTTGGAAGCATCCTGAGTCACTGCCCAAGCTTCCTTTACTGGCTTATTGGTCTGTATGGAATGTCCATATCGTACCTCTGGTTTAAGCACCCCTACCAATATAAAGAGCACTACTAGTATGAGAATTATGGACAGGAGACCTTTTAAGAATTTCATTTGAGTCTAAGATTAATGTTAGTCAGTGTTGAGCTCAAATATATTAACATTCTCAGATTCCTTTAGCTATGGTATCTTGTATGGAATATCTTTGCTCGACAACAGACATCCATTATGCCCTCGATTTTCAGATTTTTAGTTCAGTGTATTCTAGTAATCACGCTTCCTTATCAACTTATCTGTCAACAGGCAGCTCCAAATATCCTCTTGATCATTGCAGACGATATGGGGAGTGATGTGACCAATGGATTTGGCTTTGAAGGTGACAAACCGATTACACCCCAGCTTGATCAGCTCAGAGAGTCGGGAGTCCTATTTTCCAACTGCTGGGCGACACCGCAATGCTCGCCGACACGTGCCGCTATAATCAGTGGGAAATATGGAATCAAGACAGGCGTCATGCGCCCACCTGGACCACTAGATCCCAGCCACACTTCTGTATTTACAAGAATCAAGGAATTAAGCCCTTATGATTATCAAGTTGCAGCTATAGGTAAATGGCATATAGGTGGCAACAACAATCTCAATCATCCAGCAGAGTCTGGCGTTGATTACTTTGAAGGAACACTCGGTGGAGCAGTTGCCGATTATTATGACTGGACCAAAATTACAAATGGGGTATCATCACGTGTGACAGAATATGCGACCTCGCATCTCACTGACGCATCTATCGACTGGATAGCGGAGCAAGATAAGCCCTGGTTTCTATGGCTTGCCCACAATGCACCCCACAGCCCGTTACAAATCCCGCCTGATGGCTTGTACACAACTGAGCCGACAGATGATAGGTCAATATATTTTTCGATGATAGAAGCAATGGATCACGAGATCGGCAGACTGCTAGATAGTATGGACCAAGAGACGCGAGAGAATACCATCATCCTATTTGTCGGCGACAATGGGACGACGGCTACAGGCAGTACCTTTTATCCCCGACGTCACGTCAAAGGTTCTATCTATGAGGGTGGCCTCCGCGTACCACTTATCGCAAGCGGAAAGCTGGTAGACCGTCCTGGAGAAACCGAAGATGGTCTCGTACAAGCGGCAGACCTTCACGCAACAATTTTAGAACTTGCAGGTGTGGCCTTGCCTGGTGGCATAGACAACAGTCTGAGTATCAAATCGCAGCTCACGTGCGAAGAACAAGTACTCAGAGAAATTATCTATAGTGATTATAATGATGGCAACACTTTGCTGTGGGCTACACGTACTGAGCGGTACAAGCTCATTGAAGACGCAGAGGGCAATCAAGAATTTTATGATGTAGTCGATGATATCCTAGAAGAAAATAATCTTATTAATGACCTGACAACTGATCAGCAAGCAGTAAGAGAAAGGCTGGCAGCAGAAGCCCAGACTATAAGAAGTGGATGGTCCTGCAACGACGGCATCCAAAATGGCGACGAATCTGCCATAGATGATTGTGACAGTGACTGTGCTGAAGTTGATGTACTAAGTACAGAAAATATTGGTTGTTGTGAGTCTCCTACCGCTCCTAGTGTCTTCTACGAATATGAAGAGGGCGGCCGGCGTATGCTCTATACCAATACCTATCCGAGTCACGATTTCTGCTATAACAATCAGATGCCAGAACCCAACTACAAACTGTACAGGCTACCGCTTGAGCCAAGAGTAACTGGTGAACTCACTTCTGTCACTAGAGAAAACGGCAGACCCGCCAACTTTTTTGGTGTCGCGCTCAATGGAATATTTATGATGCCAACTCCTGCATTGCCTTTTGTCTTTGAAAACACGACTACGGGAGAGTACAACTGGGATTGGGTGTACGAACCGACAGTCAATCAAGGCAGTGGCTCGGAACTTGTATCTCTCGATTGTGCTAGCGCCCATACCAACTCAAATGGGTATCATTACCACGGTAATATGTTTGAGTATGTAGAGCAGTTGCGTTCAGGCATTTCAACAACTGCTGAAGTCCCTATTGCTCCACTACAAGTGGGTTGGGCTTCGGATGGCTTTCCTATACTCTATAGATTTGGCCCTGACCAAGAGGGCAACCTGAGAGAACTACATCCTAGCTTCCAATTGAGATCTGGCCTGCGACCTGGGGACGGCATTTCTGCACCCTGTGGCGCTTACTCTGGCAAGTACTCTGCAGATTACGAATATATCTGTGGCAAAGGAGATCTAGATCAATGCAATGGGATCAATCTACCTGTTACCTTAACTACCGCTCTGGGTCAAGAGACTTTTGAGTATTATTATGTGGTGACCTCCGACTACCCGCAGTTCTCACGTTGTATGGTGGGAGAATTTAGCGAAGACTTTACCAATACTGCCCCTAGCCTTGAGGGTGAGGATTTAGATATGGATGGTTTTATTGACACTTATGATTGCGATGATACGGATCCTAGTATCAACCCGCTAGCTGAAGAAATTCTGGATAATGATATCGATGAGAACTGCGATGGATTTCTGACCACTACCCTAGATCTTTCTAATCAAGGTTTTGTCATACATCCCAACCCTAATTCAGGAGAGTTTTGGGTGGAGTTGCCGAGCCCTGGCACTTACAATCTTAAATTGACTAGCATCTCAGGACAACTGATTGCAGAAGAAACCCAATCAAGGAGGGCACTATTTAGTGACTTGAGTCTCGGTACATATATCTTAAATGCCTATCACAATGGTCAGTTACTCGGTACAATCAAAATCGTTGTACAATGATTAAAGTATGCTTCCTTTGGTCCATTATCCTTAGTGGCTTAGCACCTAGTCACGATGCAAGGATGGCCGTATTCCGAGTCTCGCAAGTAGATAAGCAATTACATATTGATCTCAGTTTCGACATAGAAGATTACCAGACCGCGCTAGCGTTGACAGAAGAACAGGTGACGAGCACCAAACTGGCTCAATATCTTGATGAGACAACTGTTTGGCGCATCAATGCATCAGACGACTATAAAATTCTTGTATCGGACTTGAACACTAGCGGAGAGCATTATCAAGCGACCTGCCGTATCCCATTACAAGATTCCATAACTACTCTAGAAATTTCTAATAGTTTCTTAACAGGAGTTGCAGGGCATTCTAATATTATGATCTTGAACCTCAATGATACTTTTAGGGATTTCAGAATGCACGCTAAACGAACGGCACTCTTAGTAAGTTACTGAATAAAAAATGACAAAAAGCATCGCTATACAAGAGACAACAACTTGGCTTACTGAAATAGTTATAGGTCTCAACTTATGTCCATTCGCTCATAAGGTCTATACGCAGAAAAAGCTGAGCCTAGAAGAGATGGCTTACACAGATCAGGCGCTACTTGATAACACGAACAAAATCATTGAAGACTTACTGAATCCAGCCACTACAGCGACAACGACTCTACTTATTATTTCTGAGGGTCTTGAAGACTTTAATCTTTACTTAGATACTTTGTATGCGCTAGAGGAAGCCATTAAAGGACAAGGGCTGCATGAGGAAATACAATTGGCGAGTTTTCATCCTCTATACACCTTTGAAGGGGTCGATTCGGAAGCCTTACAAAACTATACCAATAGAAGTCCCTACCCAATTATACATTTCCTAAAAGTAGAGGAGATGGCTGAGGCTATAAAAGCACATCCTAACACAGATCATATACCTACTGAAAACATCAAGAAACTCAATAAGCTAGGACTCGAAGCCTTGCTCAGGTTATACCATAGCCCAAAGCCTACCTAAAGCTTGCAAACCAGTTGTGTAGTAGTTCGCATACATAGGCGACCGCACAAGTAAATGCTAGTCCCGCTGCAATACCAGAATAAAAATCAGGTCCTTTCTGCTGGACATTCAACAAAACGATAATGATCCCGATGACTGTCAAGCCAAGTAAAAACCAAGTCATTCTAGATTCTACAGATTGATCTGCCTTATGAGTAGAAAGGCTACGTTTTCTAAAATGGAACCAAGACACTAAACCAAACAAAGAACAGCCCACGCCTAAGCCACCTAGAAGCTCAAATCGAAAAATGTAAAACAAAATAGAGCCTATGATTGCAAAAAGCAAAAACATGACTGTTGTCAGTCTTTCAGTTTGTGCTTTACGATTTATTGGATTTATCACTAACCGAAATTACCTCAATATTTCGAAACCTTCATAATCTTGAGGTGGGATTGCCTCATAAATTAATGACTCAACAAGTGCCGTGGCAGGACCTGTATGACACCAAGTAATAAACTCGAGCAAGATGGGCGCTTCTCCTACTACCGTTATATGGACACTTCCATCTTGAACATTCTTAACAGTTCCTACTAGACCTAGGTCATCCGCTTTGCGCTTGGTATAATACCTAAATCCAACACCTTGTACTCTACCGACAACTTTTATGTCAAAACTGTTCACAGGCTACGTGTGTGTGGCGATAAATTCATTGATGGCTTGCTCTATCATCTCAAAAACCACATCAAAACCACCTTCATAGTAAGGATCAGGCACTTGTCTATTTTGCTCAGGAAAAGCATAATTCATAAGCAAAGATACTTTGCGCTTAGCTGCCTCACTCTTAGCCAACTTCATTAAGTCTTTATGATTGTTGCTGTCCATAACGAGGATATGGTCATATTCCTCAAACATCGTGATGTCAAAATTTTGAGCTCGTTGATCTGCTATATTGATATCATTCTTAAGAGCAACTTCTATGGATCTGGAATCAGGTCGCTCACCTGTATGCCACGAAGAAGTACCACAGCTATCTACAGCCCAAGGCAATTGCAATTTTTCAATTTTGTCTTGTAATATTCCATGTGCTATTGGTGACCTACAAATGTTACCAAGACACACCATCATAATCTTCAAACCTTGGAATTTTATTATTGCTACAATGAGGAACCATCCAAAAATAAATAATACATAGAAGCCAGCTCAAACAATTAACTTAAATTATGAAAATTGTGAATATTCCAGACATTTACAATATCTTATTAATCTGCTGTAGCAGTCATCGCGTTCCAAAATTTCCTTATTACCAAGTATAATTATATTTTCCTTTGCCCTCGTTAAAGCTACATTTAGTTTTCTATCTATACCCTCTTCCGATATATTCATAATGCTTTTCAATAAATTATGCTCATTTATTGCAAGCGATATGATGATTTGATTTCTAGAACCACCTTGATAACGTTCTACTGTATCTATCGTAATATTATTTTCAGTCTTAAAAAATTGTTGTGACTTTATCATAGCGATCTGAGACCGAAAAGGGGTTATAACGCCTATACTATCTGATCTAATTTCTAGACCATTATGCGCATAAATGTCAACCCACTGCTGGGCAAGCTTAGACACCAGCTGCGCTTCAAGAGCATTTGTCTTACTCGTGAGGCTAGGATCTACAGGAATATCAATAAAGATCATCCTATTATGAACCAGCCACTCCTGCGCTTGTGTTGCACACTGCAATTGGGGAACTCTGACCAAGCGATCTACTCCTGGCAATACCATAAGTTTAGATTCATAGAACTCTGGGCTTATAAAGCCCAGAATATCTTTGTGCATCCTACCTTGATGGCTAAGCGCTCCATAAGACCAAGTCCACTTTTTCTTAACCGCATTATGATACAATCTTTCGAAGAGCGAAATTCTCCTATCCTTAATTGCGAGTGCACCTAAAGTGGCATCTGTAATGATACTTTCATGGGGAGCCTGTGTAACGACAGCGGGTAGCTGTTTATGGTCTCCTATCAATATCGATTTTTTAAACTGCCGGAGCAGACCCACCAGCATAGGCTCCAGTAGTTGCGAGGCTTCATCAATTATAGCCACATCAAATTGTTTCAACTGCTTCATCTCTCGTTTGCCCTGATAAGAAGATACCGTGGAGACGATCACTCTTGAATTACGAAACAGATTTAAAATCTCTTGCCTTGTCTTAATGTTTTCCGTTCTGGTGGAAAGAAGTTGCTTGACATACTTCTTACCTGTGGAGTGCCTGGAGCCTATACGTAGATAATGCCCATCGAGAAAATCGTGAATCGCAGAACATATTTCATCCACGGCTCTATTGGTATAGGCCAGTAGTAAAATATCAGAAGTGGTGTGGGTGATATAATAGGCTACTAGATTCTTTATCATCACACTTGTCTTCCCAGTACCAGGTGGACCCCACATCAGAAAATAATCCTTAGCAGAAATTGCATTACGCATAACAGATACTTGCTCACTGGTCATATCCGCATTTTCATAATCGGCAAGCGCATCAGGAGGCGCAGGGGCATCGATGCCAAGCAATCTATTCTTATACCCTTGATGCGCACTGATAAAATCAAAAAGACCATAGAATTGATGATTGAAACCTGAATCCAGTACATCAGACTCAAGATTCCAATAATCAAACTTTCTAAATAATTCAAAGTTTTTTTGTCGTGCCCTCAAGCGTACAATTACCTTATCCGTATTGATCTCGATAATCGTGCACTTAAATATCTGACTAGACAAAGGAGAAGGGCCATCTGCATTTTCTGGATAAAGCACCGTCACATCACCCACCCTAAATTTTGATAGCGTATTGGATCTAGAAGTAAATCCTAGACTAAGTAAAGGCACTTCTTTTTCAGTGTCATTTTTTATTATTTTGAGAAATGAAAGGATACTGAATCTGTCTATTTTTTCTAACAGTGGATCCAACCACAAAGAAGCGAGCCCATTGGATTTATGGACGCCATGTCTCCCAATCTTAGACAACTGAAACTCCCGACTTATAAAGGCAACAAAGCTTCTATAATATTTCTTTTCGACATCGGTAGCTTTAGAGAAAAACTCCCAGAATTTTTTGGCATCTCTACGTAAGAATCGATACTTCTCTGAGATAGTCTCAGGATTAAGCTTACTTAAGAACTTATCAAAAGGTGGCTTATCTAGCTTAGTCAATACTTCCTCGAGTATGACTATACTATTGCGCAGACGCAAGGCTTCCATTTGCTTTTGTCGCACCTTTGCCGCAAAGCGCAGTCGCTTGTGATCATCACCTGAATACAGAATATAACTTGTCGACTTGACCCTGTTATCGTATACAGACTCTATCAGTAAGTCATACAAAAGCGTCTGTACATAATGATTTTGATTAAGTCCATAAGCGTGGGCCTTGTAGACCTTGCCACTTTTGAGCTCGACGATATCTGACTTACGTGTCTCCTCATCATAGTGATAGAGATCAAGTCTCCCTTGCAATCCAAACTCGTTAGAATAAAAACTGGGCTCGAGATAAGTTTTATCTTTTGTAATCCCTGCGTCAGACAGTTCAGTCTTGACTACTTTCTTAAGATTAGAAAAATGCCGCTTAACCTTGTTTATCGTTTCCTTCACTGTCCTATCTTCCATAAGAGAGAACATCTCAGGACCTATCTTGAAGGTGCTCTGCATTACATCCTTAAACTCGAGCTCTGGATTATGGATAAGCTCGTCGAGGTATTGATTGACGATATTACCGATGAGCATATGGACTGTACCTTCTGAGGGAATCAGTTTCCTTCCAAAATAATTGAGTGCCGTAGTCCCATCCGCTGAAAAGCATTCTGAAACAGAAGTAACCCCAAAAAGAAAATCTGGCCGCAGAACAAGGCCAGCAGCTATACATTCCTCATCACCAATAAAATTAACATCTATAAGATTAATGCCTATTGGCAAGTCTATATAGTTTGCGAGATTCTTTATTTGCTCGTTAAAAGATTCTGTGCTAACTGTGCACTTGTAGGTGACATCAGCTCTCTCTTCATCTATGATCGATAAGACACCTTGGCTATCAATGCCCAGCAAGAGCGCTTTAAACACCCTTTTGTAATCGGAGCGAGATCTTTGAGTCTGTTCGATCACAAACTTGGGACGTGGGTATTCTGATTGCCACGCATACTCTGAGGTGTGTCTTATCACTGATTGCATCAGATATAATCCAAATTCTATGAGCTGAGTTATTTCTTGCTCCGAATAGGCTCTTTTCTCGACTTGTCTTCTAAAATAGTGGTTCTCAAAAATTAATCTACTCGGGAAATCAAAGCGCACGCCAGCAAAAGCTATCCTACTAAATAAGGTTGTAAAGCCTATCGTTTCACTTTCTGTCAGGTGCTCATACATCAAGGAGAACAGCATAAATGTCTGATCCAACTCCTTGATACCCAAGGCCTCAGCCTTAGACAGTCTTGTCATTTGGCGCTCGAGTAACTCAAAGTATGTTGGTCCTTCTGTCATAAAATTATGTCTGTTATGAAATAATAATTGAAGTTAATTGAACTATTAACAGTCTCTAACACCTTAGTTAGATTGTACTAGTTTGGGCGAGAAAAAAGTATCTTTGGCACAGTTATTTCTCCCAAAGCACAGATTAGCACCCCCAAACTGATTTCTATCATTCCTTTTTTATGGAACTAAATTGAATCTAATTTCTAATCTAAATAACTTAAAATGAATTTATTGGATATGGTTAAGGACCAGGTAACTGGCTCCTTAGGCTCTCAAGCAGCGAAGTTTCTAGGAGAATCTGAGTCTAGCGTGGGAAAAGCACTAGACGGAATTTTTCCAGTTCTACTAGGTAAAATGGCGGATACTGCTGAGGACAGTAATGGTCTAGGTAAGCTATTTGACATGGCTAAAGGCCAGGATGCTAGCATTCTTGATGACATAGGTGGTCTCTTCGGAGGTGGAGCAGGAAATGTCGCTAAGATAATGAATGGCGGTTCTGGAGTTCTTAATCTATTATTAGGCAACTCTACGGGAGGCCTTATAGACAAGATTGCAGGCTTCAGTGGTCTTAAAGGATCTGCTGCTTCATCATTAATTAAGATGGCTGCGCCATTCTTGATGTCTATGGTCGGAAGACAGATCAAAAACAAAGCGCTTGATGCAGTTGGCTTTGGAAAATTCTTAGGTGAGCAGAAGGGTCATATCAAATCTTCTATGCCACAAGGATTGCTTTCTTCTCTAGGAGCAGGGTTCTTAGGAAAAGGCGCAAGTGCCGTTTCTGGTCTAGCTAGCGATGGTATGGATGCAGGTAAGAAAATTGTAGGTGGTGCGACTGGTGCTGCTGGAAAAGTTGTAGGTGGAGCTACAGATGCAGCTGGAAAAGTTGTAGGTGGAGCTGCTGACGCTGGCAAGAAGCTTGTCGGAGGTGTAGGCAATGTAGCCGGAAGTGCTGCTAATATGGCTGGCGATGTAGGTGGAGCTGCTGTCAAGACAGGCGGCTCTATATTGAGATGGTTAATTCCTCTTGCAATCCTTATAGGTGTTGCTGGGTGGTTTGGAATAGGTCCAGGTCTAGGTGGTGCTGCAGATGCTGCTAAAGGCGCTGTTGCTAAAACTGCTGACATGGCAGGAGATGCTGCTAAAGGTGCTGCTGACATGGCAGGAGATGCTGCCAAGGGTGCTGCTGATATGGCAGGAGATGCTGCAGGTGCCGCTGGAGATGCTATGAAAGGTGCTGCAGGTGCTGTCGGTGGTATGTTTGGTAAAATCGATGAGGCTGCAAAAGGCGCTCTAGATAAAATCAAGTTTGGTGCTGGATCTGCTGGATCAGAAATGATGAAATTTATCGATGGAGGGTTCAAAGGAGACGGAAGATTTACTTTTAAGAACTTAACTTTCGCTACAGGATCTGCCAACATTGATGGTGCTACTGCTGTAGAAGTTGATAATATGGCGGCAATCCTTAAAGCCTATCCTGGTGTAAAAGTAAATGTAGAAGGCTACACAGATAACACAGGAAATGCAGATGCTAACGTACAGTTATCTCAAGCAAGAGCGAATGCTGTAAAAGCGAGACTAATGGCTAAAGGCATTGATGCTGCAAGAGTGAACACTAAAGGTTTTGGAGCTGCTAACCCAGTTGCTGATAACGGCAGTGCTGAAGGAAGAGCACAAAACAGAAGAATAGAAATGGTTATAATGAAATAATTTTCTTAGACCAGAAAAATTCAAAGAGGGGCTGTCTCGTAAGAGGTAGCCTCTTTTTTCATTCAGGCTAGTTTGTTATTATAATTTTCACTTGGCAACTGTCCCGCTCTTGTCCTCATAGTCTATAAGAATGTCATTTGTTTCGTATCTTTATAAATATGAAAGAGGTCAAGGAACCCACAGCAACTTACGATAAAGTCTATACCTACTCAGACTACCTCAAGTTTGACTTTGATTATATGGTGGAGCTCATCAGAGGGAAGATCTTTAAGATGACACCCGCGCCGAGTATGAGACATCAAAGCGTATCCAACAACTTGTCTTCTCTATTGACATTTGACTTGAAGAAAACATCTTGCAAAGTTTTTGTGGCTCCAACAGATATAGTACTGCCCATCGAAAACAGAAACAACGGAAAAGAGCATACGGTCGTACAGCCTGACATTTGTGTGATCTGTGACTTAGGAATCATAAAAGAACAAGCCGCCTTTGGCCCACCCACTCTAGTTGTGGAAATCCTCTCACCCCACACCCGCAAAAAAGACATCCAACTCAAGTATGACATCTACGAAGAGGCTGGCGTGCAAGAGTATTGGGTGGTTATGCCACGAGAGGAATTGCTAGAACAGTTTGTCCTAGTGAATGGAAAGTACCAACGCATACAGACCTACACCAAAGAAGATAGTGTCGCAGCCCACGCAGTGCCTGGGTTGATTGTAGCACTTTACGAAGTCTTTGTGGAGTAGAAAACTTAGAATGCTAGATCTGGCTCCTTGCCACTACCGTAACCATTTTTTTATATAGCTCCCTTTTAGAAAGTCCTAAACTTATAAGGCCTACACTGAGCTTAACAAAAAAGAGTCGAATGTAAAGAACCGCTGCCCGCATTAAATTTCCAAGGTTATTGAATGCCATCGCGGGCGGATTCCCCTTCATGGGATTGAATGGGCGGGATTAAAGGGGGTGTCCGCTGTCAAATGATACTATCTGCTGGCTCCGCTACCTTCTAACTCACCAAAGGAAAATGAATCCCTGTCGGCCACATACCTATGTTATGATAGTTCGCTAGCGATTCAGTATAGAATTTACTAAATTGACTACTTGATGATGCGACCGTTGATCATAGCCATTTTATCATTGTTCTACTTTTCTGCCACTGCGCAAGAGTCTAACTATCAATTTAACTTTATCGGAAAGGAAGACCAGATCACCGTTCCTTTCGAGTACAAGCAAGGCTTTATTATCCTAGAGGTCACGCTAAATGGAAAAGACCAACTAAATCTTATCCTCGACACCGGTGCAGAAAACATCATACTATTTAAGTACTCTGCGATAGACAAATACGACCTTACTGTATCTAAAGACATTAAGCTGGTAGGCAGTGATCTAGAACAAGTTGTAGAGGCCTCCATCTGTAGATCTAATAAGGTAAAACTAGAGAAAGGTGTTGCTTTTTCCAATGATCTTATCGTGCTCAAAGAGGATATCCTTGCTCTCGATCAATTGACCGGGCTACCTATAGATGGTATACTGGGCGGGCGGGCTTTTTGGGGACAAACGATAGAGATAGACTATATCAAAGAAGAGTTGACGATCTATAAATCAAAATCAGCACCTCAATTTGCCCACGATCTCAACTATCAAAGCTATCCCGTAACGCTTGAGAACCACAAACCCTATATCTACTTGACCTATCGAGATCATAATGAAAAAGCGATTGATCTTAAAGTTTTAATGGATACAGGCTCGGCGCTAGGACTACTCCTCTTTTCGCATGCGGATAGTACACTTAACCTACCGCCTGCCCATATTAGAGCGGCTCTAGGCAAAGGGATAGGTGGTGACATTATGGGCTATATCGGCAGATTACCCAAAGTAGAATTGAGTGAAGTCTTTTTCTTCAACAATATGGTGGCTTACTTTCAAGACATCGAAGAAGATCTAGATCCAGACATCTATGCAGAGCGTCTAGGACTGATAGGCAACCCGCTACTGAGTAGATTTGATGTCATAATCGATTATCTCAACTGTGTCGCCTACCTCAAAACCAATGAGCGGTTTGACGACGACTGGCCGCACGACCTGAGTGGATTACAGATTTTTGCTTCGGGGCGAAATTTGAGAGAATTTGTAGTTAATGCAGTATTTGAGAGGAGTCCAGCCAAGGAAGCTGGATTCCAAAAAGGGGATATCATCGAGCGTATAGGCATCTGGGGGGCCAATCAGCTGAGTATGAGCTCACTAGGGGATAAACTCAGTAAAAGGGTGGGTAAAAAAGTGAGAATAGTGGTCACTAGAGACGGTAAAAAACTTGTCAAAAAGATAAAATTAAAGGATTACCTAAGCCCCTAACTACATAATCTATTGAATATCAATTGTTTAAGTAGTTTTATCTAGGAGGTCGTAAGTATTGGAAATACCTTTCAAAAAACATATCTTTGCAATCCTTTTGGAGAAAACTAAATAAGAAACATGTTCGCGATAGTAGAAATAGCAGGTCAGCAGTTCAAAGTAGAGCAAGGGCAAGAGATCTTTGTTCATAGACTCGATGCTGACGAAGGAGCTTCTGTAAGCTTCGACAAAGTGCTTATGACTGGAGGAGGCGGTTCTGCCACTGTAGGGACACCTACTGTTGCGGGTAGTGTAAAAGCTACAGTCCTCTCTCACCTCAAAGGAGACAAAGTAATTGTCTTTAAGAAAAAGAGAAGAAAAGGCTACAGAGTCAAAAATGGACACAGACAGTCTTTCTCTAAAATCAAAATCGACAGCATAGCATAAGCTGTCTTACATTCACCCAGAAAGTAAACTAAAATGGCACACAAAAAAGGTGTAGGTAGTACGGATAATGGCCGTGATTCAAATCCGAAATACCTCGGTGTAAAACTCTTCGGAAGTCAATACGCCAAAGCAGGAAATATTATCGTTAGACAGCGTGGTACAAAATACCACCCTGGCGAAAATGTATATATGGGTAGGGACCATACCCTGCATGCCAAAATAGAAGGGACCGTGAGCTTCACTAAGAGAAGAGGCGGAAAGACTTTTGTACACATCATTCCATTGGATTCTGATGGAGGTGCAGCAGTCAAGTCTCCTAAGGCAAGAAAATCAGAAGCAAAACCTAAAGCTAAGGCTGCAGCGGCTAGTCCGTCAGCAGCAACTTCATCTTCTACAGAAACAACAACTAAGACGACTGTACACAGAATGTCTATGGAAGAGTATGAGGCTATGAAGGCTAAAGAAGCTGCAGAAAAAGCAAGCGCTGCTGGAGCTGCGGCAGGAGCTGGAGCTGCAAAGACAGGCGGCAAGCCTGACAAACTCAACAAAATAGAAGGCATAGGTCCAAAGATCGCTGAGCACTTAAATGCAGCAGGAATCACAACCTTTGCAGGATTAGCAGCAACTTCTACGGACAAGCTTCAAGAAATCTTGACGGCAGCTGGTCCTAGATTCAAAATGCACAGCCCAGCCACTTGGCCACAGCAAGCACAATTGGCTGCCGATGGCAAATGGGATGAATTAGAAAAGTTGCAAGACGAGCTAGACGGCGGAAAAGTTGTCAACAAGGGCGAAGAAGAATAGTCAAGACAAAATTCAACATATCAAGAAGGGCTACCTACACGGTGGCCCTTTTCTTTTTGCCCTCTACTCAGAAGAGCACTTCACCTTTTTTTATAAGTGCTAGTTAGTCTCTAGATGATACCGACTGCATCCTTTTTGACCCAGCCCTGAGCCTTATTAGCGAGGCTGACTTTATACCAAGCATCTAGCTGATCCAGTATTTCAACCTTTACACCTGGTGTTAATTCTTCTAAAGTTTCTGATTTATCCAAGGGTTCGTTGACCAGCGGAGCACTGCGCAACACTACCCCATCGTCCTCTGCTGTCTCACCATAATGCGCAGAACGACCCGCAAAGTAACTCAAGAGCAATAAAGGTAAGAGTACGGCTATGAGTTTTAGACCTCGGACTCTGGTAGACGCGTCTCTAGATAGGGTCCATAAGTAAAGGCCATACAATAGCCCTATTATCCATAGCATCTGTAGAATGACCCAAGCACTTGATGACAGTAACCCGTGAAAACCTCTCCACATCCGCAACACAAAAAATGTAGGCACTTGGAGTACTTCCAACTCAACTGCCTCCTTGGCAATGGCAAGATTTTCTATAATGTTGTTATCGCCAGGATTGAGCTTAAGGGCTTTTTCAAAATGGAGGATGGCTTCGCCTAGCTGTTGGTTTTTATAATAGGCATTACCTAGATTATAATGCAACTCAGAAGACTCGCCTCCAGTCAGTAATTGCTTATAAGTAGTTATAGCTACAGTATAGTTGCCTTCATTGTAGGCTTTATTGGCTGCCTGGAAGGTAGTGTTCTCCTGCCCTGTACTACAGAAAGCACTTAATAAAAAGACCAATAACAATATAACCCGCATCATAACTTCAAAAATATTAAGATGGCACGAACTTACAAACTTAGGGTCAACAGTAAGAAACGCCTTAACCACCAGTGGGTGGCTTAGTTATGCTATTTTCTGGGGAAGCTGCCTCTGTCTTAGGGAGGTCTTGAGACTTATCTGTGTCCAGCGGTGTGCTTAGCGCTTTGAGCACATCTTCTTCAAAGATATCCGAAGGGCCTTCTTGTTGTTTTTGACTAGGGCTCTCCAGCTGGCTTCGTTGTCGGAGCTGGTACAAACCTAGTGGTCGTCGACTTATCTGCCAATTGTATCCATCTAGTCTTTCGTCAGCAGTAGTCATTAAGTCCATCGGTGTCATTGTCGACTCCGGTTCTGTATAGAATTTGATATGATCCAAATCCTCCCCTGTAAAGTAAAAGGTCATCTTGCTGCACAGGGTCTTGTTGCTACCGACATAAGCCTGTTCCTCATCTTTAATAAAATAAAGGGACTCAGCATTGCCGACCACATTCATTTTCTTGAGCTGATTGCTGTCCAAAAATGACTGCAGAAACCGACCCTTTATCTGGTCACTGTACCCCGTTGCGTGCTTGGTGATGATAAAAGCGTTTTTCTTGGCTACGATTTGGCTGACTTTATCCTCCTTAAGTACTATATCTATAGTATCTCCACTGAACTGCGTCGTATCGGACCAACATACCGGAGATCTAAACAGCGTAAAAGTCGAATCAATGCTCCCGTAGTACATTGAGTCACAAACCGCCTGCAAGTCACGTTTGTAAATCTGTACAGCGTCTATGGCTTTGAGATAAGTCAGACTGTCATTGGGCTCAGCACTCAATAGTGTATCCGCAGCTACATACAAAGTGTCCTCCTCTACAACCTGATAGAAAAGCGGCCGCTGGGCTTTCACTATAGCCTTTACATAGGTACTGCTATCTCGATAATGCATTTCATCGGCGACGATAACCCTATTCTCTACAGTATCTGTCCACATAGCATTCCCCTGCGCTACTCCGAAATCTGCCAGCTTATCATAAGAGATCGTATCTGCATTTAGCACGCCCTGCTCTCCACTGACTGAGGTTCCACCATAGGACAGAAAGCTTTCCGTATCTGTATTGTAATAAATGTAATCCCCTTCGATAAGCTGATCTTCTTTCTGATAAGAAGCGGCGCCCTCGAGCTCTACCTCATCTGCCAATTCATTGAAGACTATGAGATCACCTTTGGCTACACTGACGGAGTCTCTGACTTCTGCATTGCCCTTAAAAATTACGGTGCTGTCTACCTCAGAAACAAATATATCCTCAGCAAAAGCCACTTTGGAACCCTCGACGATCACTGCATCTTTACTGAAAAAAGCTTGTTTGGTGACGATATCGTAATAACCTGACTCACAGTAAATCTGCTTCTTGCCTTGCATTATATAAGTGGGACCCAGAAAATAGGCTCTGTCGACATCGGTATCATAATCTAGAGAATCGGCAGTCAGATTGAAATCTGTATCTCTGATCACGACCTGATCTACAAACTGGGCCTTACTCCTCTGTACATCATAATAACCTCTGATACTGGATAGGACCATTGTCTCCCTCTGTAAAATAGCTGTATCCCTAAACGTTCCGTATTTGGTGTCAAGATTGTAGTCTAGTCTATCAGTAAAAAGCGACTTGCCCTTGGTCTCTACAACAACATTATCATGGAGCTGTGCTACCTTGGAATCCGAGTTATAATAGAGAGAATCTGTAAACACATTGGTCGTGTCTTGAATGATGACAACCTCGCCGACGGCAGTCATCTCTATTCCCAATACCTTGGCGGAATCAGCAAACATAAATATGCTGTCTTGAAAGGCTTTGACATTGCCTGAGTAATAAGTGACATCCTCGTCATCGACTCTTTCAAAAATGAAGCTGTCAGAATTTTTGACTTTGACAATTGAGGATTCTTTTTGTTCATTCTCCTCTCCTGGTTGTGGGCTTGGCTTATCCTGTGCACTGATTATTGCAGTAGACAACTGCATACACAGACAACAAAGCACTATTTTGATATGGATAAGTCGATGCACGATTGGATTAACCCTCTCGGTATGTTGTGCTTACCCGCTTGGTCTGAGGAGGCATTACTGTTCCAAAATGATGTACCCAATATTTGCCAACTCTGGCAAGGCCCATCTCTGTCATCTTAGCATCCATAATCATCCTACAATGGCTGTCACTAGCTAGCCAGTCGCGGAGTGCTTGCTTAAAGTCTGTCTGACCGACAGCAAGATTCTCACCGATATTCTGCCACTTGTAGCCGATCTTATCCGCTCTATCTCCCACATCTTCACCACTCCTAGACTTATGTCCAAAGTAATCGTACTCACTCATTTCCTTAGCGTGTAGGTAGGCGCTGTACTCTAGCTTATCACTCCAGATCAAGGGAGCAACTTTAGGCATACGCTTTTTGCCACATCGACAACCTTTGGTTCTGATAGCATTAATTTCCTTAAGTAAGTAGGCCACCCGGCGTTGCTGTCTATCTTCTTGTGTCGTCTCTACTGAGGTCTGCGCAGCAAGGCTGTTATAACCAAAAAGGAGAAGCATTGATATCATTAATCTAAACATAGGCCCTTATTTTATTGAGCATTGAGCTCGGTGTGGAATTGAAACGAGAACCAGGATAAAAGGATAGCTAGGATTATAAAGATTAAGAGATAAATAAGATTTAGAGGTTTTGTCCGAGACATTTTTTGGTCGTGTTCATTTATTTCTTTCTCGAACTGGATGTCCCCGTGGTCTGCTTCCCGGAAGTCAATATCAGGATTGGGATGCAAAGCATCTGCTTCCATCTGCTCAATCAGCTTTTCAGCTGTCTCAAAGTGATCATAAAGGACTTCGATTTCCATACCTATGCCCATAAGGGGGTAGATGCTAGAGCTGTTGTTATTGCGTATGCGTACATCTATGTCTTCAGCACGCAGCCTTGATACCATAATGTGGGCAGCAGAAGTATTGGGAAGCTGCCGAATAACCTTATATGCTGCTGAAGTTTTAGACAAAACAGGGTTTTTTCTTAATTGAGGTAAAGATACTCCGTGTTGGGTATTAATATCAAATCAATCATCGAACCAACTGACTTGATATAAATGGATCGAAAATCTTTACGGCCAAGCCCCTAGTTTGTTGTAAATCTATACATCAGAGAGAGGGCCGTACTGTTACTGTTGAGCGAAAAATTGACTTGGTAGTTTTCGATACCTCCATCTCTATAATTGAAACTGCCTATAAGAGAGGGAATAACCTCTAGAGACAAGGCAAATCGACTAGACACCGCATACTGAAATCCTATAATATAGCCTATCGCAGGAGCTGCTCTAAGGTTATTGCTTCTACCAGGAATAGAACTGTCTACAATGTCATAATCCAAAAAAAGGCTGTACTCCAATCCCCTATAGAAGGAAAGCTCCTCGGTTATAGGGCTATATCGCTCTACTCCAAAAGCATAGCCGGCCGCTAGATCGAAGTTGGTATTGATGGAATTAAACGCTAGTTGGGTAGACAAAAAGCGGTGTCGTCGCACCTTACCGCTGGCTATATGGCGCTTATAGAAAAGATTAAAGTCATCAAATCCAGAAAATCGGAGGCCCAATTCTCGCTGCTGAGAAATATTTGAAATCTTGTCTTGGCCATTAACAAAGTATGTTCCTAGCAAAATAAAAGTGAAGATTAAGAGGTTTTTTGTCGTGTATTGCATTGAATTGAATGTTAATGAAAAAGCTTCAGACAACCTATTTGCCTCAGAAACATTACAAGTATAGTTTATTGGACATAAAGTATTTAATTTTATAAATAAGCTAAAAACTACAAGTTTATGAAATCAGGTATCACATTAAGACTACTATTCGTGCTCTCACTAGCGTTTGTGGTGATAGCAATAAGCTGTTCTGAAGAAGACATTCTTGAGACTGATGCAGAGTTAATACCCTACTTTGAGATTTTTGCAGAGGAAGCGGCCATTAGAGGTATAGTAGTGGATTATGAAGCTGAGCGAATAGAAGGGCTGATCCAGGATATAGAGGAGTCCCAGGTGCTAGGACAATGCTTCAGAAATGTCGAAAGACCAAGAAAAGTTGTCATTGACAGAGAAACATGGGAAGAAGCCAATGAAGCGAAGAGGCAATTTCTTATTTTTCACGAATTAGGACATTGCTTTCTAGAAAGGGGACATCTAGACGCAAGAGACGAAGACAACAACTGTGTGAGTATTATGCACAGTACCACTCAATTATGTCCCGATTTTGAATTAACTGACGAAAACAGAGAATTTTTTCTAGATGAATTATTTGACACCCAATAACCTGAAGACTATAGGTCTTGCCCTCTTCACTATCATTTTTATGTCTTGTGGAGGCGGAGAGTGCGACTTACAGCTCAATCTTCCAGATCCAAGCAACTCGGATATTTACAACAATGAGTTAGCTCAGATTGATAGTTATATCGAGCAAAACAACCTAACAGCAAATGTCACAGCCTCAGGGTTGCATTACATTATAGAAGAGCCCGGCACAGGTACACTTAGACCCAGTCTCTGTGATGAAGTCAATGTGGATTACACAGGCTACTTTATGGATGGAGAAGTATTTGACCAAAATGATGGCATCACTTTCGGCTTAAATAATGTTATCAAAGGATGGGGCGAAGGCATACAACTCTTTGGCCGCGGAGGCAAGGGTACGATAATAATACCTTCTTATATGGGTTATGGAGGATTTCCGCCCCCTGGTATACCTGCCAATTCTATACTGATCTTTGATGTAACGATCAACGACTTTTAAGGAAAGCGCATCAACGACACATCATATCTCCCAGGCTTCCTTTTGAGGAATGGGCATCTTAATACGATATACCCTAGCCTCTTCAGAAAGCAAGCCGTCCCTAACTACCATAGAGAGGAGCTAACAACTGATGACGACGATTTCTTAGATGTCGACACGCTACTCCTCGACAATAGTAAGCTGGCCGTCCTATGTCATGGACTAGAAGGCAGCAGTCAGTCTCAATATATTATGGCTACAGCAGACCTGCTTAGTCACCGTGGCTGGGATGTCGTATGTGTCAATTATCGCTCTTGCTCTGGAAGAATCAATAAGCAGAAACGGATGTATCACAGCGGGGCTACTTATGATCTCGATACAGTGATCCAGCATTATATAGACAATTACGAGCAGCTTGCGCTTGTGGGCTTCAGCTTAGGTGGAAATCTAGTACTCAAGTATAGTGGAGAAAGAGCCAGTCAGTTAGATGATAGAATAAGACAAATAGTTGCTGTCTCGGTACCCGTTGATCTCCTAGCAGGCTCACTAAACATCAGCAAGAAATCTAACTTTCTATATCAAAACAACTTCCTCAAGTCACTGACAAGAAAGATTAGAGAAAAGCACAAGCAGTTTCCTGATGACATAGATCTACAGTTGCTCAAAAAGATAAAGACCCTGTATGATTTCGATGATTTTTACACTGGTCCCCTTCACGGCTACAAGGATGCTCAAGATTATTATGCCCAGTGCAGCAGCCTACAGTTTCTGAGAGATATAGACCGTGACACCTTAATCATCAATGCGCTTGACGACCCCTTCCTGCCAGAGGCCTGTTATCCATACACGGAGGCCAAGGCCAATCCCCGATTACAAATGATGACCCCACGCTATGGTGGCCACGTAGGCTTCGTGGTGCGAGGAGAGCGCTACTACTGGATAGAGAAGAGAATAGCCGCCTTTCTTAATCAATAGGCAAAAAAAAACGGCATCCTGATTCAGCATGCCGTTTTTCTTATTCTTGTTATTGCGCTTAAGCGTCACTACCTACTTGAAATGTTACTTTTAGATTAACTCTAAATTCTTTTACTTTTCCTTTGTTGACAACAACACTCTGACTCTGAACATAAGCGGACTTAATATTCTTGACAGATTTAGAAGCCTTAGAAATAGCAACTTTGGTTGCATCTTCCCAGCTCTTAGGAGAGTTAGCTAAGATTTCAATTACCTTCATTACAGCCATAACATATTTGATTTTAGATTATTTAATAAATAACACATTGCAAATATGTACAATATATAACTACCTCTCAATAGGCGCTTTATCTAAAAATCCATAGATATAAATCGAAATCGTGATCAACAAAAGACCTGGTATTGGTCTCAGGATATGGAATCGGGCATATGGGCCACCCGGATAATGCCAAAAACCCTCTGGAGCAAATTTGAACAAAGTAAATAAAGCAGGCTCCCCACCCTTAGGATTCACTGTAAACTCTCCCATCATTGCCATAATGATCAGCAGCGAAACTGTAACAATTAAGAGTATTAGCTCTAGGCGTTGCCACCACTTTCTTATAGCTCCACCTCCCGCAGATTCTCCAAAGAACCAATGCCCTAATAAACCTAACCCCGCTCCAGTCGTATCCAAAAAGATATCATTGAAGTCATAATACTGGGCTCTAGTGTCGAGAACGAGATACTGATACAACTCATCATAAGCTCCTAACAGTGTAGCCAGTATAGCCACAGTAAGGTAACTGGGCAGTACTTTCCTGAGCAAAAATGCCAGCACTCCGTACTGTATAAAATGTACTGCTTCTATGTGGATGACAAAAAAGATCGAGAAACTAAGGAAGATAGAGAGGGCAGAATAGCTGATGATAAGCCATACTCCTTTTGGTAAAGTCCTGCTGCTGGTATTTCGATATATAGCTATACCCAAGGCAATCAAGGTGACGAGTACAGCCGCAGTAACGATATTATTATAGGTACCCCGACTTAGTGAATCAAATAAACCATTGATGAATCTACCCACTTTGACATGCAGCAATACAGTTGCTAGGTAGAAAGACATTATACTTAGCCACATCAGAACCCTCTTACTTCTATTCTCTGTCCCCATTGTTAGATGTGATAGTATCAGACCATATCTGATATGGCAGCAATAAGGTCATCAACTTGACTATCTGTGAGATGAAGGTTGAAGGAAGCCCTGTTATAGAGTACTTTCTGGATACCCACTTTCTTCACATGGAATCCGTAGTCCTCCATCAGTTGGTTATGCAGCTTACTATTATTTATGCCCTCTACTCTTAAAGCCGTAATGCCGCCATAATCCTTTTGATTTCCAGCAATTATAAGTCCTGGAATCCCAGCGAGACCCTCTCGAAAGCGAGTACTCATAGCCTTTAGCCTAGTGCTTTTGTTCTGCAATCCTATGGAATCTTGAAAATCAAGCACTGTATCGAGGGTCATCCACTTTTCGAACGCGAAAGTCCCTATCCAAGTAAATTTATCCATAAGATCTTGCTGGCTTGCAGCATATGAGGTTGGAGGATACAAGGAGGCTAACTTATCCTTCTGCACGTAGAGCAAACCGCATCCTAGAGGCGCAGAGAGCCACTTGTGAAGACTGGTCGCATAATACTGACAGCCGATCTGCTGTACATCAACCTCAACATGTCCAACGGCATGTGCTCCATCAATCAATACGTCTATACCCTGTGCTTTGCCGAGGGCCGAAATTAGAGCAACGGGCATAAGCTGACCTTCGCGATGTGTGACATGCGTGGCTATGATCAAGCGAGTCTTATCGCTGATCTTTGTTCTATATCCATTGACTATGGCTTCCTCTGAGTCCTGATTGAGATCTAAGCGGACTGTATTGATGCGTATGCCGTATCGTTGTTGGAGTGTTTTCAGGGTATTCCACACGGAAGGATAATCTGCTGTAGAGATAACTACTTCATCACCATCACGCCATTGTATGCCGTAGAGCACATCATTGATGGCTGCGGTTGTGTTCCTGACTAAGGCAACTTGCTCCTTGTTGACATTGATCAGTTCAGCTAATCGCAGTTTACTCTTATCTATCGTATCCTTGTGCTGCTCATAGATTTCATAAGGCGCAAAGGCAGACAAGGCTCTCTGATGAGCACCCATAGACTCCAATACTACAGTCGGCTGTACCCCGGCACTCCCACAATTAAAGTTGAGTCGGCCAGCGGTATCCTGTGGATAGAGTGTGCTGATGTCGCTCCAGTCTGACCAGTCAGTGCTTTGCAATCTGGTGAGTTGACTACTTAGAGGCAAGCCCGCAAAGGTGACGGAAAGGCCTTTTATAAAGGATCTACGATTCGACATAAGGATAAAATATACGAACTAACGAACAAAGATCAATTCAAAAGCTGACTTTTGAAGAGATTCTACGTCTAACATACAGTAAACAAATAACGAAAAGACCATTGATCTAGAGTGAATTGGCGTGTTAGAAAGAAGTAATACTATCTCACTACCCTTGATTTACAATCCAAGATTGATCGTTTTCGGCATTAGAAGGTTCTAGTATTTTATCATCAATAGTTTTGCTAAAAAAAGTCATTTCGTTAAATTGTGGAGCTGACACGGCCTTTCCAGCTGATCTTTCTCTCTATAAAAATTTATTAATTCAATAATTATGAAATCTAAGTGGTGGTTACTGATTCTATTCATCTACCTAATTGTAGTAATCGTTTTGCTAGCAAAATTTGTTTTTCACGTGCTCTAACGATTCTTAAGAAAATCCATTTTTTAAAATATAACTAACCAAACCAACTCAAGAATGAGAAATCCTCTGTTATGGCTATTTTTTCTTTTACTCTGGCTCATATTTGGCTGGTGGCTATGGAGTCTGTTCGTTTGTCCAGTAGTAGTTGCCGATGCGTGCTCCACTTGGGAGATAGAAGACGGAAATAGACTAGACTACGAAGCTGGCAATTATGTCCACTTCAGAAGAAATAGTTCGGCCCACCTTACTGATATACCTTCAGCTACAAAAGGTGTCGAGACAATCGTCAATCACCTGAAAAAAAATACAGATAGAAGTGCCTTGATTACGGGCTACTATACCGATAACGAAACAAATAGTAATCCGCTCATGAATCTAGGTCTAGCAAGAGCACAAGATATCAAGAGATGGATGACCAGCTTAGGCGCATCAGCAAGTCAAATTGCGACTGCTTCTAAAATAGATTCTTCTTGTTATAGAAATGATACGCTCAGACAAGGAGCGATAGTTAGCTTTAGTGATCTTAAGAAGGACAACAATCGACTAGCAACTATAAAAAACAGCTTGTCTACGGCTCCTATAAGTTTATACTTTGCAACTGGATCAGATACACCTCAGATATCTGACAGTCAGAGAAGCGCATTTAGAGATTTGTTTTATTACCTAGACAATGTTCCGAGTGCAAGAATAGAAGTAGGTGGACACACTGACAATACAGGTGAACTGGCCAGTAATATGACCCTCTCTCAGAGTAGAGCTCAAGATATCAGAAATTACATTCAGACACACGGAGGACTACCCATCTCTAGAATGGATGCCGTTGGTTATGGTCCTAATCAACCTAAAAACCCTAATGATACGCCAGAGAATATGGCACTCAACAGAAGGGTGGAAGTCATCTTGAAATAACTAATTAAAAAACAATACTTAAAATACTACGATAATGACATTATTTATCTGCTTTGGAAAAGTGTTCGGATTTGGGCTACTATTTGGGTGGCCGATTTGTATACTTCTACCTTTATTACTAATGCTAGGTGCATGGTTCTTGGGCTGGGCATTTGGATGGAATAGATTTAGAGAAAAATTTGGCGCACTAGGTGGTGGCACTGGAGGCGACTGGAAAAATAAATATGGCGCTCTAGACCTTAAATATCAAAAGCTTCTTAAATCAAAAGGAGGTGCAGCAGCAGGTGCAGCAGGCGCTGGCAGCGGAGACTTAAGCCTCTGGAAAAAGAAGCACTCTGACTTAGAAACAAAATATCAATCCCTCTCCTCAAAGTATGAGTCTGACAAAAGCTCTTGGACTTCTCAATTGTCCTCTGCAAATGCGGCGAGTAGTCAACTACGTGAAATAGAGGTCGTCAAAGAAGTGGAAGTTGTCAAGGAAGTCGAGGTCATCAAGGAAGTCGAGGTCATCAAAGAAGTCGAGGTCATCAAGGAGGTAGAAGTCGTCAAAGAAGTGGAAGTTGTCAAAGAGATAGAGGTAGAGAAAATTGTAGAAAAGATAGTCGAGAAGCCTGTGGAGGTCATCAAGGAGGTTGAAGTGATCAAGGAAGTAGAGAAAATAGTTGAGAAGCCTGTCGAAGTCATCAAAGAGGTGGAGGTCATCAAGGAAGTAGAGAAAATAGTAGAGAAGCCTGTCGAAGTGATCAAAGAGGTAGAAGTGATCAAAGAAGTGGAGGTGATCAAGGAAGTCGAAGTGATCAAAGAAGTCGAAGTAGAGAAAATAGTTGAGAAGCCTGTCGAAGTCATTAAAGAAGTAGAGGTAGAAAAAATAGTAGAGAAGCCTGTCGAGGTGATCAAAGAGGTAGAAGTGATCAAGGAAGTCGAAGTCATCAAGGAAGTGGAGGTAATCAAAGAGGTAGAAGTAGAGAAAATTGTTGAGAAGCCTGTCGAGGTCATTAAAGAAGTGGAGGTAATCAAAGAGGTAGAAGTAGAGAAAATCGTTGAGAAGCCTGTCGAGGTCATCAAAGAAGTAGAGGTGATCAAGGAAGTCGAGGTAATTAAAGAGGTAGAAGTAGAGAAAATCGTTGAGAAGCCTGTCGAGGTCATCAAAGAAGTAGAGGTAATCAAAGAAGTAGAGGTGATTAAGGAAGTCGAGGTGATCAAAGAGGTAGAAGTAGAGAAAATCGTTGAGAAGCCTGTCGAGGTGATCAAAGAGGTAGAAGTGATCAAGGAAGTAGAGGTGATCAAAGAGGTAGAAGTAGAGAAAATCGTTGAGAAGCCTGTCGAGGTCATCAAAGAAGTAGAAGTGATCAAAGAAGTCGAGGTGATCAAAGAGGTAGAAGTAGAGAAAATTGTTGAGAAGCCTGTCGAGGTCATCAAAGAGGTAGAAGTCATCAAGGAAGTCGAGGTGATCAAAGAAATAGAGGTCATCAAGGAAGTGCCTATTGAAATCATAAAGGAAGTAGAAGTAACTAGAACATTAGACTTCGAAGCACTTCAGGTAATGATGGCGCAAATGGCCACTGAGAGTTCTAGGACAGTAGTTGGCACCACGACAAAGAAGGGAGAAGCTAAGACCATCGCTAGACAAGACAAAGCGATCACCAAAACAGGTGGGGCCGCGTCAAGTGAAAAAACAAAAGCGAAAAAAACAACGTCGGTAACACAAAAGGCTTCAGGTAGTAAAAAAACTGCTACAAAGAAGACTGCAGCTAAACAATCTACTGGCAAGAAAACCGCAGCTAAAAGTACTACTGGCAAGAAAACTACCGCTAAGAGCAAGAAAGATGACCTGACCAAGATCGAAGGTATCGGACCAAAGATTGCTCAGATAATGAACAAAGGTGGGATACATACCTTCGAGGAATTGGGTAAAGCAAAAGTAAAAACCTTACAAGGCCTTCTCGAAGATGCAGGACCTAGATTCAGAATGCATAACCCAGGCTCATGGCCAAAGCAGTCTAAACTAGCAGCAGCTGGAAAATGGGACAAGCTTAAAAAACTTCAGGATGAGTTAGACGGAGGAAAATAGTCCCCTAACTTATTTTCATGTAATAAGGATGGTGGATATGCAACTGTGTATCCGCCATTTTTTTATCTCAATAAATGAAATATCTAAGTCCATTAAGATGGACTACTTTAGTATTTTCTATATTTTCATGTTATAATTCCTATATTTTTTTATACCGTCTAAATACAAAATCAGATAATGATCGAAAAATCCAAGCTTATCAATGAAGTTGCAAAAAAATGCAAGATTTCAATTGAGAAAGCAACAATCGCCTACGATTGCATACTTAAACAATCACCAACCTTCAGAAAGCATAAACTAAAGGGAGGTGTAACCACTAAGCAAGTAGCTGTCAAGGTAGCGAGTAAGCCGAAGATCAAAACTGTTAAGCTTACAAAAACTAAAAGTGTACCTGTCATTAAGACTGTTGAAAAACTGGTTAAAGTAACCGTTAAGAACAACGTACCTGTCTACAAGAGAGAACAGAAGATCAAGATTGTAGAAGTCATCAAAGAAGTTCCTGTCATCCAGATCAAAGAAGTGATCAAAGAAGTCATCAAGGAAATACCTGTGATCCAGAAGCAAGAAGTGATCAAAGTCAAAGAAATCAAAGTTAAAGTACCTGTGCCTGTCATCAAAGAGGTAATCAAGGAAATCAAAGTGCCTGTACCTGTGATCAAAGAGGTTATCAAAGAAATCAGAGTAGAGGTGCCAGTTATCCAAACGGCAGAAAAAATCAAGCTTAAAACTATCAAGCAAAAGGTCAATGTTGCTGTTGTAAAGGAGAAGGTCAAAAAAGTAGAGGTCATCAAAGAAGTGCCTGTAGAAGTGATCAAGGAAGTAGAGATTATCAAAGAAGTCATCAAAAAGGAACCTACTCCAGTCTACAAGACAAAGATCGAGAAAGTCAATCTCGAGATAATCAAAGAAGTACCTGTAATCGTAGAAGAGCAAGTCATCAAAGAGGTCAAAGTCTTAGAGAAAGTACCTGTCGAAGTGATTAAGGAAATCAATAACATCAGAGAGGTCATCAAGGAGGTAGAAGTCATCAAAGAGGTACCTGTAGAAGTGATCAAAGAAGTCGAAGTTGTTAAGACTTTTGATATGAGCAACTTTGAAAAGTTACTTGGAAGTATGACAACCGTCGAATCTTCTAGAAAAGTAGTAGGTACAACAACAACTAGTGGTGAAGCTAAGATAGTCGACAGAAGAGAAATCACTTCTGGTGGTGGCACCAAGATTACAGGCAAGTCTATCCTTACTGGAAGTACAACGACTAAGTCTTCTGAAAAGTCTTCCGGCGGAAAAGTGACAACGTCTAAAGCGAAGGTGAGCACTAAGAAAGCATCTGCTAAGAAAGGGACGACCAAAAAAGGTGGCTCTAAAGATGATCTAACTAAAATAGAAGGTATTGGTCCTAAAATAGCTGGACTCTTGAATGCTGACGGCATCCATACCTTCGAAGATTTAGCTAAATCAAACTTCAGCACACTAAAGAAAATTTTGGTTGCAGCAGGTTCTCGTTACCAGATGCATGATCCAACCACTTGGCCTAAGCAATCAGGATTGGCTGCAAAAGGGCAATGGGACAAACTCAAGAAATTGCAGGATGAGCTTGATGGCGGCAAATAGCCAAGAGCTTTACAATTAAGTATTAAAAAAGGGCAGTCACTTAAGTGATTGCCCTTTTCTGTTTACATTCATCCTCTAACCTACACCCGATGGATTGGACTTGCCTTTTATATTACATATTGGCCTGCTTAGGCGGTGCTGTCTTAAGTTGGCTGCTATTTGGCAACAAAAGCAAATTCCAAGAAACCGAAGACGCTCTCACAAGAGAGAAAAATGCCAATGCCACCCTTCTCAAAGACTTTAGTGATTTCAGAATGGATGCCAAAGCCAAGGTCCACACCAAAGACGCCGAGATCTCCCTCCTGAAGAAAAAGCTAGATGAGCACAAACGCATCCGCTCAAATGGCAACACCAGTGATGAAATAAGAAAGTGGAAGCAACAAGCTAAAGAACTAGAAGCCAAACTGATAAGCAGTTCAAAATCAGGAGGTTCTGAATCCAAAATCGTAAGCACACTCAGAGCTCAATTGGCCCAGAAAGATCAACTCCTTAAAGAAAAAGAGGCTGAACTGAAAAAAACAAAGGGCCCCCTCCCACTCTTTGGAAGTAAAATGTCTCAACTGCAAGAAGAAGAATTGACCCTGCTCACAAAGCAAGTCGCAGAGCAAAAGAAAAAGATTAAGAAGCTGAAAAAGCAACTTAATTCATCTACTTCTAACCATGAGATCGAGACACTTATAAGGTACCTCAAGAAGAAAGCAAAGAAGAAAAAAGCAAAGAAGAAATCGTAGAATCCCTACATCAAGTGCTTAAATCGAGGACGCTTAGGCTTGAACTCCCCAACCTCCTCTCTTTTCTTAGCTTCATATGCTGAGAAATTACCTTCAAAGAATCGAACCTTCCCCTCATCTTCAAAGGATAATATATGCGTCGCCAGTCTATCGATAAACCATCTATCGTGAGATATGACAAGTATACAACCCGCAAAATTCTCTAAGGCCTCCTCTAGTGCCCTCAGCGTATTGACATCTATATCGTTGGTCGGCTCATCAAGGAGTAGGACATTCCCACCTTCCTTGAGAGTTATGGCGAGATGGACTCTATTGCGCTCTCCACCAGATAGCACATCTAGTTTCTTCTGCTGATCCCCACCAGTAAAGTTGAACTTACTCAGATAGGCCCTTACATTAAGCTCTTTATTACCGACCTGTACAAGATCATTACCACCACCCACTATTTCAAATACAGATTTCTCTGGTAGCAAATCTTTGTGAGATTGGTCCACATAGCTGAGGTCCACCGTCTTTCCGATCTTAATTTCTCCAGAGTCTGGCTGTTCCTCCCCCATTATCATTCTAAATAAGGTAGACTTTCCGACTCCATTGGCACCTATAATACCGACGATAGCATTTTTAGGAATAGAAAAACTCAAATCCTCCATCAACACCCGCCCATCGTAAGATTTGGTGATGCCGTTAATATCTATGACCTGATCGCCGAGTCTCTCCCCTGGCGGGATGTACAGCTCCAGATTAAATTCTTTTTCTCTAGCCTCTTCTCCGGCTAACTTTTCGTAAGCATTAAGTCTAGCCTTACCCTTAGCCTGCTTGGCTTTGGGATTAAGCCTCGTCCATTCTAGCTCTCGCCTGAGCGCTGCTTTTCGCTTAGATTCCTGCTTCTCTTCTCTTGCCAGCCTATCAGATTTCTGCTCGAGCCAAGAAGAGTAATTGCCTTCCCATGGTATGCCCTCTCCTCTATCCAGCTCCAGTATCCAACCCGCTACATTGTCTAAGAAGTATCTATCGTGGGTTACTGCGATAACAGTTCCAGGAAAGCTCTTAAGAAACTGCTCTAACCAATGTACAGACTCCGCATCGAGGTGGTTGGTCGGCTCATCGAGTAAGAGTATATCTGGCTTAGTCAATAAGAGTCGGCATAAAGCAACCCGTCTTCTCTCCCCGCCTGACAAGACGCTGATCAGCTGATCATCAGGGGGTAGCCGGAGATTCTCCATCGCTACCTCTAGTGTATGATCGAGCTCCCAGGCGTTATACAAGTCCATCTTTTCGGCCAGCTCTCCTTGCTTCTCAAGCAACTTATTCATCTCATCATCGCTCATGGGCTCCATAAACTTCTCATTGACCGCATTGTACTCTGTTACAATATCGACGATCGACTGCATTCCTTCTTGGACGACTTCCTTTACCGTCTTCGTCTCATCTAATTCTGGCTCTTGAGCGAGATAACCTATTTTATATTCTTTATCAAAGGTGACCTTGCCTTCGTAATTGGTGTCTAGACCAGCTATTATTTTAAGGAGACTAGACTTCCCCGAGCCATTCAGACCGAGGACGCCGATCTTAGCGCCATAGTAAAAGGACAACCATATGTTGTTAAGCACTTTCTTTTTAGGAGGATACGTCTTGGATACGCCCTCCATCGCGAATATAATTTTGTTGTCAGCCACGCTTGTGTATTTCTGTTGAATTGAAAATAATCTTCACACCGATGTTAAGCCTGCTAAAATACACAACTACCTGATTATCAAGTCTAATTGAAGATTTCAAAAAAAATTCTTCTGTGAAGGCAGCGCAATTTTAAAGGCTCCAAAGTCAGCGACCACTTTTATCTGTTGTCTCATATTTCGCAAAAAAAATATGTCAACTAGTCTCAGATAGAATGAGAACTAGAAACACCCTGTAATGGATTGATATTCAGCTACTTACGACTTTAATTGAGTACTCCATATTGACCAATTTCAAGTTTCATTAAGGATACATAAGCATTTTTTAACAGCCCTAGAGCAGCGGGTTAGGACGCTATCTAAAGTGTGGTGACGTATAGGCCATGTTAATATGATAGACCAACAATACAGGTCAATCAACAACCTAGACAAACAACACTTATTAAAATCTCGATGATGAAAAACATTTACCACATCTTCTTCTGCATGAGCTTGCTGCTCCTCTGTAGTTATGGAGCTAAAGCAGACAGCGGAAATGAAAATTTCTGTTTTGATGCAGATGTGCCAGAGGCTCAAATGGACCTTTCTGTCATGTGCCTTACTGCTCCGGTATTATTCTGTCCGCCCACTTATCTGGGCTGCCCTTCAGATGATATAAATCCGACCAATACAGGATTTCCTACAGCAATGCCTGGCGACCCAAGTTGCCCGACACCCGTCGTGAGCTTCACTGATCAGATCGTCAGCAATACTTCTTGTCTCAAAATAGTCCACAGGACTTGGGAGGCGAGTTACCCTCCAGGATCTGCCAGTATTAAGCTACATTCGACTTGTCAGCAGACACTTTTCTTAGAGGACAATGTAGCACCTACGATAATCAACTGTCCTAGTGACTTGACCCTTGACCTGTCTGTAAGTTGTGACAGCACCGCTATCTGGACAGTCCCTACAGCCGAAGACGATTGCGGCATTCAATTTTTTATAACGACACATTTTAGTGGTGCTACATTTACAAGTGGCACAACGCCAGTTGTCTATACTGCCTCTGATCAATGTGGAAATGAGCGCACTTGCGCATTTAGTGTGACAGTCACAGGAAGTTGTTGTACCGCACCAAATATTACCTGCCCGCAGGCGGCTACCGTTTGCCCAGGAGGTGATTTTAGTCCAGCGACAACTGGTACCGCAGCGGCGACAATGGCAAGTAGTACTTGTCCTGCACCGACGGTAACCTTTACAGATGCAACCATATCTACTGGTCCTTGTACAGGAGCATTTGTCATACAAAGAACTTGGAACGCAACAGTGCCAACTGGCTCAGCTGCTTGTACACAACAGATTACCTCTACGGATACAAGTAATCCTCTAATCACAAATGGTCCTGGTGCCATACAGTTATCCGCTACAGGAAGTAGTTGTACCGCAATAGCAACTTGGATAGAGCCAACGGTCAATGACAACTGTAACGTAACGGTTACCTCTACACATACCAGTGGAACTTCATTTCCAGAAGGGATGACAGTAGTCACTTATACAGCCGTGGATGACTGTGGCAATGTGGCAACTTTTGCTTTTAATGTTACAGTGACTTGTATCTGCAGTACACCACCAGTGATCACTTGTCCTGCAAATGTGGACTTGTGCCTCGGCAGTAATACGACACCTTCATTTACTGGATTAGCAACTGCTGTCGCTGGAGATCCATCGTGTGGTACACCGGCCATCAATTTTACAGATGTCGTGTCTACACCCGCAGGAAGTTGCACAGGAGCGACTATCATCACGAGAACGTGGTCCGCTACCGTAACCAATAACAATAGTTTATTGACCAGTTGTGTACAGACAATTAATGTCAACGACACCTCTGCACCCGTCATCACCAATGTTCCTCAAAATATAAATGTGCTCGGCAATGGATCAGGATGCTCTGCAACGGTGACTTGGTCAGAACCATCAGCGACTGACAATTGTGGTGTGGCGACACTAGTATCTACACAATCTAGCGGATCTCTATTTGCTGAAGGAACGACGACCGTAACTTACACAGCTTCTGATGCTTGTGGCAATACAACTGCAGTAAGCTTTACAGTGACAGTAGGTTGTGCCTGCAACACTGTTCCACAGATTGTATGTCCTGCCAATATCAATGCTTGTCTTGGTGGCAATACAGACCCATCGACAACTGGTGTGGCAACTGCTACTACAACTGACCCTAACTGTAGCACACCTGCAGTAACTTTTACAGATGTCAATGCTACGCCTGTTGGAAATTGTACAGGCGCTATGGCTATAACAAGGACATGGACTGCGACAGATCCGAACAATAATGGACTGACCAGTAGCTGTGTACAAACGATAAATCTAAATGACACTGTGGCACCTGTCATCAGCAATGTGCCTCAAAATATTACAGTACTAGGATCAGGTTCTTCTTGTTCTGCAAATGTGACTTGGACAGAACCAGTAGCTACAGATAATTGTGGTGTGATAACTTTAGTATCTACACAACCTAGTGGCTCTCTCTTTGCACAAGGAACGACAACAATAACTTATACTGCGGCAGATGCTTGTGGGCAGACTTCTACTGTGAGCTTTACTGTCACAGTAGACTGCGCATGTAACGCAGCTCCAGCAATTACTTGTCCTTCGAATTATAACGCTTGCCCTGGATCGATAGATCCCTCAGTCGCAGGAAGTGCTACCGCTATAGCCACAGATACAAATTGTGGAACGCCTACAGTAAGCTTTAGTGATCAAGTTATTTCTACTGGAAACTGTACTGGTGAACAGACTATACAAAGAACATGGACTGCAACAGATGCAGGATCAGGATTAACTTCTAGTTGTGTCCAAACACTGACACTACAAGATGATGGAGCGGCACCGACACTAACTAATATTCCGACAGATCTTACAGTACACGGCTCAGGAAACAATTGCAATGTCTTGGTAAAATGGACGGAACCTGTAGCGACAGATGGTTGCGGCGTAGCTAGTCTTACATCAAGTGCACAGTCAGGAGATAATTTTTCTGAAGGAACGACGAGCGTGACTTATACGGCAACAGATGCGTGTGGCAACACCACCAATGCCAGCTTTAACGTAACAGTACTCTGTGCTGAAGGATGTAATACGCCGCCTATCATCAGTTGTCCTAACAGCTTTGCCAGTTGCGCAGGAGGATCGATACCTTCTCCATCTGTCTCAGGTGTTGCGAGTTCTGCACCAGGAGCAACTGGTTGCGGTGCACCCTTTGTATTCTACAGTGATATGATTACTGGATTCGGTTCTTGCAATGGTGCATACACAGTTGAAAGAACGTGGACAGCTTTTGATTTGACCTCGGCACAGATATCTACTTGTATACAAGTGATAGAACTAGGAGACAATAATGCGCCTGTATTTTCAAATGTACCAGGCAATCTTACACTTAATGGAACAGGAACTAATTGTACTGCTGCTGCAACTTGGGAAGCACCTACAGCGACTGACGACTGCGGTATCAATACAGTAGTATCTAATTTTAATTCTGGAGATATATTACCTCAAGGTACGACGACGATAACTTATACAGCAACGGATAATTGTAACAATACGACTACAGTGTCATTTACCGTAACTGTACAATGCGTAGCCGCAACGTGCTCTGTGCCACCAACGATTTCTTGTCCAGCCAACTATAGTGCTTGTCCTGGAGCTGGTGCAATAGATCCATCTATAACAGGTCTGGCCATTGCAATGCCTGGTGATGCTAACTGTAGCACGCCTCTACTAACTTTCTCTGACTTATTGGTCAATGGAAGTAGTACGTGTACTGGAGCGGGCACATACAATAGAACTTGGATTGCCAACGATCCGAACAATGCCAACTTATCTGCTTCGTGTATACAGACCATTACCTTACAGGATAATGCAATTCCTGTAATCAATAATCTACCAAGTAATATCAACTTAGAAGTTTCTGGTAGTAACTGTCAAGCTGTGGCAACCTGGACAGCTCCTGCAGCAACAGATGATTGTGGCATAGCTTCTCTAACATCCAACTTTGCATCCGGAGCTACCTTTGACCAAGGAACAACGACGGTGACTTATACGGCAATAGACAATTGCGGTCAAGTGGCTACTGGATCATTTACGGTAACTGTAAACTGTATCAATACAACTTGTACAACACCACCGTCAATTTCTTGTCCAGAAAACTATACAGCTTGTGCTGATGGCACGGTACCTAGTTTTCTAGAGACAGGTTTTGCCTTTGGTATTATAAACGGTGACAACTGTTCAGGGACTCCATACACAACTTTCTCTGATGTCGTTGTGCATACTGGATCTTGTGCAGGTGCACAAGTCATAGAAAGAACGTGGATCACTACTGATCCAGATAATAAATTGCAAAGTAGTTGTGTACAACTAATTACCTTAGAGGATAATTCTCTTCCAGTTATTTCTAATATTCCGAATAATATTGTGGTGACAGGTTCTGGCTTTGGTTGTCAAGAACCTGTGTCTTGGGCTGAGCCTACTGCCACAGACGATTGTGGCCTGGCTTCATTGAGTAGTAATATAGGAAGTGGAATTACTTTCTCTTCTGGTACGACGACAATTGTCTATACAGCAGTTGATAACTGTGGCAATATTGCAACAGCTTCATTCACCATTACTGTACAATGTGAAGGTTGTAATACTCCACCAACTATAAACTGTCCCGCAAGCTATACGACTTGCATCAATGGTAACATAGCACCTATCAATGCAGGCACAGCCACTGGAGCCATATCAGGACCAAATTGTAGTGGTGCACCATTTATCTCTCACGTAGATAACATTGTCTCTACAGGCCCTTGTGCTGGAGGACAAGTTATCCAAAGATTGTGGATGGCTACTGATCCGACTAATAATCTTGCAGCAAATTGCACACAGACCATTACACTCGAAGACAACAGCTTACCTGTATTCTCAAGTGTGCCAGGAAATATTATTGTAACTGGAATCGGTACAGGATGTCAAGTTCCAGTCACTTGGAATGCACCAGTAGCTAGCGATAATTGCGGTATTGATTTTGTTACTTCTAGCAGCACAAATGGTTCTAGCTTCTCAGAAGGCACGACAACAGTTACTTACACTGCATTCGACCTTTGTGGAAACTCTGCTACGACCTCATTTACTGTTACGGTAAACTGTGAAGAATGTACAGCACCTCCATCAGTGACGTGTCCTGCTAATTATACAGCTTGTGTAGGTTCCAATACGAGTCCTTCTTTCGCAGGTGTAGCAACAGGTGCACCAGGAGCTAATTGTTCTGGAATGCCATCTATAACTTTTACAGATAATCAGATTACGTCTGGCCCATGTGCAGGAGCTTCAGTGACAGAAAGAACGTGGGTTGCCTATGATACAAATAGTAACTTAACTACAAGTTGTGTCCAGACGATTACTCTAGGAGACAATGTCAATCCTGTCATACATAATCTACCTGCCAACCTAACACTAGCTGGCAATGGATCAGGATGTCAAGTAATAGCCAACTGGACCATACCTACTGCAAGTGATAATTGTGGTACACCGACGATGACATCTAGCTATCCTAGTGGATATGCATTTGCAGAAGGCACAACTACAGTAACCTATACCGCTACAGATGCTTGTGGCAATACAGCTATCGGTTCATTTACAGTAACTGTACAATGTGCTGGTTGTAACACTGCACCGACAATCAATTGTCCTACCAACTATGTAGCGTGTGCTAACACAGTTAGTAGTCCATCGGTTACAGGTTTTGCTTGGGCTTCCAATACAGGAGCTAACTGTAGCAGCACCCCGAATCTCAATTTCACTGACCTTATCGTCAGTACAGGTCCTTGCTTTGGCTCTAAGGAAATAGAAAGAACGTGGACAGCAACTGATCCTTCTTCAGGATTGACAAATAGTTGTGTCCAAGTGATCTCACTGGGAGATAATACTCCGCCGACAATATCAAATATGCCTAACAATATTATAGTCACAGGCACAGGATCCAATTGTCAGGTTCCCGTAACCTGGAGTGCGCCTACCGCTTTTGATAACTGTAGTTCCGTAACATTGACATCTAGTTATTCTGTAGGGTCAATATTTAATCAAGGTCAGACGACAGTAACTTACACAGCGACAGATGCTTGTGGCAATCAATCATCTTCTACATTTATTGTTACGGTACAATGTATAGGTTGTAATACACCACCGGTTGTCGCTTGTCCACCAAACTACACAGCTTGCCCAGCAGCTAGTACATCTCCTACGCTAACAGGATATGCAACGGCCTATAACAATGGAGCCAACTGTAGCGCAACACCGACAGTTACTTACAGTGATCAAGTGATTGCTACAGGAAACTGCGCTGGAGCCCAAACAATAAGCAGAACGTGGACGGCGACAGATATCAACTCTGGACTCAATTCTACTTGTGTACAGACTATCTCGCTTATCGATAACACCCCACCAGTATTGACCAATGTCCCAGCTGACATTACAGTAACTGGAGTCGCTGCTGGCTGTAATGTTCCAGTAACTTGGTTAGAGCCAACAGCAACAGATAACTGTACTATTTTATCCTCTGGCTGTCAGTATGTAAATGGTAGTGTCTTTAGCGAAGGGGTATATACCGCTATATACACCGCTACTGATAACTGTGGAAACTCTACTAATGCTAGCTTTACAATCACCGTGCTGTGCGCTGGATGTAATACGACACCTACAATCACTTGTCCTGCGGACTATGTGGCCTGCCCTACTGGTTCTACCCAGCCTTCAGTCACAGGGTTGGCCGTAGGAAATAATACAGGAGCAGGTTGTAATGCTAACCCAACTATCAGTCACTTCGACATAGTGAACAGTACAGGACCTTGTGCTGGGGCAACTGAAATCGATAGAGTCTGGACAGCAACTGACCCTTCTTCAGGATTGAATGCTAGTTGTGTACAAACGATAACCTTAGAAGATACTACGCCACCAACAATCAGCAATGTCCCAGCGGATTTAACGATCTCTGGTTCAGGACCTAATTGTACGGCTATTGCGACTTGGTCAGCGCCGACAACTACAGACAATTGTGGTTCGGCCACTTATACGTGCGACTTCCCTAGTGGTACAGCCTTTGGACAAGGTGCAACGACCGTAACTTGTACAGCGACTGATGATTGTGGCAACCAAAGTACAGCAAGCTTTACTGTTACTGTAGAGTGTGAGGTATGTGGCGCTGCTCCACTGATCACTTGTCCAGATAACTTTGTTGATTGTCCAGATGGCACAGTACCAGATACAACTGTAACAGGACTGCCAATAGTTGTTGCAGGCGAAACGGCTTGTGCTACGCCAGTATTGACTTTTGCAGATGTAGTCGTATCTACAGGACCTTGCATCAATGAACAAGTAATAGAAAGAACATTTACAGCAACTGATCCTCAAGATGCACTCTTGACAGTCAGTTGTGTACAGACAATAGAATTAGTAGATACAGCAGCTCCAGAGATTGCAAACTGTCCGATCGGCTTAATCCTCTTAGGATCTGATATGACAGGCACTGGTGGAGGTACGGGTTCTGGTACGGGTTCTGGTACTCCGGGAGGAGGAACTGGACAAGGTACTATTTGCTCAGCGGTAGCGACTTGGGAAATACCAACTGTTTCAGATGATTGTAGTACAACGACACTCGTTGCTACTGATCAAAATGGCAACTTGGTAGCCTCAGGAGATATCTTTGACGAAGGGACGACTACAGTAACTTACACAGCAACAGATAACTGTGGCAACACAGCAACGTGCAGCTTTGACATCATCGTCTCTTGTAGCGATGTTTGTGACATAGCGCCTATAGCCGTATGTCCTGATGATGTGACAGTGTGTATCGGAAGTGATATCACACCAGCCACGACAGGAGACGCCACCTTCATAGCCTTCCCACTATGTATCGACATCGTGGTGACACATACAGATTCTCTAATTGCAACAGGTACTTGTACTGGAGAGGCAACTATAGAGAGATCATTCTTAGTAGACTTGCAAGAAGGTATAGGATATCAAGACAGCTGTACACAGATTATAACTATAGAAAATGTAGTACCTACACTCGGAGCTTGTCCAGCAGACGTAACTGTTATCGGAGACAACACACCAGTTACGTGGACTGCACCGAATATCACAGATGCTTGTGGTACTGCAACATTGACGAGTACACATAATAGTGGCGACACTTTCCCTTGTGGATTAACAACTGTCACTTATACGCTTACGGATGCTTGTGGCACTGCAGCAGAATGTAGCTTCGATATACAAGTGGATTGTACGGCAGGTAATTCCGGATTCAATAACTGTCCATCGAATATAACTGTAGCGTGTGGTGAGCCAGCTAATTGGACACCACCGACATATACGACGGCGTGTACAACATGTACTGTAGGTAGTCCGATCACAGGATTTATCTATATGGGTAACTTTAATGGTTCTCATTACTACTGCTCTACTGCACCGGCAACTTGGCCAGTAGCTAAGACTGTGTGTGAGGCGAATGGTGGTTTCCTCGCGGACGTTAACAGCTTTGAGGAAAATGAATTCATTGCGGACCAACTCTCTATATCATCAGCGTGGATAGGTCTGACAGATGTGAATGCTGAAGGACAGTATGAATGGTGCAATGAAGATCCAGTAGATTATACAAACTGGTTCCCTGGTCAGCCTAACAACTTCAATAATAGTCAAGACTATGTGGAGATGTTGAGCACAGGAGAATGGAACGATCAATACAATCACTACTCACTTGAGTACATCTTGGAGATACCTTGTACAACGATCACGCAGACTGCAGGCCCAGCACCAGGAAGCGTTAATCCAGAGGGAACATACACCGTGACCTACACAGTTAATGATCCTTGCGGGTCAACTGAGACTTGTAGCTTCGACATCACAGTAGGTGCTTGTAATACTGCACCATGTGCATCATCAGGCCTGATTTCTACTTTCGGTTACATAGACCAATGTGTCTTTGGTGATATCAACAATACTTCTGGTAATGATGGTGGCTACGGAAACTACAGCTCGATATGTACAGAAATAGAACCTGGACTGTTTGTACCGATAGAATTCCATCCTGGTTTTGGTGGCGGAAAGAGTCATACGATGTACTGGACTTGTTGGATAGATTTCAACCAAGATGGGGACTTCGAGGACAACCTAGAGTTTGTCGCTTATGGCGCTGGAGCTGGGACTATTACTGGAGGCATTACAATTCCAGCAGGTATACCTAATGGCACTTGTGCAATGAGAGTGATAACCAAATTAGGTGGTTATGCAACGAGTCCTTGTGGAACATATCTATATGGTGAGACAGAAGACTACTGTATCAATGTTGTCAATGGCACATTGAAGCCAGAAGACACAGATACCAAGTCTGCCTTGGTCATCAATGATCCAATCGAACTCACAGCACTTGTTACAAGTCATACAGAAGAAGTAGAGCCAGTAATTGTGACTACAGAAATTCTAGCAACAACAGAACTAGAGACAATAGAAACTGAAACTACTCAAGACGCATCGCCTCTGGAAGTAAGGATCTATCCTAACCCAGTATCGCAAGTGATGAATCTTGAAATAAATGATGTTTCTGAAGTAACGCAAATCAGCTTATACAGCCAATCAGGTCAAAAGCTGCGAAATATTGAGATAGAGGAACGATCAAGAACGGATGTATCAGATCTCAATGGAGGTATGTATATCATCAGAATCTTGAGAAATGATGGCCGTACAGATACAGAGAAAGTGATCATTATGAATTAGTGATCAGAAAACAACATAGATAGTGTCGAGCAAGAGGCTGTCCCAAAAGAGGGATGGCCTCTTCTCATTTTATACCGCTTTGTTCACGTTTCAATTATCTTTTAAATAGCCGTGTCCTTAGTTCTACGAATTGTCAAAATCGAAAAAATCAACTGTACTGCGCCAGCTATAGTGCCAAAGGTGTAAATGGTTGACTTGAGTTAATCCCAAAAAATCCATACCAATTAGAGTCAAACTTCTAAGTCAACAGACAACGGATGAATGAGCATCCCGCTAAAGAAAAACACCATAAAATTTCTTTGGTAAATTGCATTAATGGCTGTAGCTCCTACTATTACCCAAATTATACCAGACACCCACACACCCGAACCGCCACTCAAATGAAGCGTCTCGCATAGCACCTTGAGCTTGTTGAATCTTCATCTGAGATTATCTGATTTTTTTAGACTATTATAGGATTCTCAATTAAAATCACCTTTCTCAACTTCTACACCTGTATTTTTCGATCTGTAGCTATTTAGCATATACGAATTGCTAATTCAGCAGGTGGCAGAATTTCAAAACATCGACGTTATAAGCCATTCACTTATCAACTGCATGACCTCCTCATTGAAGGTTTCTGTAGATTCATAATACTCATTGGTATTCCAACTGTCGACTTTCTGGAAGAGATGATTGATAGAATCTAATTGGATAACATCATAGAAAGGCGCTTGGCTGGCCAACAAATGCTTTTCATAACTCGTAAGATTCTCTTCAGCGGAGACTTGTATATCCATAGTCCCATTCAATACAAGGACAGGACAACTTATTTGAGGAATATACTCCCCTGGATCGTGATTGATAAAATATCTGAGCCAAGGCGAAAGATAACCTCCCGCTATCCCCATATAAAAGCCCAAAGAGGATGGACCATACATTTGCTGATAAGTCGAATCGCGGCTTTCATAAAAGTCAAAACATAATTCTTTCAGGGGATCGTAGAGAGAATCCTTAGGAGATTCAATATCTATGAGGTCGTAAGCCTTCTCTATAAAAGCAACATACTCTGCCACCTCTGGCTCTGCTACTCCTTGCTCTAGAAGGATATTTCTATTCTGTATACTCAACAATTGATCTGCCGGTAAGCCTACACCCGCCAAAGAAACCATTGCCACTAGCCTATCATCATGGGCACAAGCCATATTGGCGATGAGTCCCCCTTCACTATGTCCTATGAGTCCTATTTTTCTATATCCAAGACTATCTAACTTATCCACACAAGCCAAGACATCATTCAGAAAATCTTCAGAAGTGGCGTTAAAAAAAGCACCTGATGACTCGCCTACCCCGCGCTCATCATAACGGAAGACAGATATACCTTGTCGCGTGAGATAATCAGATAAAACGAGAAAGGGTTTGTGTCCAAGCAATTCAGAATTCCTGTTTTGCATCCCAGAACCACTTATTAGAATCACGACTAGCGAGTCAGGATCAGCATAGGGTGTGGTCAGCGTCCCGCTTAACCAAAAATCTTCCAAACTCTGATAGACGCTAAGGCTGGACACAGTGTAGGGATAAGGCGTTGTAGGCGTCTGTATTCTCTTAGGAGTTACAAAGCTGTCCACTTTTGTTAAGGTTATTGCTCGCTTGATACGTGCTTGAGTCCATATGCCATTAAGTGTGTGGTTAGATGCATCATAAACAAGTTCCAGATCTGCAGTCGTCGTGCCATCAAGGCTAAGTCTTGCACTGATGGCGTCAGCTTCGAGATTATATTCCTTGATAGTCGCTGGGAGATTATTGGCACTAGGCACTAAGACTTTCAGACTAGAATCTATGGTGACATTTAGCCTCAGACTAGACTGTATCCGGCCTGTCCACTTTCCCTTTATCGTCTGAGCGTGAAGCACCAGAGTCGTTAATACTAGTGTAATGGTGATAGTAAATCGCATCATATAAAGGTTGGTCTTGTACAAATAACTACATAATCATTGAGGACTGGGCATAAAAAAAGGACTGAGTATAATACTCAGTCCTCCTAATCTTAAATCTTGAAGTCTATCTTCTAGATTTTCTCTTCTTAGCAGACTTTTTCTTTGCTGTAATCTTCTTCGCAGCTTTTTTCTTAGCTGGTTTCTTTTTAGCAGCTTTCTTAGCCTTTTTTGCAGCAGCAGCCGCCTTCTTTCTAGCAGCAACTTCTCTTTTCTTGGCAGCAGCAGCTCTCTTTCTTTCTGCAGCAGCTCTTTTTCTAGCTTTTGCAGCAGCTTCTCTTTTCTTAGCAGCAGCAGCTCTCTTCTTAGCAGTAGCAGCAGCTTTCTTTTCTCTTGCAGCAGCTTTTTTGGCAGCGGCAGCAGCTCTTTTCCTAGCAGCAGTTTCTTTTTTCTTGGCAGCTGCAGCAGCTTTTCTTGCTCTAGCTGTTTCTCTTTTCTTGGCAGCAGAAGCAGCCTTTCTTTCTTTAGCAGCAGCTCTTTTCTTAGCAGTAGCCTCTTTTCTCCTAGCGGCAGTCGCCTTCTTCTTAGCAGCAGCAGCAGCTCTTTTTCTTGCAGCAGTTGCTCTCTTCTTCTCAGTTGCAGCAGCTTTTCTAGCCTTTGCAGCTTCTCTTTTCTTAGCAGTTGCAGCAGCTTTTCTTACTCTAGCAGCAGCTTTCTTGGCAGCAGCAGCCTCTCTTTTTCTAGCAGCTGTCTCTTTTTTCTTAGCAGCAGCAGCTTTCTTCTTAGCAGCAGCAGCTTTCTTTCTAGCAGCAGTTGTCGCAGCTTTTTTCTTAGCAGCAGCAGCCTTACGCTTGGCAGCAGCAGCTTTACGCTTAGCAGCAGCTTCTCTCTTCTTAGCAGCGGCAGCAGCTTTTCTCTCCCTAGCAGCTTCTCTCTTTTTAGCAGCAGCGGCTTTCTTTCTAGCAGCAGCAGCAGCTTTTCTTGCCTTTACAGCTTCTTTTTTCCTAGCAGCAGCCTCTCTTTTCTTTTCTGCGGCAGCTTTACGCTTGGCAGCAGCAGCAGCTTTACGCTTTGCGGCAGTAGCAGCCTTTTTAGCTTTAGCAGCAGCTTTTCTTTCTGCAGCAGCAGCCTTCTTTCTAGCAGCAACCTCTTTTTTCTTAGCAGCAGCAGCTTTTTTTCTAGCAGCAGCGGCAGCAGCACGCTTCTTAGCAGCGGCAGCTTTTTTCTTAGCAGCAGCAGCTTTACGCTTTGCAGCAGCGGCAGCACGCTTTTTAGCGGCAGCTGCCTTTTTCTTAGCAGCGGCTTCTTTACGTTTTGCAGCAGCAGCTTTTTTTCTAGCAGCCATTGCTGCTTTTTTCTCAGCCGCAGCTTTCTTTTTTGCAGCAGCCTTTTTCTTAGCAGCAGCAGAAGTTTTAGTTACCTTCCTTTTCATAATAATTATCGAATTTGTAGATCTCCTCTGAGTGAGTGGGTTTGTGAAAAATTAGAGAAGATTGATACGGAAAAATATTTTTATATTTAAAAATGCAAAAATAGAACTTATTGTCAATAAAAGTTACATTTTTCACTTGCTAAATATAAAAGTGCAAATAGCAAGAAATTGTTTTCTTCAAATTGCTTTTTACTCCTTTTCAAAAAATGTTCCACAAGTAAGTCTCTTTGAAAATTTGAATCGATTGTTTCCAACGATTAATAAATTTTAGGTGTGTAATCGAGAAGATTCGATGAGAAATTCTTTTAAAATTCTACAATCAATTCGACTCTATGGTTCTGTTGACGTCCATATACTGTCGTATTATCTGCAATTGGTACAGTTGCGCCTTTTCCCTGAGCCTTAAAGGTCGTTTGTGATCAAGCCTCTTGTGTACGGAGTAAGTCGATGATATTATTTGCTCTGAGCAAGGATAATTTTTGGTTGTGGTCGGCGCTCCCCTTTGCATCTGTGTGTCCGATTACAGAAATTGTTTTAGGATTTTTTCCTCCAAACCCTAAAATAATTTGTTCAATTTCCTTTTCTGCTTCTGGTCTTAATGCACTTTCGTTGACTTCAAAAAAGAAATTGCTCTCAAGTACAAGACTTTTCAAAGCTGTTATTTCATCTTCTACAGGGCAAGCAGAGGGAGGTCCCACCGCTCTGGCGTCGAAAATGAATCCCATTTTTACAGGATAACCCTGAAAATACCACAACTGTGCACCATAAGTACCTTGATTAAGAACGATAGAATCTTTTTTTACTTTCATTCCGTGACTCCCATCATTATTTACAACGAGCGCATCATCTATCCATAATCGAGATCCATCGTCAGAATTTAAGGATAATTCGAAGCAAGCGGTTGCCTTGATAGTTACTGACGACTCTAAGACAAACCCAAATTTGGTTTTATACTGCTCATAGCCCGGAAAACCATCCCTACTATCCTGCTCTGCAACAAGGAACGTCTCAAACTCCACTTCCTCCTCTAAGACTCTATAGCTGAATACGGTATCACTAAAGTATTCTTGTACACTTACCTTGGTTCCGTGCTTAGTCTTTTGTTTTATTAAGGGAAGTTTGTACATCTTTCCCTCAAATGGAGAAAATATAGGGTCAGAATAATCTTGCGCAAATAGATCTGATGACAAAAAAATATTGGAGATGATCAAACCGAAGGCAAAAATTCTTTTCATCAGTATGGATTTATGAAAACAAAAACGATTGCTGCAGATTAAAATGTGTTTTGTCTCAAAATTTGGCCTCCTTATCACCTACACCTCCACTACATCGCCCCAACTAAATTGTCGAAGGATAAGTAATAGAAGTGCTACCGAAGTTGTAGGCCAACACTATACTGCTGAATATCAAATAGTTAGAAATATTTTTTATCACGAACGCGTAGTCGCCTCTAGTAGTTCTAGTGACCAGTAAAGCAATTAAATGCAAGCGCGCCATTAATTTTATCTGTCAGCGGCTAATAGGCTCGCAATAACCTATCATCAACAAAAAAGGCCCAGTCAATACGACTGAGCCTTTGATTTATAGTTTTTTAACTAGCTTTCTCTTAGATAAACGGTGCTATGACCAATGCCACCACTGACATTAATTTCAGTAAGATATTCAATGAAGGACCAGAAGTATCTTTAAATGGATCACCTACTGTATCCCCTACTACTGTTGCTTTGTGTGCATCAGAACCTTTGTAATACATCTTTCCTTTGATCTCTACACCTTCTTCAAACATTTTCTTGGCGTTATCCCAAGCTCCACCGGCATTAGACTGGAAGATGGCCATCAATACACCACAAACCGTAACACCAGCTAACAAGCCACCCAACATCTCTGCACCACCTAAGAAACCAACTAAGACAGGAGTCACTACTGCAATAACACCAGGAAGGACCATTTCTCTGATCGATGCCTTAGTGGATATATCTACACACTTGTCGTACTCTGCTTTTCCGTCAGCTGCTTCAAAAGTAGAGATGTCTGCCTGTGACCAATCTTTCATTTCTATTCCATCATTCTTCTTCATTACCGCAAGTGCAGCATTCAATTCTGGAATCGTTTTAAATTGTCTTCTTACTTCCTGTATCATATCCATCGCTGCTCTTCCTACTGCATTCATCGATAGAGCAGAGAAAAGGAAAGGCAACATACCCCCTACTAGAAGTGACGCCATTACCTTTGGATTCATAATATTGATACCACTCAGGGTAGCTTCTGGGTTAGCTACATTATAGGCCGTTATAAATGCCGCAAATAAAGCCAACGTTGTCAATGCTGCAGAACCGATAGCAAATCCTTTTCCGATAGCTGCCGTTGTATTTCCTACTGCATCCAACTTATCTGTTCTTTGTCTTACTTCCTTAGGTAACTCAGCCATCTCTGCGATACCACCAGCATTATCTGCGATAGGACCGTAAGCATCAACTGCCAATTGTATTCCCGTATTGGACAACATCCCTACTGCTGCTATGGCGATACCATATAAACCTGCAAAGTGATGCGCTCCTATAATAGATATAGCTAAGATGATAATAGGAATAGCTGTAGAGATCATCCCCACACCTAATCCCGCAATAATATTGGTTGCAGCTCCTGTCAATGACTGATCGACTATCGACTGTACTGGCTTAGTACCAGTACCTGTGTAGTGCTCCGTTACGATTCCGATTAATAGTCCTGAGGCCAATCCAAAAATAACAGCATAGACAACACCCATACTATTGTAGACTATACCATCATAGCTCCACTCAGCTGGTAGCATATACTTAGCTAAAGCAAAGGTCGCCGCTAACATCAAAATGGCAGAGATAAATTCTCCCCTATTCAAAGCTTTCTGTGGATCTCCTCCTTCTTTTACCTTGACGAATAATGTACCGATAATGGAAGTCACGATCCCAACGCTGGCAAGCACTAATGGTAATAAAACTGCAGAGAGACCGCCAAAACCATCTGACCATCCAACACCGCCCACTGTCGCAGTGGCCATAAATGCTGCTCCTAATACCATCGTACCTATAATAGAACCTACATAAGACTCAAATAAATCAGCACCCATACCAGCCACATCTCCAACGTTATCACCTACATTATCTGCAATCGTCGCAGGATTAAGTGGGTGATCTTCTGGGATACCGGCTTCTACCTTTCCTACGAGGTCGGCTCCTACATCGGCAGCCTTGGTATAGATACCTCCACCTACTCTTGCAAAAAGCGCAATAGAAGATGCACCGAAAGAAAATCCTGTCAAGACAGTTACAACTTTAGAAACTTCCATAGCTGTACTAATACCAAACATCTGTGAGTACAATATGAATAATAAACTCAGACCCAATACACCCAGTCCAACAACTCCCATACCCATAACAGCACCTCCACCGAAGGCGACTTCTAGAGCCTTAGCTAAGCCCGTCCTTGCGGCATTGGTCGTTCTTACATTGGCCTTGGTTGCGACTTTCATCCCTATGAAGCCTGCGAGTGCAGAACAGATAGCTCCTAATATAAATGACAAAGCAACTATAGGCGCAGAGCCTGAAGTTACAGAACCACCCCATGCCATCAGTACAGCGACAATCACAACAAAAATGGATAGCACTTTATATTCGGCCTTGAGGAAAGCCATAGCACCGTCTGCAATGTTGGTCGCAATACGTTCCATCTTTTCTGAACCTATCTCTTGTCTTCCTACCCATCCAGACTTGATGAAGGTGAAAATCAAAGCCAGCACTCCGAATGCAGGCAAGATGTAAATGATATTTAATCCCATTTGTAAAAAGTAGTTTTGGTTATCGTATAAATAGCAAGCAAAGGTACATTGAAATATAGACCTGACCAATAAATCACACTGGTGATAAAATCTTGGAAATTATACGCAACAAATTGATAATGAGCACTTTAGGTGCAAGCGGCCAACCTCATTTGGTAAATAGTCTGCCAGCCACCTATAATTATGTGGTCATAAAATCCATTATCGGAGCATTTTAAAGAACAATAGTGAACTTTTTTATCTTAAGACCAAATCTTTGTAATTTAATGTTGCTAAAATAAATTTTTAGAGTACTCTAAAAATTTCATACCTTTATAGTACCAATACAACTATGGCCAGCGAAACAGAAGAAAATTACATAAAAGCCATCTTTAAGATTACAGAGAAAAATCAAGGTGCGGCCAATACCAATGCTATAGCTGCCCACCTCTCCACTTCTCCAGCCTCTGTTACAGATATGCTCAAGCGCCTCTCTAGCAAAGATTACTTTCACTACGAAAAGTACAAAGGAGTCTACCTCACTTCGAAGGGCATAGAAATGGCGACCCAGCTGATCCGTAAGCATAGATTATGGGAGGTATTCTTAGTTGACAAACTAGGTTTCTCGTGGGATCAAGTACATGATATCGCAGAACAACTGGAGCACGTTGATTCTGACGAGCTCATTATCAAATTAGATAGTTATCTCGGTCACCCTAAGTATGATCCACATGGCGACCCTATTCCTAATGCGGAAGGGAAATTTACGCTCAGAAATCAAGTGACGCTACAGAGCCTAGAGAAAAACGAAAAAGGTACAGTCGTAGGTGTCAGAGAAAATGACACCCCTTTTCTACAATACCTCAATCACTTCAACATCAAGTTGGGTACCAAGATGCAAGTCCTTTCACAGATAGATTATGATCACTCTATGAAGGTTCTTGTCGATGACGCTGTAGAGCTTGTGCTATCCCACAAGGCCTGCTCCAATTTATTTATCAAAAAAACCACTCTCTAAGAATGATTATACGTCTGTCACTAATCGCCTTACTGTCTATAGTCATCCACAATACGAGTCTCGCACAACAGAAAGTCGTCATCTCCTCAGCCTCTATGATATGGGATATGGTCGACAATATTGCCGGTGACAAAATAGAGAATAGATTGATCGTCCCCATCGGCAGTGATCCCCACACATACAGCCCTACACCTAAAGATGCTCAGAAGGTAGCGTCCTCGGATCTTATTTTTATCAATGGGCTCACCTTTGAAGGGTGGATAACAGAACTGATAGAAAATTCTGGCACGCAAGGCAAAACCATAACCGTCACAGACGGTCTCACACCTATCGCCAGCTCACAATACAAAAATGCCTACGACCCACACGCTTGGATGGATCTCAATAGAGCGCAGACTTATATATCAAACATACTCCAAGGCCTCATCGACGTAGATCCAGACAACAAAAAGTTTTACGAAGAAAACTATAAAAAATACGCTCAGGAGCTGAAAGAACTAGATGCGTATATCTCGAAACGTATTCTGGAAATACCAGAAGAAAAAAGACTCATCGTCACCTCACACGATGCCTTCTCATATTATGGCCAACGTTATGGACTTGACGTGCAAGGCATAATCGGTATCTCTACAGAGTCTGAAGCCCAAACCAGTGACATCATTAGAATTTCAAACTCAATAAAATCCTCTGGAGTGCCAGCTATATTTGTCGAGAGTACTATCAATCCCAAACTTATCAAGCAAATTGCTACTGACAACGGTGTCGCTATAGGTGGCTCCCTATACGCAGATTCTATAGGTGAAAAAGGGAGCAGCGGAAGCACTTATCTACAGATGATGAAATCCAACACGGATGTTATTGTCGATGCACTAAGCGGCAATCATAATACGGCAACTGCCCATACCCAGACAGGTGGATCTGGTGGTGTGAAGATGTATCTCATCCTAGGCGGTCTTATGTTGCTCGGATTGATTTTCTTTATCACAAAGATGAATAAGTAGTGCGCCCTACACCTAATACCCATATCAAAGTCAGAGGACTCTCCGTCAACTATGGAACCAAGAGAGTTCTGACCAATATACACCTTGACATCAGGGCGGGCAATGTATATGGTGTGATAGGCCCTAATGGTGCTGGAAAGTCTACTCTATTTAAATCCATACTTGGGCTGATAGATTATAATGCAGGAGATATAGAAGTCCTAGGCGATGAGATAGATGATGTCAGAAAGCAAATCGCCTATGTCCCGCAGAAGGATGAAGTGGATTGGCAGTTTCCAGCAACGGTGCGAGACATCGTCTTGATGGGCCGATATCCTTACAAAAAACTACTCCAAAGATTATCAAAAGAGGACAATGCCATTGCCGATGATGCTATGAAAAAAATTGGCATCCTTGATCTCGCAAATCGGCAAATCGGGAAGCTCTCTGGAGGACAGCAGCAACGTGTATTTATTGCAAGAGCGCTGTGCCAGCAAGCAGATATATTTTTTCTTGATGAGCCCTTTGTAGGTGTAGATATTACGACTGAAGAAAAGATCATCAGTATTCTAAAAGAATTGGCCAAAGCTGGCAAAACCATTTTAGTTGTGCATCACGATCTTTCTACAGTGAAATCCTATTTCGATAAAGTCATATTACTCAATCAGAGATTGATTGTCTATGGTGATACTGAAACAACTTTTACGCAAGCCAATATAGCCAAGGCTTATGGTCCGCAACTGACTATACTCCACAAAACAGGTCTCATTTGAAACTGCTATTCATAACTTCCAAACACTCAGTTTTATATGTTGTCTAGAATTTGCTTTTGCTTCATTATCTGTCTGATTTCAGATGTATGTATGGCTCAGATATCGGGGATTGCAGGCACAAAACTTGTTACATTTAATACTGTTCCTCTGCCAAATAAAACAACAGAATTCGAACCGACATACAATGTCAGTAGAAGCAGTGGTTTTTGGAATGACAGCGGATTTATGGGAGAAGATACCATCGCTATCGCTTCCAATTTATCATGGAGAATCACTTATGGACTGAGTGACAAAGTAGAACTAGGGATGAACTATCAGTCAGATGTTGCCTTTGGCAATTTTGATTTCAAAGCCCAGGTCAAGGATGGGGACTTATTTAAGTTGGGGGTAATGGCTGGCCTCGGTGTGCCGCTGGGCAATAGAACGTATGCTCACTCTAATCCCAGCATAGATGACGTATCTAACTTTTCTGTAGGCCTAATAGCCTCTTATGATATTGATACGATCACCTCTATAGATGTTAACATTCAGATGACGGATTACTTTAGAGATGCTTTTGAGACGAGAATTATTCCATCTCCATTTCCCTCTATGCCTGATCAGATTATTACGACTCGCCAGACAGGAACAACCTACAATATCGCTGCTGAGGTTGGCTCCTATTTTCTTGCGGATGGTGTACAGCTCGTTGGTGGCGGTGGGTACTACACTACAGAGATAGATGGCCTGTGGGAGGCTGGATTATATGGAATAGGGGGGATTATCTTTGAGCTATATGATAGATATGTTCTCAATTTTGGAGCAACATATATAGTATACGGCATCAACCAGCCTAGAACTCTCGGGCTAGGATTCTCATTCACTACTATCTGGGAATAAAAAAATAGGCAGCCATAAGACTTGATAATGCTTGTAATCTTGCTATTTTCGACAAGCAATAGTTAATGGTCTGTCTGAATAACCGACAGACCCCGATTTATAATGGCAAAACCTCGATACGGACAAAAGCGTTCCAATCCTCTTCTAAAGTGGGGATATATGATTCTATTTGGTCTCGTGACCATATGGTTACTCATATCTATCATCACACAGCAGAGCCCTACCAATGTGCTCTCTTCATTTTTCTCTAAGTTACCCAATCCCGTTACCAAGAATCAGGAGTTGCTCATCATTCAGAAAGATTCTCTCATTACTGCATTGGAAACTAAACTAGCCGATTGCGAAGGCACTACGAAATTCAAGAGAGGTATGGTTATCATCGATAGCGAGACGATGAATATGCGCTCTAAGCCTTCCCTGATATCTGAGATCGTCATGCGCATACCAGCCAACTCCGAAGTCGAAGTAATGTACTACGATACCGAGACCTTCTTCCTTGAAGGCAAAGCCGGCAAGTGGTGCAAAATCAAATATGCGGGCACAGAAGGATGGGTCTGGGGCAACTTCATAGAGGAGTTCTAGAGTTGCATTCTCCAAATTAACAATGAAACTTCCCCGATTTTCGTTGCTATAAGGGCGACGAAGACCCAGGCGTTATGAAAAAGAAGATCTTCAAATATTTAGGACTGATACTTCTTATTTATCCCCTATCAAATCTAGTAACGCCATTCAATAAAACGCTAAGAAACAGATCAGCAAGAAATCAAATAACCTATCTCTCTGATATATTATCAAAGGGATATGACGACAAGTTGCAACAACGGTTTCCCGAAGGGAAGCTCTTTAGCAATGCCCTCCTTGCCCTCTCCATTATAGATTACTGCGACAACAATAGGATAACAACAGAACGGTATGTAAAAATTGTAGACGATTGCATCCACAGAATCCAATCAAATAAAGCACTGGAGACGTTTGATCCCACGCTAACACCTCAGTATGGAATGTTCTACAATGGCTGGGCCAACTTTGTCTACAGCAGATATAAAAAGAGTCCCCTCTTTGCGCAATCCACACACCAAGATGAAGTAAAAAATCAATCAACTATAATAGAAGAAAGGCTAGCCGCGACACTTTCTGACAGCTTAAGACTATTGGACACGTACACAAAGGAACGATGGCCTGCAGATAATCTTATAGGGCTAATTTCATTATCAGATACAGCGTTGCAACAGCGTTGGGCAACTAGCATCCTAAGATCTACAAATCATCCCACAGGATTAATCCATCACACAGACAGTGATCGGAATCTAGTTAGAGGCTCGTCCAGTGCGATGATAACTTATTGCTTAAGTGAGTTCGGGTACGAAAAGATTCTTCTTTACAATCACCAATTCCAAGATCTCTTGGTTACTGATTTTCTGGGCATACAGCTCGTCAAAGAAAATGAAGATGGTTCCAACGAAATGGATATTGACTCTGGTCCAGTAGTGTTGGGTTATGGTGCTTCAGCCACGATTATGAATATCAAAACGCAAGCAAGCCTCGGTAATCCACAAAGCAAAATCACTTGGGCTGTTATGAATATGCTAGCGGCGCCAATTAATCTTTTTGGAAAAAAGTATTACTTACTGAAGCAGGAGCCGATGTTGGATTTGTTTATGCTGTGGGGGTGTGTGGAGCTAGAATAGAATAAATTTCCTAGATTGTGGGAAGGACTCTTTAATGACTATAACTAAACATTTAAATTAATCATCTTCAAAAATTTAAACTGACTTTGAAGCTTTCAGCATACCTTGCAATCCTATGAGCACAGACAAAAACGAAGCCGTCTGGGAGATACTGGAAGAAACAGATGTCTCACCTAGCCCTTGGTTTCCCATCAAAAAGCACAAGGTAAAGTTACCCGATCATACTATAGTCGACGATTATTATATCACAACAATGGCAGACGCAGCTATGGTGGTGCCGTTCTTAAAGGATACTGGTCATATAGTCCTCGTCAATCAATACAAACACGGTCAAAGAAAACATATCTTAGAATTGCCAGCGGGCTTTGTGCAAGCTGGGAAAACACCTATCCAATCCGCTATCGCAGAACTGCGCGAGGAGACGGGTATCTCCGCAATAGAAGATCAACTTATACCCCTAGGTGTCATCTCCAACATTCCCACCAAGGCCACCCACAAGACCTATGGATACTTAGCGACAGGCTTAACTTTTAATGCAATCCAAGATTTAGATATCACAGAAGATATAGAAGTCTTGACCAAACCTCCACAAGAGGTAATCCGTATGATTATGGAAGGAGAACTGTGGGTGGGTGATTCTGTTTCTTTTGTAATGAAAGCCTATTTGCTATACCCAGAGCTATTCAGCACCTAACAACACATAGATTATTTAGTTAATCCAGAAACTTTCTATTTTTGTCGGATCCACCAACTATCAAAATATATGAAAATCATTGCAACGGTTCTATTCTTAGCATTATACAGTAGCTGTCTGTCTCAGAATCTCATTTTAAGAAATGGAGAGAATAGGGTAGAAATAACAAAATCACGATTCCTAAAAGTAGGTGCAAAGGCTACAAAAGAACAAGGTTGCTGCGACTTCTTAAAATTTTCAGGGCACTTCCTTTCCCTATCACAAGATAGTGTACGATTTAATTTTTCTAAATCTGTAGTAACAAAAGAATTGGCTCTTGAGAAGTCAGAATTAGATAAAACCCTATTTGATTACAATCCATACAAGACAATAGCCAAGAAGGATCTCCTATTTATTGAAGACTATAAATCAGAAAAATCATTTAAGAGAAGAGATGCTCTAGCAATAGTAGGTGGGGTTATTTCGATTATGGGATTGTCCACCGCATTTAGTGCGCTCTTTGTCAAAGAAAACAAGACCGAACTACTCTTGCTTGGCGGTAGCCAACTGGCTTTTGGCCTAACGCTAGGCATCTGTTCGACCAAAAAAACTAAAAAATTCATAGGAGATGATCCTTGGATAATAGACTAAGTTGCTAGGATAAGCATTTTGTTCTTATCTCAACAATTTAATGCGCATAGAGACCTTAAGGCTCCTGCGCTGGTGCTTTCAACTTGATAAAGTCCGTTATTTCTGATCGTATCAAATCATTAAGCGCTTGCACCTCTTTGGATTTTAAAGCTCTATAAGCGGCCAGCTCTTGATCTATTTGCTCAGTTAATTCCGCTTGGACAGCCAACATAGAAGCTGTGGGTGGACCATCACTCATCTGAGACAAGGAATTGAGATGTGCCAACTTATTGGTCAACCTGATAGGGAAATTAAGAGGATCTTGACGGCTCCTATTTTGGGTTTGATATAAAGTCTTTTCGATTACCGATAAGGTAGAATCCAATACCTCAATCTTCTGCTTGACCTTAGGACTTTCGTGTTGTTTAAGGAAATCCTTCATCTGCTTTTTGAGCTTTCGCATTTCTATGATATCCTCGTGGGCTTCCGTCACCTTGGCGTTGATACTAGATATAAAATCATACTGTTGCTGTAACTCCTCTTGGTTATAAGGCACTCTAGGATCCTTTAGAATTTCAAACTCCTGAGTCTGTACAGTTTCATTAACAGACAACTCTACAGTATACTTTCCTGGCACCACCTTAGGTCCCGCCAATGATCCCCACCAAAACACCATTCCTTTAAATTTCTTTGCCGCAGGTAGCTGCATATTCCAATTGAAATTATTGGCACCCAACTCCACTGCTAGTGAGTCAACTTTCTCTTTGGCCTTGCTGTTATACGTTCTTACAACCTCACCCTCTGCATTACGGAATGTAAGTGTAATACTGTCTTCCTTAGCGTCATAATCCTTGAGATAATAATGCACATTGACCCCTCCAGGATGATTCATACCGACACCTTTCGCTTTTTTGTTCTGTCCTCCTCTCATCCTATAGGCATCCGCTGGCTTAAATAAATGATCCTCCACTTTGGATAGAGCCATCGCACTCCTTACAGTACTGAGATCATCGATCATCCAGATACTTCTTCCTTGTGTAGCGGCTATCAGGTTATCATTTTTTATCACCAAATCAGTTATAGGAACAATAGGCAAGTTCAATTGAAAAGTCTTCCAAGATCGTCCATCATCTTCAGAAATATACATTCCACTCTCAGTACCGGCATAGAGATAACCCTCTTGCTCAGGATCAGCCCGTATCACTCTTGTAAAATGTTCTTTATCTATACCCGTCGTCATCTTATTCCAAGTGACGCCGTAGTTACTTGTCTTGTAGAGGTAAGGTTGGAAGTCTCCATCTTTATATAATGTACCCGCCAAGTAGCAGCCAGCTTCATTATGCGGATCGGGTTCTATACAGTTGATCATCAACCATTTTGGCATACCCGTAGGTGTGATGTTTGTCCAGTTTTCTCCGCCATCTTTTGTTAAGTGGACGAGCCCATCATCTGAGCCTACCCAGATAAGGCCCTCCTTGAGGGGAGACTCCTGAGCTGCAAAAATGGTACAGTAATACTCGACACTGGTATTGTCTTGCGTGATAGGGCCACCCGAAGATTTTAATTTTTCTGGATCGTTACGTGTCAGATCTGGACTGATAATCTCCCAGGTCTGCCCCTCATCTGTCGTTCGGTGCAAATGGTTAGAGGCTGTATATAAGACTTGAGGATCGTGCTTAGAAAAGAAAATCGGGAAGTTCCATTGAAAACGATACTTCATACCTTCTGCGCCATGCCCCATAGGATTATCTGGCCAAACATTGATGGCTCTAGTCTGATCGGTCTTATGATCCATTCTTGTCAAAAAACCATCATAGCTGCCCCCATATACGATATCGTTATCCGTCGGATCTACAGCAATATGTGCAGACTCGCCGCCAGCCGTGCGCTCCCAGTCGCTCTCGGTGATGCTAGATCCCATCGTCCTGTGTGGAATCCTGAGTGTGCTGTTATCTTGCTGCGCCACATAGATGCGATAAGGAAAATGATTGTCCGTCGTCACACGATAAAACTGTGCCGTCGGTTGGTTGTGATACGTAGACCAAGTACCTCCACCATCGTAACTTACCTGTGCACCACCATCATCACCCATAATCATTCTATCTCCATCATCGGGATCTATCCACATATCATGATGATCTCCGTGAGGTGCTCTTGCCGACTTAAATGTCTTGCCACCATCCTTGGACTTGTGATAATTGACATTGACGACATAGACAACATCTTCATCCTGCGTGTCTGCATATATCCTAGTGTAGTACCAAGCCCGCTGACGTAGGGATCTTTCACTATTGAGTTTTTGCCAAGTCTTACCCGCGTCATCAGATCTGTAGACGCCACCACTTTTGTTTTCGATGATAGCCCAGACGCGATCAGAATTTTGTGGCGAAACAGTCACGCCACTAATACCCCACACACCTGAGGGCAAGCCTTTGTTGGCACTTATATCGGTCCAAGTCTCGCCGCTATCTGTGCTCTTCCACAAAGCCGATCCCTCTCCACCACTAGACAAAGAATAAGGTGTCCGCCTTATCGTCCAAGTTGTGGCATACAAGATTCTAGAATTATTGGGATCAATAATTAAATCCACTGCTCCTGACTTCTCATTCGCAAAGAGGACCTTCTTCCAGTTCTTGCCGCCATCCACTGATTTATAGACACCTCGCTCATCTGTATCCGCAAACAAGTTACCCATCACTGCAGCGTAGACGATATTAGGATTATTAGGGTCTATCCGCAATCTAGAGATGTGTCTAGATTTTTTAAGGCCTCTTGATTCCCACGTCTTTCCCGCATCTTCTGAGCGCCACACACCATAGCCATAGGAGACATTTCCCCTCACTGTCTTCTCTCCACCACCTGCATAAATCACATTATTATCTGATGTAGATACCGACACAGCTCCTATAGAACCCCCAAAGAAGCCGTCAGAAATATTAGACCAGGACTGCCCTCCATTCTCTGTCTTCCATACACCGCCACCAGTCGATCCAAAATAATAAAGCTGTGGCTTGCCTGGCACACCTGTAACCGCACAGGACCTTCCTCCTCTAAAGGGGCCGATATGTCTCCACTCTACCGAGCTGTACATTTCTTCGTGTTGTGGAGAGCTGGAGGTAGTAGCTTGTTGTGAATAGCCGTAGCTTAAGCAAAGTATAAACAGTAAGGATAGTTGGAATTTCATACAGACATCTAGTTTTGATAGTACTAGATGAATATAGTATTAATTGGAATATTCTTTCTTATATAGACTTAAGAATCCTAGTTAATGGCTGTAACGTGATAGACTTTTCTCTTTATATGTGATTGGTAATTAAGGATAGAAATGCACTATACATCCTTATACACCTGCTCCTGTTGATCTATGCTCTCGTCGTGGATAGCACTGATAAAATTCAAAATAAAAGCTTCACTCAAGCCAGAGCGGGCAGCTTGCAGCTTACTTCTTTCTATGATCTCATTCCATCGGCGCTGCTGCAGTATGGTCATATTATTCTTTTTCTTGTAGCGCCCTATTTCTCTAGCGACCTTCATCCTATTGGACAAGAGATTGATGAGCTCTTCATCGATATTGTTAATTTCTTGACGGAGGCTCTCTATTTTACTTTGCTTAAGTGGTTCATCTTCATAGTCTTCTCTTAGGACTAGATCAGTTATCAGCTGCCCCAAGACCTCAGGTGTGATCTGTTGTTGTGCATCAGAGAGTGCTTGATCTGGATCGATATGGGACTCAATCATCAACCCATCAAAACCAAGATCAAGAGCCTTCTGTGCTACCTCTTGCAGGATATCGCGTCGTCCACAAATATGACTTGGATCATTAATCATAGGGATGTCTGGCATTCTTCGCATAAACTCTAGAGGAATCTGCCACTGTGGTCTATTTCTATAATATTTCTCACTTAGATTGGAGAAGCCTCTATGGATAACACCGAGCTCTTGGATCCCTGCTTTCTGAAACCGCTCTACAGCACCTAACCACAGCGCGAGGTCTGGATTGATAGGATTCTTAACCAGAACAGGTATGTCTACCCCACGAAGGGCATCTGCCAATTCTTGGACTACAAAGGGATTGACTGTTGTCCTAGCCCCTATCCACAAGATATCAATATCGTGCTTGAGGCAAGCTTCTATGTGTGCAGTCTTGGCGACCTCTACCGTTATGGGCAGCCCTGTCGATTCTTTGACCTTTTGACACCAAGGTAGGCCTTTCTCTCCTACCCCCTCAAAACTCCCTGGACGTGTACGGGGTTTCCATATCCCTGCCCGGAAGATATCTACCTTACCAGTAGCCGCGATACGTCTGCCTGTTTCTAGAACTTGCTTCTCTGTCTCAGCACTGCAAGGCCCTCCAATGACAATTGGTCTTCTCTTTTTGGTCAGCAAAGTTTGCTTATTCTTCCCCACTTCTTTTGAAGTCATATAATTATAATGCTTTCACATAATGCCGAATCTTAAAAAATCTGGCAACACGTTTCTTATAGCTAAAAATTCAAAACTAACAATAAATCAAAATAACATTTTATAAAGGCTGTAAGCTCATCTTTTTAACAATAAGCATCTGCAAATAAAACAGATTACGATTCAAATAGTTTGAACAAAAAGCAGCGGGCTGAAAAACTTCAACCCGCTGCAATGGCCTAAGCCCACACGTCAACTATTCAACTTCTATATTTTTAGAATCGCATTCCATATCCCACTGAAAATATCCACCCTCTATGTCTTCCTCCTGAATCTACAAGGAAATCCTCGCTTACTAAGTCTGTAAATGAAGTAGAGTATCCTACCTCCGTCATCCAATGACCTTGGCCATAAGGGAAGAGCGCTCCTGCTACTGCTTGCCCTCCTAGCTGCCATCTATTATAATTGTTGCTCGATAGATCTATATCAGTCTGGGTCAGGTTAAAATCGAAGATGGCTGTTGCAGCGGTACGCAATGTGCCATTTATCCCATAAGAGACACTAGGCCCTGCCCCGACATAAGGCTGTACTCGGCCATTGTCAATTATCCTAGCCTTGAGCATAAAAGGTACTTCTATGTAGTTGATTTCTGTGGTAGCTTTGACACCTACACCAAGATCTAGTCCCAAGACGCCTACACTCGTACCTTCCAATACCTCAAAGCCTTTTCTCCTTAAATGCAAACCACTCGTAAAACTTAGTCTACTATCCAGCGCTTGGTCTACAGTCACGCCTCCAGTAAATGTAGTGATGGGCTTAAGGTTTAGTGCAGAACCTTCACCCAAGGAAAGATTAGCTGAGGTGGTACTCGCGTGCGCTCCTATCATACCTGTGATTGTTGTCTGTGCTTGGCTCATCGTCATTAGACTCGTAATGAAAGCTGCTGTTGTTATCCACTTTTTCATAGTATGATATTTTTATAGTTAGGAAATGTACAGCTATGACGAGAGCACAAATTAGGATAGGGTTATGAGAAAGTTAAGAGCTACAAAATGGCTACTATCCTACCACCACAGATCCAGTAGCAATTAGGTGCATCGCACGTAACAGCAACGCTATAATGAAAACAAACCTGAGGATTTGTGCAGTAATAACGTTAACTCTTCAGCAAATACATCTGAACACAAAGTGCAACCAAATAGTCGAGGTCTGCGACCTCGATTCCATATGCTCACGAATAAATCAAAATTACCCCAAGCCAAAGCCCTACTCTACTTCTTTTGTACAAATCACATCAGAATAGAAAGGCGCATACAACCACGCATTAGCTCAGGTGTATGCGCTTATACATTTTAACTAAATATCAATCTGTATCAGTCAAACAAATCAAATAGCACTTACTAAAATCTTTCAACACTATAATATAAGTATAATCAAATCCTACACCAATGAACCAAGGTGACCAAGCTGAAAAGCTCACATAGCATTGCGCCTCCAACCACTTCTTAGCAGTCAACTCATCGAGATAATCGTGGATACCTAAAAGTACCTCTCTAGAACTCATTTTCTCTTGAGGCTTATATACTAAACCCCAGTACGCTAACGAAGCCAATCCGCCACACATCACTAATGGATTTTCGGCCTTTATCTTAATTTCTTCTTGCTTAAAAAGAACTTGAGAATTAGAATCGCTTTCCGCAACTGTAGCTAAAATATTTTTTAAGTGTATAAGATCATTTGTAAATAAATTTGATGGCGTTTCACTTTTAGGAGGTAATTGAAGAACTCTATATCTTCCATTTGCACAAGTCCTATCCAAAATTTCAGTCATAAAGGCAGTATTATAGTTATGTGAAC